>JAFVDW010000094.1 GCA_017478245.1 Lachnospiraceae bacterium
AACAAGTATCCACGGGTTTTTTATTATGTTCGGAACCTGAAACATAGATGAGCCAAGTCCCATCGCCAAGAGTCCCCCTGTTCTACAATCCCTGTAGCTTGTAGAAGCAAATCCAACCATCTGAGAGCAGCACCCGATTGCTGCGGCGCCTGCGGCAAGTCCTGAAAGATTCAGCATAATACAAAGAGCTGTGCTTGATAACGGGGATGTAAGCACCCACCCTACAATCAATGCTACAATAATACCCATAAAAAACGGATGAAGCTCTGTTGCCTTCATTATCACAGCGCCAATCCCAGTCATCAACAGCTGTACAATCGGTCCAACAAATGTGGCTGTGATGCTCCCTATAAGTATAGTAATACCCGGTGTGACCAGAATATCAACCTTTGTTTCTTTTGATACAAGCTTGCCAAATTCACACCCAACGAGAGCTGATACTAAAGCAGCCGCTTCGCCGCCAATATTTGCACCAAGCCACCCCGTGACTGCGCTTGAGAATAGTACAAGCGGCGGTGCCCCCAGTCCCCATGCGACTGAAACACCTATAGCCGGACCGACAAGCTTCATCGCAAAATTGCCCAGCTCAATCAGATAATCGCATACATTGTTTGTTCCAAGCAGATTTGTCCCCTGCTCACCGATCGTCTTAAATATCAGCCCAATCAGAAGTGAAGCAAAAACTGCCTGTGCCATCTGCGTCATGACATCAAGAAGATATCTTTTTGCCGATATGATTATATTTTTCCTCTTCAGAAATTCTTTTGTTTTTTTCACAGGTCTAAGCTCCCCTCTAAATCTTTAGGCATAGTATATATTGATTTGCATGCGATTTCTGTATCTGTAGATACAGTTCAAATATTTTTTATGCTATAATATGAGTATCTGAGAAAGGAGCAGGGAAGTATGGATTATTCGGTGATTGAAAAAAGTACCTTATTTAAGGGTATTCCGGCAAAAGAATTAAGAACTGTGCTCAAATCAATACCACATCATATCCAATGCTATGATAAAGGAGAAGTAATACTTCGACTTATGGATGACGCTTCCCGCGTTGGCATTATACTGGAAGGACGAGCCGAAGCACAGAAGACCTTCCCGAATGGCAGTCAGATCAATGTTTCCATTCGTATGCCCGGTGAAATGATTGGCCCTGCGGCGGTATTTTCAAGCAGTCACAAATACCCTTGTGATGTGGTAGCTATAGAGCCGCTGACCCTTTTAATGTTCAGAAAAGAGGATTTGATGCAGCTTTTGCAGAAAGATGTTCGTATTCTCGAAAATTTCACTACAGAGATCGCATCTGCAACATATATGCTCCAGCAGCGTCTGGAACTGCTCTCTTATAGTGGAATTGCGCAGAAAGCAGCCTATTATCTTCTCATTGAGAGAAGAAAAACAAGCAGTGATAAAATACCAATCCCTGATTCAATGACAAAGTGGGCTATGCTCTTGAATGTTTCCAGACCATCGCTCCATAGAGAACTCAAGCGTCTGGAATCTCTAAAAATGATTCATATTGAATCTCAGCACATAGATATCCTTGACCCGGAAGCTTTGCAGAATGTCCTTACAAAATGATGTACATAAAAAAACGCCGACTCCCCTATAAAAGTCGGCGATTTTTTAGAATATGCGTATTTCTGTCCTTTTCTTTGCTCTGCGCCTATAACTCTACGGCAATATCAATTTCCCTGGAGGGAATATCCGTAAAATTGTACACGCCTTCTTTTACAATAATCTTGCGGTTATTGCAGACACTGTTCATCAGCTCTGCTGCATCAGAAACCGTCACTGTATCGAAATATTTTAAATTTTCAGTATCGTCAAAACGAGGGGAATCCTTGCGCAGATAAATATCCGTACTGACTGAATAATAGGAATACTCCTCATCGGGATCACTGAAATACTCATTGGAAACCACAAGTCTGTCATCGTCGGTAATAGAAAACTTGCGCAAAATGCCATCAGAGTCCTCATCCGCAAAGGGATCAGCAAGCTCCATGCACCAAGCCCCATTCTCCGCGCCCTCATAGGCAACACTGTCCTTGTACTGTAGCTTCGCCCCATATATCATGCAATTATAATCATATTCCCGATATAGATAGTCTGTCAGATAACTGTCGCCCTCTTTGCTGATGTTGATTCTTGTATCCGGGGCATATTCATCGGTACACATGGTAACATAATCATAGGCTTGTCCATCTGAATCATCTGAATGATAGATATTACACAAAAAAGTCCATTCTCCCACCATGGAATCTACTGTGGCATTGCTCGCAGACTGACTGTTGCCACCTTCATCACTCTCGTCAGTCCTCCCCTGATTTTCGACTGCCGGGCTCTGCTGTACCGTGCCATCATCCGGATTGGAGGTCTGAACCACTCCACCGCAGCCGCTCAAAATCCCGGTAAAAAATGATGCTGATAGAATAAAACCCAAAAAACATTTTCTCCTCATACGAAGCCTCATTTCTGCTTTTTTTACTTTCTGAATCATTACCATCTTACTATAAAGAGCAACCCTTGTAAATCTGCAAAAATGACGTTTCTCCCGTTTCTGATCGACCTATGAATTGACCTATCCATTCTCATAAAGACGAAAATACCCGGAAAAAGTTGTAATACCCTCATATGGCCCCTTTTCAATCCTATCTTGCACAATTTACCCCTCAATCTCCGGAATGCCCGAAATTACGCCATTTCAGAGCGCAAAAAAACTCAGCAGATGTTCTCCACTGAGCTCTAGAGCAGGGCTACAAGTATTCGAACCTTGAAATGACGGAGTCAGAGTCCGAAGGTGGAAAGCCTTGGGATGCCCATAGAATGCTGGATATTCTGATAATGTAACCATTCAATATTACCTATGAAATTACCAAACAATCTCTGACCTTTTACATGCCAAACGTCTGATACAGCCATGCTCTGCTATCAACCAGCATGTGTAAAATCCTTACTATGTAAACGGTGTTTCCTTCAATCACATAGTAAATTTTATAATTTTTGTAATAATCTTTCCGGACACCCAATTCAGCGAGCAACTCATCCTCGTCCAATTCATTTCTCTCAGGAAATTGCCTTAGGAAATTGATCTGTTGCCGTATTCCCTTTACAGTATTTTCTGCGGCAGACGGATTTTTCAATTTATAAGCAATATAATCTCCCGCATCCTCCAGATCCTGTTCTGCCAAACGCGTAATCTGTACGTTATATTGTACCATTTCTGTATTTTTTCTCCAATCGGTCACATACTTCGTCAATACCCTTTGTCTTACCTTCTTTTATTTGCTCCAATCCTGCCAACACAAGATTGCGCACTTCCAGTTTCTGTTCATTCAGTGCTTTTTCATAATCTCTGTTTACTGCCAATTCCATATAAATCCCACCTTTCTCTATTCAAACTAACGTAAATGTCTCTTCTATTATCCTCATAATACTCTACGTTTATTTATATTTCAAGGTATTAGTTACATTTCTTTTCAATATGTCTTATATAAAATCTTTGGTCAAAGATATGCAATGATATATTATAGGAATGCGATTAGTTCATTTTCTATATTTTATCCACATCCAGTTTATTCGTATTTGAAATAATAAGTTTATTATTTTCTGCAATCCGATGATTGTAGACATCCACCTCATTAGGTGTTAGATTAGATATAAAAAATTGTTCCTTTTCACCCGTATTTAGCACGCTCATGAAAGCAGGTCTTTCGGATGTCACGAAAGGATGTGTCATATCGGTAAGGCAAAAGCAAGGTACTAAATGCTCCTTATATCCATCCCAAAATGCCTTCGCTGCTCCTGTCATCTGATTGTCTTTAAGAATATCATAACAAATATGAAGGATGTATTGATGTCTAAAACTTTCTCTTGGAGAAACCTCCGATGGATGTATTCTGTATTTTGAATCAAGGTCGATGTCAAAAAATTCGACCTTTTTCTTTTTGTTTCCATTTTGATAAAGTTCAAAAATATATAAAATGCTCAAAAATATAATATAACTAAAATTTTCACTATTTCAACTTCTCTACAACTACGATTTGTTGATTTCTGCATCTTTGATTTTATCACATTTGATTCAATAAATATACTATCTTCTCCTTAAAATAATGATAACGGAAGGATTTAGCAAATTATATATTTAATATTTTTTCCGTTAGGGATTAGGGTGTCAAAAGACACGTTAATCTTAATAGAAAAGCATTCAGTACATTGCTGAGTCCTTAGTTGATTGGTTTCCTAGCTACATTATTGGGCAAATAACTTCAACCCATTATTTTTGCCAATAATCCGGGGTAACTGCTGCCATTTGATGCTCTAATCACGATATTCTCAAGCGTTTCTTCCGTTTCTGATCGACCTATGAATTGACCTATCCATTCTCATAAAGAAGAAAATACCCGGAAAAAGTTGTAATATCCTCATATGATCCCTTTGCAATCCTATCTTGCACAATTTACCCCTCAATCTCCGGAATGCCCGAAATTACGCCATTTCAGAGCGCAAAAAAACTCAGCAGATGTTCTCCACTGAGCTCTAGAGCAGGGCTACAAGGATTCGAACCTTGAAATGACGGAGTCAGAGTCCGAAGGTGGAAAGCCTTGGGATGCCCATGAATACAAGATTGTTTGGGGATGCACCGATGCGATATTACCAATGGATTTACCAAACTAAAACCGCTATACATTAACTTTCAAAATTTTCTCATCTACATCCTTTATCAAATTTCAGGAATGAACAATCCAACGTCCTGATCTGCTTGAGCCTTCTCTTTCAATTATTTTCTCCTCTTTGAGCTGCTTTATTATTCTATCGATAGTGCGTCTCGATATTCCTATCTCTTTCGCAAGCTGAGCTATGGAAATATGCTCGTTTTCTTTTAAACACATAATGATCGCATTGCGACTGTCATCCTCATTAACGCCATTTTTAACGCCAACTTTAACGCCATTAACGCCATTTTTAACGCCAACTTTAACGCCATTAACGTCATTAACGCCATTTTTCTCATCTTGATTCCATACATTTCTGAGATTTCTATAAAAAATAACAACAAAATCCTCTTTCTCTGTTTTAAATTCTACTTCGCAACCAGCTTCATCACACAGATCTTTTATTCTTTTAAGACCTGTTGCGAATGTCTCCATGTCTTTTGAATAATACAATACGCCTGTAATCAGCTTATTTCTACGGATTGCTTTCTTATTTCCATCCAAAAATTCCTCCGGCGTATATCCCTGGGGGAACCCACCCGTAGTATGAATTTCAATGCGATCTTTGAATACGTCAATTTCGTTGCATTGATTGTTATTGTAAACCCTATGACCGTAGGAATTGATAATCGCCTCCCTGATTGCTTCCACAGGTATCTCCGGTGTCTCCACCCTTGCAAGTCCGATAATCTCCGCTTTCCAATCCATTGCATCAATAATATATTGTTCACAAACCTTGCACAACCCAATGATAGAGCCTTTATCTTCCCTGCGGATGTCCGTAAATGTGGCTTTCACATCGGTAGCAAATTTAACCATCTGTACATCATTTGTAGAACAATTACAAAACAATGCCGCTACCGCATTTAGAAGATGGACACCATCTTTCGCAATCAAATCCAGTTTGTTTAATACCACCTCAGGTTCATCCGACTCAAATTCAATCCTTCCAGCCGCTTTAGCCTTGTTCAGATATGACTTGAAATCAGCTTTTACTATATCATCTATGGAATAATCCGATACCTGCAATTCCCACGCTTTTGTCACATCACTTCTTTGACGCAGCATATCATCATATGTTTCCTGATCCATAACCTTATCTTCATCTGCGACCCGGATACGAGGAATGTTGTATGCCAAATAAGGCGCTCGATTCCCCTCAAACTTGACATAAGCAACCTCTTTATCTCCAAAAATCCTTGTATCTATCACCGGATAAATCACAGGCTTAATATGGTAACTGATCGCCTGACTTATATCTCGAAGCGTCATATCAGTAATTTCCTGCCCAATTACATCACCGTTATTCTTAACACCGAAGTAAAGTTCGCCCGATCCATGTTTATTAAGGATCGAAGCAATCGAAATCACGCCTTCCTTCAGCTCCCCTGTGCTTTTCTTATATTCAATTTGTTCCGTTTCTTTGCCAATATTTACCATTGAAAATCACCTTGCCATGTATTTATATGGATTTCATTTAAAATAACCATTTGTACCCGTAAAGTTTCCGTTTCACTTTAAACAACTCTCTTTCAAGTTCTTCTTGATAATATAAAATGTTCTCTTTTCCACAACTCATGATACAATCAAACTTGGGCTAAGCGTATTAGAATATCATAGTTTCTTTCTGCTCCACGCTTATGCGATTTCCACAAGTCATTCGCACAATCAATCTCATAATTGTATTTATATTCTTCCTCATAATCAATGGATTTCTTGTATAGGAATTCCCTTTGTCTTTCAGACCACAATTCTATAATAACCCAGTCCTCACCATAATCCCTTATTTTAAAATAATCTGCAATGTACCATACAAAGAAGTCCCATGTAATAGAATTTTCAGTGTGCAGCCATTGACATATTTTTTCCTTGGTAATTTTATTCAATCCTTTTATAAAACCATACCCTAAGTCCATAATACCCTCCTGTAACCGACAGTACACCATGAACCATTCTTAATTTTATACTTTTCATTATCCATCAAGTTCAGTACAATCTTTTGAGCTTTGATTTAATTCGTCCATGTAGCCCGCAGTAACAATGCCTGCTGGCAGTGCTACAATTGCAATTCCGAAAATTGAGGAAATCATTGTGATCACCTTGCCCGCCGTAGATACAGCATAAATATCTCCGTACCCTACTGTGGTCAAGGAAACCGTTGCCCAATATATTGCATCAAAAAAAGTAGGGAATGTCTCCGGTTCTATGCTTATCACAACCAGAGCTGAAACAAGTATATATCCAACTGCCAGTCCACAAACTACGAGCAATGATTCTTTTTGCTTATTAAAAACATTTATAATAATCGTTATACTCTTTGAATACCTTATTACCTTAAACACTCTAAATACGCGAAGTGTTCTCAAAAGTCTCAATACTTTTAGTATTCTGAAGGCGCCATTGATAGCCACCAATGACGGCAATATTGAAATCAAGTCAATGATCGCCATGGGCGTAAAAGGATATATTACAAATGATTTCCAACCCTTATTCAATTTGAAATCTGCGGTCATCAGTCTTAAGATGTAATCCCCTATAAATAATGTTGTAGTAATCATATCTATGATGTCTGTTGTGGTTCCCTCGCTTTTTAGGGCTATTGGCACCAAACTCAAAATTATGATAACTATCATAATCACATCATATAATTTGCTGAATATATCGCTCTCTCTAGCTATCTCAATAATTTCAAATAACCTTTTTCTCATGTTCTTTAGCTAGTCTCCCCAATGATTGCAAGCAATCGATGTACACACCATGAAGCAAGCAATACTTATCTCAGCTTTACTTAATCCCAAATAGTTTACCGACCTTATACCGCCTACCCTGTTTTGTTGTTGGGACACCAGTCGCCTTAGATATTTTACGTTTCACTTTGGTAATCCCCAATGCTCTTTTCCAAAACTTACTCCGGGAAATTTAAAAACATTCTTCTTTTTTGCCATAATGTACCCCCATTCAATTACTCTGATTCACAAATATAGATATTAAAATTTCTCTTTCAACAAATTGTCATACAAAACTTGATTGCTGAATATAATTGTACCACAATCACCCCCTTTCGACCACCATCTTTTTTGTACATTCCTCGACGTATTTCTCAACATGTCTCTTCCACCATCTCCCGTATCTTCGCCGCCAACAATTCCCGCTTTTCTGGGGCTCTCAGCACCTCATTGACTATCTCCAATTCCTGCTCCATTTTGAACTCTCCATGATCCATTTTGCCGTGTTAATGGCGCCTTAGACGCTTCCAGAGTAAAAACCTATATAAAATACTCTCTTTATCCTCTTTTACTTCTATATGGGAAAAATAGTATGCCTGATGTAGATCAGCTGCTGACTTCTTTCTATCAACTGGTTGATGAAGCCAGGCAGGAAGTAATTGCCACCATCAAGTTAAAGATGCAGTTCCACAAGGATCCGGAACGCGCAGAGCAGATAAAAGGTTGGTAAATTGCACGCAATCGTTTACCTATAAATTTACCTATCAACCCTGATCAAGCCTCATGTAACCCCCTTTTTGCGTAAAATCTTACTGATTTTTTCTGTTTGATTTTATGGCAAAGAGGGGATTTTTGACACCTAAAATGCCTTGAAATGCCCATAAATACTGAATTTACGCGAAAAAAAGGAACTGTTTTCACAGTTCCTTCAAGGCAGGTCAAGCCCCATCGCATACGAAAACCCCGAAGCTCACGCTCCGGGGTTTTGCTCCAGGGCTACAAGGATTCGAACCTTGAAATGACGGAGTCAGAGTCCGTTGCCTTACCGTTTGGCGATAGCCCTATTTCGTATTACTTGATGTATTATACACGAAGTTTTATCATTTTGCAATACCTAAATTGAAAAAAAAATATATTTTTGGTAACAGTTCAGCCATGCAGAAATCGATGATGTTCTTCTGTGGGTGCTTGCACACTAAGGAAGAACACCATTGATTTCTATAGGGCGAACGGTTACCATTTTTCTTATTATTTCTACAATTCAACCATCTTATTCCCCATCTTCCCACAAAACAGCATACCCCAGTCAAAGACCGGGGTATGCCATAATTCAAACAGATAATTAAACTTCGAAAATCAACTCTGCATAAGTAGGAAGGGGCCATACTTTTCTGTCCACCATGGTCTCAAGAGTATCTACAGGCGCTCTAAGCGCTTCCATGGCGGTGAATACCTCATCCTTGAAGAAGAATGCCAGTTCTTTTGCATTCTGGATGGTAGATGCTTTCTCCACCTTCTCCTCCAGTGTGGTCAGTGCAGCCTTTGCCTGTGCCAGGTTCGCAGAAATCTCATTCAGAACGCCTATCTGCACGGAAGCATCTGCTCCTGCTTCTTTCACTGCGATTACGGTATCTGCCAGGCTCTTGGTGTATTTCATCACCGCGGGCAGAATCTGCTTCTTAGCCATCTCAATCATGGTCAATGCTTCGATGTTGATGGTCTTGGCATAGGTTTCGTACAGAATCTCCTCGCGGGACTCCAACTCAACCTTGGTAAAGATGCCGAACTTCTCAAACAGTGCAATGGACTTCTCCGTGGTGAGACTGGAAGACGCCTCTACCATGGATTTGATATTGGGAAGACCACGTCTCTCCGCTTCCTTCACCCACGCATCCGAATATCCATCGCCGTTGAATACGATTCTCTGATGCTTGGTCATATATTCTTTGATTAGGTCATGTACTGCCATATCGAAATTATCAGCCTTCTCCAATCTGTCTGCCGCCTCGCAGAAAGCTTCTGCCACAATGGCATTTAAGATGGTGTTAGGGCTTCCGATAGAATCTGCACTACCTACCATACGGAATTCAAACTTATTACCTGTAAAGGCAAAAGGTGAGGTTCTGTTGCGGTCGGTGGCATCCTTCTCAAAGTCAGGCAATGTGGATACACCGGTCTCCAACTTGCCGCCCTCGATCAAATGTGCTGCCTCACCGGTCTCTACTAGCTGCTTTACCACATCCTCAAGCTGTTCGCCCAGGAAGATGGAGATAATAGCCGGCGGTGCCTCGTTCGCACCCAATCTGTGGTCGTTGCCTACATCAGATGCACTCTGGCGAAGCAGATCTGCATGGGTATCAACAGCCTTCATGATACATGCCAGTACCAACAGGAACTGAATATTCTCGTTGGGAGTGTCTCCGGGATCTAACAGGTTCACACCGTTGTCTGTTCCCAGGGACCAGTTGTTGTGCTTACCGGAACCATTCACACCGGCAAAGGGCTTCTCGTGAAGCAGACAGGTCAGACCATGACGTCCTGCCACCTTCTTCATAGTCTCCATTACCAACTGGTTGTGGTCTACAGCAATGTTGGCAGTCTCATAAATCGGTGCCAGCTCGTGCTGTGCGGGAGCCACCTCATTATGTTGGGTCTTTGCAGTCACGCCCAGCTTCCACAGCTCAATATTCAAATCCTTCATATAAGCACCGATTCTCTCGCGAATGGTACCGAAGTAATGATCCTCCAGTTCCTGTCCCTTGGGTGCAGGTGCACCAAACAGGGTTCTGCCTGCAAAGATCAAATCATCTCTCTTTAAGTATTTTTCTCTGTCCACCAGAAAATATTCCTGCTCCGGTCCTACACTGGGTACTACCTTGGTAGCCTCTGTATTGCCAAACAGTCTCACAATGCGAAGTGCCTGCTCGCTGATTGCTTCCATGGAACGCAAAAGCGGTGTCTTCTTATCCAATGCCTCACCCTTGTAGGAGCAAAACGCAGTGGGTATGCACAGGATAACGCCGGTAGCATCTTCCTTTAAAAAAGCAGGGGAAGTGATGTCCCATGCGGTATAACCTCTTGCTTCGAAGGTCGCTCTCAGTCCTCCTGATGGGAAAGAAGAAGCATCCGGCTCGCCCTTAATGAGCTCCTTTCCGGAGAACTCCAAAAGCATCTTGCCCTCTTCATCCGGGTGGGTCACAAACGCATCGTGCTTCTCAGCAGTGATACCTGTCAGGGGCTGGAACCAATGAGTATAGTGGGTCGCGCCATTCTCTACCGCCCAATCCTTCATCGCCTTAGCGACTACATCTGCAGTAGCAGGTGAAAGCTCTCCACCCTGATCAATGATCTTCTTGACCTCTTTGTACACGC
The DNA here is from genome assembly GCA_017478245.1 of Lachnospiraceae bacterium. GTDB lineage: Bacteria > Bacillota > Clostridia > Lachnospirales > Lachnospiraceae > Acetatifactor. Next base: position 10,814 of record JAFVDW010000094.1, read on the forward strand.
TCTTGGGCAGTCTCTCTTTCATCTTGCCCAGTGTAAATACTTTGCTGCCAAACATCTCTTCAACATTCATCACATCACACATCTTCCCTACATCCTTTCTCCTCTTATTTTTTGCAGTTCTCAGGGACTCTGGTGAAACCCTTCGTGCTGCAACTGCCACACAGGAGCATCTCCCCGGGACACCTTGCATGCTGTATCAGATGTTCACTGCATCTTGAAACAGCTTGTCGCAAACATAAAAAATGTCCCAATGTAAACTCGTTACTATTGGAACACCCTCGTTCTAAGATACCTATGTGTAAAACGAAAACACTATTTCCTTGCTTCGTTTTCTATACTGTACCCTACTTTTTTCAAAATTGCAATACCTAACTTGAAATTTTTTTCTTTTGATGTTCACCTCCCCTATTGTACAATGCAGAATATGAAGAGGTCAACATCTATTTTTCCCGAAATTATAAGGATTTTCCAAGCCCTTTTTAGATAACTTCCATCTATAGTCCACCCATTTCTCACTTAGGGACATGCCACAGCTCATGTGTCCTTTTCGCTCCTTATCCGCAGCAAATCATATTGCGCAGGTGTTTGTGAGAGGTGTAACCACAGTACCTGCTTGGGATGGGGGGCGCTATCCACATGCTCCCCTTCTTCTGTGCACATTGCTTCCACACGCACCGACACATTGGTGCCATCGGGCTTCATAATCTCAATAGTATCTCCCACGCAGAACTTATTGCGCTGCTCTATGCGGGCAAGTCCCTGCTCATTCACGTCCTCCACGATACCCAGATAGATGTATTCGTTCACATAGGTATTACTGTCATAAATCTGTGTGTTTTCATCGGGTTTGCCAAAATAGAAGCCCGTAGTGAACTGACGGTAGGTGCACTTGGATATCTCCGAACGATACCAGTCCATGTTTTGTTGATATTTTTCGGGAGCTTCAAAAAAATCATCAACGGCTTTGCGATAGGTACGCGCCACCGTCGCCACATACAGTGCCGTCTTCATGCGTCCCTCAATCTTCAGGCTGTCAATCCCTGCTTCCACCAGTTGGGGGATATACTCGATCATGCACAGATCCTTGGAGTTGAATATATAGGTGCCGCGCTCATTCTCATATACCGGCATATACTCTCCGGGACGTGTCTCCTCTACCACCGCATATTTCCAACGGCAGGGATGTGTGCATGCCCCCTGATTGGCGTCACGTCCTGTGAAATAATTGCTGAGCAGGCATCTGCCGGAATAGGAGATGCACATTGCTCCGTGCACAAAGCTCTCAATCTCCATCTCATCGGGAATCCGGTCTCTGATGTCGCGAATCTCCTGCAGGGACAGCTCTCTGGCGCTGACCACGCGCTTTGCTCCCTGCTTCCACCAGAACAGATAAGTGCCGTAGTTTGTATTATTCGCCTGGGTAGACACATGAATCTCCACCTCTGGCCATACTTCCTTTGCAATGGCAAACATACCCGGATCCGAGATAATCAGCGCATCCGGCGTCTGTGGCTTCATGTCCCGTAACTCCTCAAAGTATGCTCTTGCCCCCTCCAAATCCTCGTTGTGGGCAAGAATATTGGCTGTCACATACACCTTCACACCTCTCTCATGAGCAAAGGCAATCCCCTCCGCCATGTCTTCCATGGAGAAATTCTTCGCCTTTGCACGCAGACCAAAAGCCTCACCGCCAATATATACCGCGTCTGCGCCAAAAATCACAGCAGTCTTAAGCACCTCTAAGCTGCTGGCGGGAATCAAAAGTTCCGGTTTTGTTCTTCTCGCGCTACTCATCTTTTTAATACCTCACTCGTAATAACTTTTTAGATAGGTGTTTGCAAAACTCCTATAATTGTTCACGAAATTATGCAATCGTACAATCATCACAACATCTAAAGAAAGTTTCGCAATTACCTAAATATCTTTTCAGATAATTGCGTTTCAACACTCATCTTGGTGCTCAAGGTCACCCCATCTCCCACCGGCAGAATGACCGTTTCCAACTGTGGATGATGCTTCAACTCATACAGATAATCACGCATTCTGGCGTGAATGGTGCGGTTGCGCCTGGTGACAGCGAATCGGGATTCTATGATGTCACCATCTTGCAGGACATTGTCAGAAATCAGCAAGCCTCCCACCGGAAGCAGACGCAGAATGTCCGGCAGGAAATGAATATATTGTCCCTTCGCCGCATCCATAAAAATAAGCTCATACGATTCGTCCAATTCTCGCAGTATCTCGGAAGCATCTCCCTCCAACAGTGTAATCTGCCCCTCTCTGCCGGCTCGTCTGAAATTTTCCTTTGCCAGGGGAATGCGCTTCTCATATTTTTCAATGGTGGTGATATGGCAGTCTGCCGGTGCATATTCACTCATCAACAACGCAGAAAAGCCGATAGCAGTCCCCACTTCGAGGATGTTCTTCGGCTTTGCATAGGCTAAGAGGAATTTCAGCAGACTCTGCATCGACTTGCGTATGATAGGCACTTGCGTTTCTATTGCCTCTTTTTCTAATTCATCCAAAAAAGGAGTGTTGCCTTTATCCATAGAATTGATAAAGGCAGACATTCTCTCATCAACTATCATTTGTATTACTCCTCGCCGGTCTCTTCCCGTTCATCAGCTTCCTTTATTTCATCGATCACTTCAGACACAGGTGCTTTGGAGGTATCCTGCACAGACTCCGTCTTTTCAGCCATGACCTTCATCATATCCTCTGCGGTCATATTCGTATTCAACTGAAAGGTTCCTGAACGAACATCCTCGCGATACTCGGAGAGAAGATACTGAATCGCAAAAAGTCTTCCGTCTCTCACCAGTCCTTCCTGCTCAAAAAGCTCTCCAATTTTCAGCGGAGACATATCTTCTGTGACAGTTACTTTTACTTCTCTGCCTTCTCCTAATGCCACAGCCGGTTCTGTGAAAATGCGATATCCATAATCATAACAATATGTTGCAGCCGAATAAATACAAAAAATAACTATCAATGCTGCAGCCACTCTGAAAATAGCACCAAACACGGCAACCATCAATTTCTTGGCATCCATACGCTCACTCCTTTTTTATTCGAAATGTATTGCATCTGCAATCTTCGTATTGATTTCCTGTATCATACGGCAGAAAGCCAACTCTGCCGCCAGGAAATCAGCCACCAACGGATCCTCCCTAAAATCGGCATATTGCTTTTCAAATTCCTCAATTTTATCCAACGCGTTATCTTCACTTCTCTGCAACTCAAAATTCCGGGAGCGAAACTCATCTATCTTTTCCTTCAATTCAGGAAACTGATTTACCTTTTGGCGTTGTGCGTCATATTCCCTATAGGTATCCGAGATTTGTATCTCGTCTATCAATCTTCTCACTGCCTCGTTCACACCGTTCATAACTTCCTCATTTCTGTCCTGCTCCATATTTTAAAGCGCGGCTCTCCATGAAAACGCCACACTTGCGTTCTTCGACAAATGTACAGAAGTTTCGTCTGCGTGCTTTGCATCCATGGAGCCTGTTAATATGTTTTATACTTCCATGATAATCGGTAAAATCATAGGACGACGTTTTGTCTTTCTCCACACATACTCGCCCAACACATCTTTGGTAGTGGATTTCAGTTTCCCCCAATCGGTAATACCCCGATCCAGGCAGGACTGCAATGCTTCATCCACAAGACTTCTCGCCTCTTCAATAAGCTCATCAGACTCACGGACATATACAAAGCCTCTGGTCACAATGTCCGGTCCCGCTACCAACTGGGCGCTCATTTTTTCCAGACTCATAACGACAATCATGATACCATCTTCTGCCAAATGCTGACGGTCGCGCAGCACTACATTTCCTACATCGCCCACACCCAGACCGTCTACAAGAATGGCTCCCACAGGCACCTTACCTGCCACCTTTGCCTCTCTGGAATCCAACTCCAAAACCTCTCCTGACTGCAAAATAAAAATACGATCCTTTTCAATTCCCAGATTTTCTGCAATCTTCGCCTGTGCCTTCAGGTGCTTGTACTCACCGTGCACGGGAATCGCATACTTCGGTTGAACCAACGTATAGATGAGCTTAATCTCCTCCTGGCAGGCATGTCCGGACACATGTGTATCCTGAACGACCACATCCGCACCCTTTCTCTGCAGCTCGTTGACAATCTTGGTGACTGACTTTTCATTGCCGGGAATCGGACTGGATGAAAAGACGACTGTATCCCCCGGTCCTATGGTAATCTTGCGGTGCATGTTATTCGCCATACGGCTGAGCGCTGCCATGCTCTCTCCCTGGCTTCCCGTGGTGATAATTACCTGCTGCTCGTCGGGATAATTCTTCATCTCATCAATATCAATCAATGTATTCTCCGGAATATTGATACATTCCAAATTCCTTGCAGTCTCAATAATATTTACCATACTGCGTCCCTCTACGGACACTTTTCTGCCGAATTTGTATGCCGTATTGATAATCTGCTGCACACGGTCTACGTTAGACGCAAAAGTAGCCACAAAGATACGAGTATTCTTATGCTCCTCAAATATGGTGTCAAAGGTTCTCCCCAGTGTCTTTTCAGAAGGAGTAAAGCCCGGTCGCTCGGCGTTGGTAGAATCGCACATCAGTGCAAGTACGCCTTTTTTACCGATCTCTGCAAATCTCTGTAGGTCAATGGCATCTCCATATACCGGAGTATAGTCAACCTTAAAATCTCCTGTATGAATTACAATTCCCGCAGGGGAGTAAATCGCAAGCGCAGCAGCATCCACAATACTGTGATTGGTCTTGATAAACTCCACCCGAAACTGTCCCAAATTGATGGACTGTCCGAATTTCACCACCTTGCGCTTGGTTCCACGCATCAAATCATGCTCAGTCAGCTTATTTTCAATAATACCCATGGTAAGTCTGGTCGCATAGATAGGCACCTTGACATCCCTAAGTACATAGGGCAGTGCCCCTATATGATCCTCATGACCATGCGTGATCACGAATCCCTTTACTTTTTCAATATTGTCCTTTAGGTAAGTCACATCGGGGATAACAAGGTCAATTCCCAACATGTCGTCATCCGGGAAGGAAAGACCACAATCCACCACAATAATACTGTCCTCATACTCGAAGGCAGTAATGTTCATACCGATCTGCTCCAAGCCGCCTAAAGGGATAATCTTCAGCTTGGAAGCATTCATATTCTCTTTTTTCTTCACTAAAATTCCTCCAAATAAACAAATTATTTCGTAAACTCCACATCGTCCAGCATATTCTCAAATACACCGGCAACCGCGTTCAATTCCTCGTCGTCAGACACAATGGTAAAAACGCTCTCCTCCTCGCCGTCCTTCGACAAATCCTTCAAGATCAGAGCCTCTCCATCACCCTCTTCGAAATCCGTCACCAAAATGTAGTTGTAGCCGCCAATCCGGGTCTGCTCCAACACAAAAAAGTCCACGGGTTCCTCTCCCTCCGGATTAAAAGTAATCTTTTCCAACTTACTCATTTTCCAACATCCTCTTCCTGTCAAGATAGCCCTGTAATATGAGTGTAGCCGCAATTTTATCCACATATTCCTTACGATGCTCTCTGCGTACTCCCGCCTCCATCATCGTACGATCCGCTGCGACTGTAGTAAGACGCTCATCCCACATAACTATGGGCAGACCTGTCCTGCGCTCCAGCTTGTCCTTAAATTCATTGGTAAGCTCCACACGAATTCCTTCCGTACCATTCATATTCCTGGGCAGACCCAATACAATCTCGCTTACCTCGTGCTCCACAATCAGCTCTTCTATTCTTGCAAGGGTCTGTCTCAGCTTATTTTCATCTTTTCTGCGAATGATCTCCAAACCCTGCGCGGTCAAAAGCAGACTGTCACTCACTGCTACGCCCACTGTCTTAGAGCCAAAATCCAATCCCATAATTCTCATGTGCATCTCCCTACATAACCCATTGCGCGCTTACCAGTTGTTCTTGCGAATATACTCTGTCAGCAGCTCCTCCACCAATTCATCACGTTCTACCTTCATGATGAGGCTTCTGGCACTTTTATGGCTGGTGATATAAGTCGGATCCCCACTCATAATGTATCCTACAATCTGATTCACAGGATTGTATCCTTTTTCTGTAAGTGCTTCATACACGGTAGATAACACTACCTTAACACCGGTCTCGGGCTCTGTCTCTACTTTGAAATATTGTGTGTTCTCTAAATTCTGCATATAACCCCGTACCTTTCTCAAAATATAACATACTACTGCTTCTTATCATATTACCCCATTTACGCGGAAAATTCAAGAAAAAAAAGACACCGCCTTTCATCGGTGTCTTTTTCGCCTTTTTATATCACCTATTTCCTAGGCTTACCACTTCAAATCCAAAATCAATGCAGTAGGCTTAGTGTAATGTAGCAATGTGCTGTAATCAAACACATCGTCATAGCAGAAGCCATATGCCAGATTGCTGATCGAATGGTCATGCCAGAACTTGGAATAGAAGTTAGCCGGTGCCGTCTGATAGAATGCAGAGGAATCTGCCCACTTATCAGGTGTCAATGCCACGCCTCTATTGATTGCTGCACAAAGCTGTGCCTCTACAACCTTCTCAATATCGCTTCCTGCTGCCAGAGTGCCTTTTCCTTCAAAAGCATCCTGTGTAGTGGGTTTGTTTACCACAATGTTGGAAGCGCCACCATCCTGACTGAAAATCAGGCTGTTGCCGTTTGCACGTCCTCTGAAAGTACCTGCCTGGCAGCTAAATACCAAATCCTGTGTGGAGAACTTGCTCCAAATCTGATTAATGTAGTTATCAAAGTAATTAGAATACTGTGCGCCCTCGTTAAAGGTTGCTTTACAAGGTGCCATGATTCTGTAAGGCGCCTGAACCAGCGTCTTAAACTCACTGGGAACTTCATTCTGGAACGCTGCGAAGATTTCCTGTCTGGTTCCGATATCACCTACGGTCTTGTCATATACATCTGCATCGCCCGGTGTGGAGATGAAACCGCCCTGACCTACAAGTCTGCTGACTACAGGGAAGCTGAAGAAATCCACTCTGGTGGTGTTGCCCCAGTACTCGCCATTCATGATAGTAAACTCAACGAACTCGAAATAAACATCTCTGTTGGGATCAGATGTGTTGTTCAAGTCCGGTCCTGCAAAGCCTACGTTACCGTATGCGTCCTCATTGATGGTTACATATACCGGAGAGCCGTAGCTGATGTACATTCTACCGGATACGATGTTGGGCATATATACATAATTCTTCTGTGCCAATGTGTAGTAAACATTTGCGCATTTGCGGTCTCCCTTGGAGATCGTGTTCAAGGACGCGCTCGCCGGAACAAGCTGTCCGTCTGCATTGACGTAGCAAAGTCTGCCGTTAGCGGGATCAAATCCCAGAATGCACCAATAAATCTGATCATCGGAATAAGCGCCGCCGGTCTTGTTGTTGAACTGGAAGAACATCTGTCCATCTCTCTTTGCGATGTCTGTGCGCAGTACAGGCTTATCAGCGTAATCGTTGCCTGCGCTGGAACCGGTGTTGGAGCCGGTATTGGAGCCGGTATTGGAGCCGGTATTGGAACCGGTATTACCGGTAGGTGTAGCTGCCTGTGTATTTGCCAACACAAATTTCCACTGCTGGTTTGCCTGCTTGTTGCCAAGCTGCCACTGAATGATATTGCCGCCCGGTGTAGTGGACCAACCGTCTCCGTCCAGTGCCTTGCCGCTGTGTCGTGCAACGATGCTTGCATACTCGCCATCCTCAAAATTGATAGCCCACTGCTGATTAGCACCGCCTACATACTCCCAGATATGTACATTCGCACCGTTGGCGCTAGATACCTCTGAAACATCGATTGCCTTGCCGTGCATCGCACTGGTAATCTTGTAGTATCCGTCACCCACACCGGTCACCTTCCACTGCTGCCATGCACCACCATTCAGGGAATACTGAATCAGATTGGTTCCATTATCCTGTCCGGCATTTAAAATATCCAGAACCAGATTGCTGTGTCTGTTATAGATATAATAATTTGCTTCTTCTACAATGAAGGAAGTGATTTGGTCATTCCATGCGTTACCTACATAAGAGGTGTCAGCAGAATAAACCTGATTCTTACCCTCATAATTGATGTCAGCAAATACTGTCAGTTTGTAGCCCAAAGGCACTTTGATAGAAGAAATGGAATCGTTGGGGATTCCTGCATTAATCATTGCAGTCATGTTGTACTCGCCAACACCAAAGGTCACTGCTTTACCGCTGTAATTAGCGTCGGTGTACATCGTTATACCACTAGCCTGACTTGTGTTGCCAGCACCGGTACTACCGGAATTAGAATTGCCTGTGTTCGTGCTCTCACTTGCGGAGCCTACCACATAATTTACAGTGTCACTATCGTACTGGGGACCGCCCTTCTCATAAGTAAAATTGAAGGTAATGGTGTCACCCTTCTTCAGATCAGAAATAGTCTGCTCCCAGTTGCTTCCGTTCTGTCCCATGGTGTAGTTCATCTGACCACCATTGTTTACAGAATAGTGAATGATTACATAACGTGCTGATTGTGACGGAGTGAAAATAATCTTACAGGTAGAAGAACTCTCCTCTGTTACCGTCGTCTTGAAATCCTGATTGTCAAGCAAAACCTTGCTTGCTGCTGCGCGCACTGTCCCAGCCTGTGCCAAACCAAGTGACAATACTGTCACAAGAGTCAAAGCAAGAGACAAGCAGGCGCGAACCCCCTTGTTGCATTTGCTAAAGAACCTCATAAAACCCTCCTTTTAATTTACATCCCTTATAAATGTTACCCCAACAAGAAGGATTGTACCACGTTCCAGGCATTTCAATCAATTAACAAGTATTCCAAAATTAAAATTTTCAATTTGGTAGTTTTTCACAGTTTGAAGACTCTAACCCATCACTCTGACCCATCAGGAAATATGCTCCAACAACAAATCATAGCACTCATTTATCTTTTTACACATTTCCTCCGACCCATTGTGATTGTCCGGATGATAGGTCTTCAATAACAGGTTGCGTTTGCTCCGGATCTCCTCAATACCATAGGGTTCCTCCACGCTGAAAATGGATTTCGCCTCCTCCAGGGGAGTCAGCTCCTTTTTGCGTCTTCCGGTCTGTGCGGAACCATCCTGCCATCCGGCTCCTTGCTGCTGCGTACTTTGCCGGGAAGCTTTTTTTTGCTGTGTATTTTTTTGCTGTGCGTTCTTTCGCTGTGTATTTTTCTGCTGTGTATTTTGGGTATCAGATTTCTTTCCGGTCCGGGTGTTCTCCTGCTTTTTTGTCCTCTGCCTTTTTCCAAACGCCCGCTCAATATTGGATAGATAATAATCATAGCGTTTGGCAAAAGGGTGTGTGTAAAACTGCAATGCCTTGCGCACACTGTCGGCGCTGAACACAATATAGTCAAATACCTCTATCAGAATAAACGCCACAAAAATTGCAATAATCGCACGCAGCCAGATACGGTATATCCACGCCCTAAGCAGGTTGAAAATGGCAATTCCTATCAGCAGACCGCACACATTCTCAACCTTCTCAAGGTCTTCTCTGGTCTTTAATTTGCCGGAAAAATAATGTAGACATTTCCCCGGCGCAGTCAAAAGCATGCCCAACAGATAAAATGGCACCCTGAAAAAGCTGACTCTCTGTTTTTTTTCTTTCTGATCCTTTGTCTGCATATTACCTCACTTATCATTCACCCATCAGAATATCATCGGTCAGGAATTCTTTCACCAGAACCGTCTCGATTCTGCCCTCCCGATTGTCCTCATCTTTATATGGCAGCGCAATCTTTACATAATCCGCTGTGTGACCCAGCCAGTAAGTCATACCGTTTATCTGCTTTTTCTCTTCCATCAGCACAAGCGTCCGTCGATTCAAGCACTGCTTTCTGAATTCCTTTGACATCTCTTTTTCCAAAACCAACAGTTCATTGCTACGTTTTGTCTTAATCTGATCCGGCACCTGCTCCGGCATCACCGCCGCACGCGTCCCGGCGCGCTTGGAGTATTTGAAGATGTGCATTTCAAAAAATGCAATCTGCATAAGGAAAGCTTTCGACCTTGCAAATTCCTCATCCGTCTCCCCGGGAAATCCCACAATCACATCGGTAGTAATCGCCGGATATGTGCCATTCGCTTTATAAAATGCCTCGCGCAGCGCCTTCACGCTGTCCGCGAACTCCGCGGTAGTGTAATGACGGTTCATTCTCTTTAAAGTCTCATCACAGCCGCTCTGCAACGATAGATGAAAATGGGGGCACACCTTAGTAAGTGCCGCCAGTCTGGCGGCTGTTTCCCCGGTTACAATGCGAGGCTCCAATGAGCCCAGTCGAATACGCTCCAGTCCGGGAATTTCATGAATCCTCTCCACCAGGTCAATTAAACGGCTGACGCCGGAATAATTTTGCCTGTCAAAATCAATTCCGTAAGAGCTGATGTGGATTCCGGTCAGCACCACCTCTTTATAGCCTGCATCCACCATGCCGGTAATCTCCCGGAGAATATCGTCCTCTTTTCGGCTGCGCACGCGCCCCCTCGCCAAAGGAATCGCACAATAGGTACAAAACTGATTACAGCCGTCCTGAATCTTAATGTAAGCACGGGTGTGCTCTGCCGTCCGGCGCAGCGTCATTTCCTCATATTCATCTGTGTGATTGATGTCAATGATGGTGGTATCGCCAAGGGTCTTGTCCACAGGCGCCTCACCGCGCTCTGCCAGATATTCCTCCAGAATCGTCACCAAATCCTTCTTGCGATTGTTGCCAATCGCCAGATCAATACAGTCATCCTGCTCCACCGCTTCCCTGCCAGTCTGCACATAGCATCCCACTGCCACAACGATTGCCTGAGGATTTTTCTGTTTTGCCCGATGGAGCATCTGTCTGCTCTTTCTATCCGCAATGTTCGTAACGGTGCAGGTATTCACAATATAGATATCGGCTACTTCATCAAATGGTACAATATTATAGCCTTTTTCTTGTAAAAATTGTTGCATTACTTCTATTTCGTAAGAATTTACCTTGCATCCAAGGTTGTGCAATGCTACATTTTTCATAGTATTCCTCACTTTTTTTGTACTGTTTTATCCTTGACTTTTGTCCGTTTTGCCATTAATATGTATGCAGAAGGTATGACACAAATTAAGGAGGTAATTTTCATGAAGACAGTACAGATTTCTTTAAATTCTATTGACAAAGTAAAATCCTTTGTTAATGATATCACCAAGTTCGATTATGATTTCGATCTGGTATCCGGAAGATACGTTATCGACGCTAAGTCCATCATGGGTATCTTCAGTTTGGATCTGTCCAAGCCCATCGACTTGAACATCCACACCGAGGATGGCGTAGATGAGGTACTGGAAGTTTTGAAGCCCTACATCGTATAGGTTCCAATATGGTTCTTACGCTAAAGCGTACCTATAAAGTGTCTCAAGGAGTTTTCCTTTGAGACACTTTTTTGTTATCCGGACAATCAATGTACAAATATCGCGACAATCGTTCATCCTTTAATCTACAATGATTAATTCCTCTGTCTCCAATGCCGTCTTCACCAGCTCATCAATCTTTTCATCCAGATTCTTCTCATGACGTCGAATCACATTCAGATTAGGCTTTGTCACCGGATGTTTTGCAACAAAAATGGTGCAGCAATCCTCAAAGGGCAAGATGGAAGTCTCATAAGTACCGATTTTCTCGGAAACCTCCACAATCTCCTGCTTATCAAATCCAATGAGGGGTCGATATACCGGCAGCTCGCAGACTTCGTTGGTGGCAATCAGCGAATTCATGGTCTGAGAAGCCACCTGTCCGATACTCTCACCGGTAATCAGCCCAAGGCATTCTGTCTCTTTTGCAATGTGCTCTGCAATACGCATCATATAACGACGCATAATAATCGTCAATTCCTCATGAGGACATTGTTCGTAAATATAGAGCTGAATATCCGTGAAATTAATTACATGCAGATAAATGGGGCCTGTGTAGCGGGACACGATTCTCGCCAGATCAACCACCTTCTGCTTGGCACGCTCACTGGTATATGGCGGCGCATGAAAATATACCGCATCAATCTTCACACCGCGCTTTGCTATCATGTAACCGGCCACCGGGGAATCGATACCGCCGGAGAGCAACAGCATAGCCTTGCCGCCTGTTCCGACGGGCATTCCCCCTGGGCCCGGAATAATTTCGGAATAGATATAGATTTTCTCGCGCACTTCAATATTTAACAGAATATCCGGATCGTGAACATCCACCTTCATCTCAGGATACGCCTTTAAAATCGCCTCTCCCATGTCCATGTTGATCGTCATAGAATCCTTCGGATAATTCTTGCGCGCACGTCTTGCCTGAACCTTAAACGTTTTATTGCGGTCGGGATAAACATCTGCAATATACTGCACAACGGTATCACACAGCTTCTCAAAGCCCTCATCCTCCACATAAACCACAGGGCAAATACCGGAGATACCAAACACTTTCTTTAAGTGCTCCACAACCTCTTCAAAATCAAATTCTGTCTTTGCATCCACATAGATGCGTCCCTGCGTCTTGGAAATCAGAAACTCTCCCTCACACTTCTTTAGCGCATACTTCATCTGATGAATCAATGCGTCCTCAAATAAATAACGATTCTTTCCCTTAATGCCGATTTCGGCGTACTTAATCAAAAATGCTTTAAACATATTCTCTCCTCATTTTGTCGCCAGTCAACTTATCTGTCAGGTCGCTAGCGTCTGCTGTATTTTCTCAACATCGGAATTTTATCATACATTACTTCCAGTGCATAGTCAATCTCTTCCACTGTGGTAAAGATGGAGAAACTAAAACGGATGGTGGATTCCAATAGGGCTCTCTCCACTCCGATGGCACGCAACGTTGCAGAGGGCTGTGGTTTTCTCGCCGAGCAGGCACTGCCCGCCGAAACATAAATCCCATGCTCTTCCAACGCGTGTAAAAGCACTTCACTGCGCACTCCTCTAAAAGAAACACTGACCACATGCGGCGCCGTTCCTTCTCCATAAGGAGCCCCCGGCAGCAAGCCGTTTACCCGTACGTCGGGAATCTGTTCAACTCCCTCAATAAAATGACTTTTACACTCATAAAGATGTCTCACATCCTCATCCAGATGATTGTATAGCAGTTCCGCCGCCTTCGCCAGTCCCACAATACCCGGAACATTCTCTGTGCCGGAACGCAAATTCTGCTGTTGTCCGCCGCCAAATAAAATGGGCTGAATTTTCACCTTCTCTCCCACATAGAGAAAACCTACGCCCTTCGGTCCATGAATCTTGTGCCCACTGACGGACATAAGATCAATATGCATACGCTTCGGATAAATTCTGGCTTTACCAAAGCCCTGCACCGCATCCACATGAAACAGCGTTCCCGGATTCATGCGTTTGATTAATGCCCCCGCCTCCTCGATGGGCTGCAGGGAGCCAATCTCATTGTTGGTGTGCATAATGGACACCAGAATCGTCCCCTGTGTCATAGCACGCTGCAGATCCTCCAAATGAATTTGTCCGTTATTGTCCACCGGCAAGTAGGTCACCCGATATCCCTGACTCTCCAGATAGCCACAGGTCTGCAAAATAGCGGGATGTTCTATGCTGGTAGTGATAATGTGGTTGCCCCTCCTGCGGTTAGCAAAAGCACATCCTATCAGTGCCAGATTATCGGATTCCGTGCCTCCCGAAGTGAACAAAATCTCACTCTCCCTGACCTTCAGGATACCCGCCAAAGTTTCTTTTGCATAGCGCAGATACTGCTCTGCCTGCAAGCCTTTCATATGCAAACTGGAAGGATTGCCGTAATCCTCGCACATAATTTTCGTCATCAAATCCGCCACTTCGGGAAATACTCTGGTGGTAGCAGAATTGTCAAAATACGCTTCCATAAATTTACCTCACTTCCCCTATAATACTTAGGTGTTTGCGAAACTCAAAATTACCTATTTATAATGAATATATGCAGTTTATAGGGTTTCTGTCCGTCTTTCTAGGGCGCAGACTGCACTCCCTCCAACAAATACACAAGCCACGAAAGGACTGTAAGTCCTGCTGTCTCCGTGCGCAGAATCCTTCTGCCCAACGTCACCGGCTCCACACCACACTCCAGTGCAAGTGCAATCTCCGCCTCCTCAAAGCCGCCCTCCGGGCCGATAAAAATTGCAATCCGCTGTCCGGGGCTCACTTGTCCCAAAAGCCTGCGTGTATGCTCCATATCCTCCGCCAACTCATAAGGAATCAGCCCTACATCCATCTCCGCTGCTAGCTTTACCGCCTCACCAAAGGTTCTCACCGGAGATACTTGGGGAATGATTCCCCGCTTGCTCTGTTTGGCTGCCGCCTCTGCAATCTGCTGCCAGCGGGCAACCTTTGCCCTTGCCTTTTTGTCATCCAGCTTTACCACGCAGCGCCTGGTTGCCACAGGAACGATTTCTGCGGCTCCCAGCTCTACCGCCTTCTGCACGATGAGCTCCATCTTATCCCCCTTGGGCAATCCCTGAAAGAGTGTAATCTGCGCGGGAAGCTCCACCGCATTCTCCTTGACAAAACGCAGTTCACACTCTACTCTGTCTTCCGCAAAGGAACGGATTCCACAGCGATATTCTTTTCCATCCTGTCCGTTGCTTACAGCAATTTCCTCGCCCACCTTCATGCGAAGTACATTTCTGATATGATTGACATCGCTTCCCACGATGGTCACTGTTTTTTCTTCCAGGCAAATCTGCCCCGGCTCAACAAAAAACTGATACATAGCTTTCTCTCCAACTCATACTTCTATTCACTCTTATTTGAATATATATCAGTTTTTCATCCATTCTTCTGTGCCGTCACGCTGACCCACTCTCCCTGGTAGGTCACCTCCAACACGTTCAGACCTGCTTCCCGCACTGCATCTACTACCGTCTGCTCCTTATCGTCTATAATGCCGGATGTGATATAAATTCCACCCGGTTTTAACTGGTGAAGGATTACCGGCGTCAAAGGCACAAGCACATCCGCAAGAATATTAGCTACCACAATATCATAGCACTCATATCCCACCTTGTCCTGTATCTCTTGGTCTGTAATAATATTTCCAATCATCATTTCGAACTGCTCAGGTGCAATACCGTTTGCCTTGCAATTCTCTGCCACAGCCTCCACCGCGCAAATGTCCAGATCCGTTCCCACTGCATGCTTCGCGCCAAACATCAGAGAGAGAATCGCCAGAATACCGCTTCCCGTTCCCACATCCAACAACTCGGTTTCGGGTGTGATAAATTTACGCAACTGCCGAATACAGAGCTGTGTGGTCTCATGCATGCCTGTTCCAAAAGCAGTGCCGGGATCAATGTGGAGCACTTGTTTGCCCTGATCCTCCGGCTGAATCTCCTCCCAGGAAGGAATCACCAACACATCGTCTATATAAAACTGATGGAAATACTGCTTCCAGTTATTAATCCAGTCAAGATCTTCCGTCTCATCCACTTCCACCGTTCCTTCGCCAATGTCCATGAATTGTCTAAGCTCCTCCAACTCCTGCTTTACGTTTGCAAGAATTGTTTCTTTATCTGTAGCCTCACCCTGTACTTCCAGACTGCCATCCTCCTTTTCTTCCACGAAAAAGCTCAGATATGCCACTCCGTCATCCTCCGGTCCGTCAGGAAGAATATCCACAAACATCTGCTCCTTTTCCAACGCTGTCAAAGGAATCTTGTCCTCAATCTGTGCCCCCTCCAACCCAATGTCGTAAAGCGTGCTGATGATAATATCCTCTGCATCTGTGATTGTCTTCACTCTGAACTTTATCCACTTCATATCATTTTCTCCATTTTTCAATATAGTCGGTATAATCATCGCACTAGCGATGCAAGACGATAAACATTATACCGCAAAAGGTCTCAAAAGACAATAAATCACTCTTGCAAGTCTCGTCATTTTATCGCATACTAGATATGAGAAGTAAAAACATTCGATCTGGAGGCCAAATCTTATGAGAGATAACAATGCAAATGTGGATATGGAACCACAGTTTAGAGAGTGGCTGACGGGCATGCAGACCAAGGAGGGCGTACGCCTATACACAGACAATATGATCATTTCTTATTCGCATGCGCTACGTCGCACCTGTTATAAAATTGAGCCGTATATAGCAGGTAATTTATTTTTAATTCATTCCGCTTATGATTTTGATGAAGTATATGACAAGATTGTCGGTTCTTTTGATTACGAGCAGGTAGACAAAGAGTCCAACGGAACCTTTTCCGTCTCCCTAAAACTCTATCAGGCTTTCCTGCGGCGCGATGACAATGCTGCGCGCAAGGTTGGCGAGGAGATGAAGGAAGCGGCGGCAGCAGCACAGGCCGCTGCCATGGAAGCTCAGGCGCAGCATACCTACTCACCTGCGCAGGATCATTCGCATCTGTTTGACAAGAATCCGCATGAAGTGCTTCACTTAGGCATGGGCAGTCAGAATAGTTCTACCGCTTCGCCTTCTGCACCCGCAGATAAGACCGCCTCACAACCGGTCAAACCGGAAGAGCCTGTGCGTCTGTATGAAAGTCGCAAAAGACGTGGACTTAGAGATGAGGAGGAAAACGAAGCCGAGCCTGAGGAAGAGGCTTTCCGTTATACGGAAGTCCCTATGACTCCTATCCAAAAAATATATTACGGAGCACCCGGCACCGGAAAGTCCTATTCCGTCAATCAGATTTTGGAAAAAATCTATCCCAAGCAGGAAGAACGGGACAGTCATTGCAGACGTTTAATCTTTCATCCCACCTATAGCTATGAGGATTTTGTGGGCAGCATCAAACCTCTCGCCACCACAGACAGACCATTAGACTATGTTTTTGTAGCCGGTCCTTTGACTCTGCTTTTGAAGGAT
Source organism: Lachnospiraceae bacterium (assembly GCA_017478245.1). Taxonomy (GTDB): domain Bacteria; phylum Bacillota; class Clostridia; order Lachnospirales; family Lachnospiraceae; genus Acetatifactor. Next base: position 27,692 of record JAFVDW010000094.1, read on the forward strand.
GCTTTTATGCATCCCTACGAAACCTTTTATCTGGTAATTGAGGAAATTAACCGTGGCAATACACCGGCTATATTTGGAGATTTATTTCAGCTACTGGACAGACAATCCAGCGGTAAATCTGCTTATGCGATTCAAAACAGCAGTATTGTAACATATTTTTCCAGAGATCCGGGACTTAAAAATCTCTTCCGGGAGGGTAAGATTTGGTTTCCTGCCAATTTAAGCATTCTTGCTACTATGAACACTGCCGATGAGAATATTTTCGTATTGGACAATGCTTTCAAGCGTAGATTCGCACTGGAGTATGTGCCTATCGAATTTGACGATGTGCCCGAAGACTGGAGCAGAGAATATGAGATTTTCAAGGGTTCGCAACCGCTTATCTCGATCTTTCAGGACACACCGCTGGAGGAATATGCAAGGCAGCTTGAGCGTGAAGGGAAGCTGCGCCGCAACTGGCCAACCTTTGCCCGCTTGACGAATAAGCTCATGGATATTATGAACAAACAGGCAATACAAGCCGGCAATTTACGACTCACGCGAATTCCCGAAAATCGAAAACTGGGAACCTTCTTCTTAAGCAGACCCGATTTGATTCGCCGTGAAGCATTTATTAACAAAGTGGTATTCTATCTCAAACAGGATGTATTTAATACCTCAGACCACTATTTGACAGATTCCTTCGAGGATATTTACGACAAATACAGAACCGAAGAATATGATCTTTTTGAATTGTTACGTTAGAAAAGTGCGGGATTTCGCAATTACAAAATCCCGCACTTCTCTTATGCTCTTATTTCCAGAACTTCTTTTTCTTACCGGAATCTTTATTATCCTTGGTGCTTCCGTTGTCCTTAGCTTCCGTGTTTTTCTTCACCGCATTTAGGGAATCTCCACTCGCTGCATCAAATTGACGAAGCAGCTCCTTCGCCTCACTGCTCAGCTTATCAGGCGTCTGAATAACCAACGTCACATAATGGTCACCGCGTACCTCTTTGTTACGCAAAGTGGGTACACCCTTGCCACGCAAACGAACCTTGGTATCGGTCTGAGTGCCTGCCTTTACATCATAGATAACCTTTCCATCTACCGTATCGATCATAATCTCTCCGCCGAGGGCAGCCACCGCAAAGGATACCGGCACCGTGGAGAAAATGTTATAATCCTGTCTCTGGAAGATAGGATGGCGACCTACAATCACCTCCACCAAAACATCTCCTCTGGGACCGCCGTTAGTGCCCGGTTCACCCAAGCCCGGCATACGCTTGGACTGACCATTGTCAATACCTGCCGGGATATCTACCGCGTAACGCTTTTTCATAGGAATGTAGCCTGTTCCTCGACAGTCCGGACATTTCTCCTTAATAACCTTTCCGGTTCCCTGACAATCAGGACATGCCTGCACATTGCGTACCGTACCGAAGAAGGACTGCTGGGTAAACACTACCTGACCTTTACCACCACATTTGGTACAAGTCTCAGGATTAGTGCCCGGCTTTGCTCCGCTACCGTTACAAGTCTTACAAGTCTCCTTCACTGTCAGATCAATTTCTTTCTCACAACCAAAAACAGCTTCCTCAAATGTAATTCTCACACTGGTGCGGATATTGGCTCCCTTCATGGGACCATTGTTACGGGCACTGCTTCTGGTACGCCCGCCAAAAAAATCACCAAATATATCGCCAAAAATGTCACTGAAGTCAGCTCCGCTAAAGTCAAAGCCACCCATTCCGCCTGCTCCGCCATCAAATGCCGCATGACCGAACTGATCATACTGGCGCTTTTTCTCCGGATCACTCAGAACCGCATACGCCTCGGACGCCTCCTTAAACTTCTTCTCCGCCTCGGCATCACCGGGATTCATGTCCGGATGATATTTCTTGGCAAGTGCACGATATGCCTTCTTGATCGCCGCTTCATCTGCATTTTTATCTACACCGAGAACCTCATAGTAGTCTCTCTTCTGCTCAGCCATAATACACTCCACTTTCCATAACGTGAAGAATGGCTCAAAAGAGCCATCCCCTCACATTTAATTATATCCTACTTAGCGTGAAACATAGTATTTCTTGGGCGACGTACCTGGTCGCCCTGGAAGTTCTTTTCGCACTTAGACCTCCCGGAAATCTCCATCAATGATGTCATCATCCGGAGCAGAGCTGCCTGCATCTGCTGCGCCGCTCATGTCGGGACCTGCCCCACCCTGTGCCTGCTGCATGTTCTCATACATCTTGGTAAACAGAGACTGGGCACTGTTTGTCAATTTCTCCTTTGCAGCTTTCAACTCGTCTAAGTCGCTGTCGCTCATCTCCGTATCCTTGGTTCTCTCTAAGATAGCCTTTACAGCCTCTAAGTCAGCCTGCACCTGGGTCTTATCGCTGTCTGCAATCTTGTCACCCACTTCATTCAGTGCCTTCTCGGTCTGGAATACAAAAGAGTCTGCATCATTTCTAGCCTCTACAGCTTCTTTTCTCTTCTTATCCTGTGCCTCAAACTCAGCAGCTTCCTTCACTGCTCTCTCGATATCGTCATCGGACATATTGGAGCCTGCGGTGATGGTGATGTGCTGCTCCTTACCGGTACCCAGATCCTTAGCTGATACATTCACGATACCGTTAGCATCGATATCGAAGGTAACCTCGATCTGAGGGATTCCTCTGGGTGCGGGAGGGATACCGTCCAGACGGAACTGTCCAAGGGACTTATAATCTCTCGCAAACTGTCTCTCGCCCTGTACAACGTTGATGTCTACAGCAGTCTGATTGTCCGCTGCGGTAGAGAATACCTGGCTCTTCTTGGTAGGAATGGTGGTATTTCTCTCAATCAATCTGGTTGCGACACCACCCATGGTCTCAATGGACAGGGACAGAGGAGTTACATCCAACAGAAGGATGTCGCCGGCGCCTGCATCACCGGCAAGCTTGCCGCCCTGAACAGATGCACCGATTGCCACACACTCATCCGGATTCAGAGACTTGGAAGGCTCCTTGCCGGTCAACTGTCTTACTTTATCCTGCACTGCAGGAATTCTGGTGGAACCACCTACCAAAAGCACCTGACCTAAGTCTGCATTGGTCAAACCGGCATCCTTCATTGCGTTCTGTACAGGAATTGCTGTTCTGTCTACCAGATCACGGGTCAGCTCATCAAACTGTGCACGAGTCAGATTCATGTCAAAATGCTTCGGACCCTCTGCGGTGGCTGTAATGAAGGGAAGGTTGATGTTAGTAGTCATAGCACTGGACAGCTCTTTCTTAGCCTTCTCAGCAGCTTCCTTCAATCTCTGCATAGCCATCTTATCACCGGATAAGTCTACACCCTCTGCCTTTTTGAACTCATCAATCATCCACTGAATGATCTTGTTATCGAAATCATCACCGCCAAGATGGGTATCACCGTTGGTAGACAATACTTCGATGACACCGTCACCAATCTCAATGATGGATACATCAAAGGTACCGCCACCAAGGTCGTATACCATGATTTTCTGCTCTTTCTCATTGTCCAGACCATACGCAAGTGCTGCTGCAGTCGGCTCGTTGATGATACGCTTTACATCCAGACCCGCAATCTTGCCCGCATCCTTGGTTGCCTGACGCTGTGCATCATTGAAGTACGCAGGAACAGTGATTACTGCCTCTGTAACCTTCTCTCCCAAATAGCTTTCTGCATCTGCTTTCAGCTTCTGCAGAATCATAGCAGAAATCTGCTGCGGGGAATATTTCTTGTCATCGATGGTACGTCCGTTGTCTGTACCCATATCTCTCTTGATGGATGCAATGGTCTTCTCTGCGTTGGTCACTGCCTGACGCTTTGCAGGCTCACCGACCAGTCTCTCACCGGTCTTGGTAAATGCCACTACGGAAGGTGTGGTTCTTGCACCCTCTGTATTTGCGATAACGGTGGGCTTACCACCTTCCATAACAGCTACACAACTGTTAGTCGTTCCTAAGTCAATACCAATAATCTTGCTCATATCTCTTTCCTCCTACATGATTATTCTTAATTAGATGTCTATCTTGTTATCTCGCATAAGAGAATGTACGCGCATTCTCAAGCAAGGCAAAACGCCACTCTTGCTAGCCGGCAACACTTACCATACTATGTCTTACAACGGAATCGTGGTAAGTATATCCCTTTTGCAGCTCCTGCACGATTACGCCGGATTCGTACTCTTCACTGTCTACCTGCATCACAGCATTGTGCAAATCCGGATTGAATTCACAACCCACTGCTTCGATGGGCTTTACTCCCATATTGTCAAGCTCTGTCAATAGCTGCTTATAAATGCGGTTCATGCCGTCTACAAAAGGATCCTCCGCCTGGTCTTCACCTACTGTTGCCAAGCCTCTCTCAAAATTGTCTACCACCGGCAGTATCTTCTCAATCACACTCTTAGCTCCGGTCTCAAACATTGCCTGCTTTTCGCGCTCTGTTCTCTTGCGGAAGTTCTCGAACTCTGCCATCTGGCGTTTCACTCTGTCCTCTAGCTGGTCTATCTGCTCCTTGAGGGCTTCCTCTTTCTTATCTTGCTTTGCAGCTTTCTTGGCAGCTTTTTTCTCTGCCCAGGTTTTGGGACCTTTGTCTTCGGCTCCGTCTGCATCCTCGGATTCTGTCTCTTCTATTCCGCTCTCTCGATTCTCTTCATCCTCCCCATTCTCTGTTACATCCTCTGCCGTCTCTGTATCATCCGCAGATGTCTCTAGAGCCTCCTCTGCATCGGAAACAGTCTCATCAAAGATTTCTATATCCTTTTCCTGCATGCTCACCCTTCCTTTCCTCCTATCTATTTCGATATAGATCATCCAACTGGTTCTGCAGGGTGCGCAGTGTTCCGATGACCTTGTCGTAATCCATTCTCTTGGGACCAATGATACCGATTGTACCCTTCATCCCATCTCCCAATTCGTAGGTGGCAGTCACCACACTGCAGTCCTTCATGCTTTCTACCGGGGTCTCATTGCCGATGTAAACCTGAATGCCTGTGTTGTTACTGTCTGCCAACGTATCCATCACCAAATCGGTGAGCTGTTGCTTCTCCTCAAAGGTATTAATCAGTTCGCTTGCTTTTGAGTGATCTGCCAACTCCGGATACTTAAAAATATTGTTGGCGCCGCTGGTGTAAATCTCCAGATCCTCATCCGCTTTAATCGCCTCTGCCACCGCATCGATGACTTCACTGACAATATCGCTGTGAATCCCCGCCTGCTGCTTTAACGCTGCAATCATACCCAGATTAATCTCTTCCATACTCAATCCATTCAGATGGGTATTCAAAAGGATGTTCAGCTTCAGCAATGTCTCGTCATCCAACTCCTGATCCACGGATAGGATATTATTCTTAATCACATTGCCCTCCACTACAATGACCGCCAGTATCTGATTGGCATCCACACGAGAGAGCTGTATGAACTTCACCTTGTTTCCTCTGGTCTGGGGAGCTGAAATCATGGAAGCATACTGGGTATTCTGTGCCAGAACCTTGACTACCTGTTTTAACAAGGTCTCCATTTTATCCTGACGCTCCAACATCATCTCCTTCATCTCCACGACTTCCCGTTCCTTCTCTTCCATCATGGCATCCACATATAGCCTGTAGCCCTTATCGGAGGGAATACGTCCCGCGGATGTATGAGGCTGTATAATATATCCCAGTTCCTCCAAATCCGCCATCTCATTGCGAATAGTTGCGGAGCTTAGGTTCAGGTCTGTGTACTTGGAAATGGTTCTGCTGCCTACCGGCTCGCCCGTCTCTAAGTAGTTGCGGATAATGGCCTGCAATATCTTGGTCTTTCTATCATCCAACTGCATTCCATCACTCCCTTCCCTGTGCTTCCTGATATTTATTTGTTAGCACTCAATCAAGAGGAGTGCTAACATCTTATGAAACTAAGATAGCACCCCTCTTATTTATTGTCAACCTATTTTGTTTGAAATATTTCTAAAATAATTATAAATCTTATAATTTATATGCGTATAACACACAAAGGGCACATGCACTTCGCATACGCCCTCTTGATTGTTATAGTATTCAAACACTTTTCTGATATTCAAATTAGATAGCAAAGCTTCCAGTGAACTCAGTGTTCATTACATAGTATGCAACACCCTCTTCAGGCTTTACATACAACTCGATGGTCTGCAGATCATTAGCCTTCTGCTTCAAATCATACTTCCATACATCCTTTGCAATCTGAACCAGATCTTCCTGTGTATAAGACTTTCCGCCGAACTGAACCTGAATCTCTGCCTTCAAATCTGCCTTCTTAGCAGGTCCTCTCTTACCAGTAGCCTTCTTAGCGGGCTCTGCTTTCTTAGTCTCTTTCTTAGCGGGCTCTGCCTTCTTAGTCTCTTTCTTAGCGGGCTCTGCCTTCTTAACTGTCTTTGCTGCCTTAGGTGCTTCTTCCTTAACTGCTTCCTTGACTGCTGCCTTTACAGCTTCCTCTGCTGCCTTGGGTGCCTCTACCTTTGCAGCCTCTACTTTCTTCTCAGCTGCAGTAGTTGTTTTCTTAGTTGCTGCCATAATGCTGACCTCTCCCTTCAGTATTGAAAAAATAATATACCCGTAGCTTATTGCTACATGTTATCGACTCCTCACAGGTTTTATACCTGACAGCCCATAGTTTAGCGCATTCTCACGCTCTTGTCAACTTAAATATGCCAAAAAAATGGAATATTTATACATATTCTCTCGTTTATTTTGCCAAAAACAGCTTGAAAATATACTTGTTGCATGCTATTACAGGAAATACTTATTGCGCTATCAGCCCAAAATATAGGAGCACCACAATCCCCAACCCAATGCGATACCAGCCGAAAGCCTTGAAATCATGCTTTTTGATATAGGACATCAAAAACCGCAGGACGAACAAGGATACCAAAAACGCAACCACGGTTCCCACAAGCAAAACTGCCATTTCCAATCCAGTAAAATTGAAACCGAATTTCACAATTTTTAAAAGACTGGCTCCAAACATAACCGGGATTGCCAAAAAGAAGGTATACTCCGCAGCCACCTTTCTTGACACACCGATCAGCAATGCCCCCACTATGGTCGCGCCTGAACGGGAAGTACCCGGAAAAATGGCTGCGATTAACTGAAACAGACCGATGATAACGGCAGTCTGATAAGTAATTTCCGACAGCCTGCGTACCTTCGGCTTTCTGCCCTTATTCCAATTTTCCACGGCAATAAAAGCAATACCAAATATAATCAATGCCAGTGCAATACAAACGGGATTGTAAAACAATCTCTCAAAAACTTCATCAAAAAGCACACCTACAATCGCTGCCGGCACACAGGATACCAGGATTTTAAACCAGAGCGTCATGATATCCATCTTAATGAATGCCGCTGCACCGCTTTTGCCCTCTCGCTCTTTTTCGGTCAATGCAAAGGGCCATATCTGATTCCAGAATAGCACAACCACCGCCAGGATGGCGCCCAACTGAATCACCACATCAAACATGTCAAAAAAGCCCTCACTGGTACCGTTAAACGGAATCAGCTTTTCCACCAGAATCAAATGCCCTGTGCTGCTGATGGGAAGCCATTCTGTGATTCCTTCCACAATACCGTAAATAATCGCTTTGATAATTTCTAACATTTTTATACTCCTGTCTCTCTTTTATCCGTTCCAAGGTATTGCAGCAGTTCTTCATAGCAATCTGCCGCATCCTGATAGCCTTCTTTATACAGAGCTGTCATCTTCTCCCTGTCCTTCTCAATACGCCCCACTTCACTGGGGTGCTTGGGACGGATGACAAATGCCTGACCGTTTTTCTGTTGTCTCTCGATGAACCGCAAGTCTTCATTGTAGCGGTCATGTCTGGTTGCCATGAGTTCGTATACTTTAGGATATTTTCGGTATCTGGCTTTTATGAGTGCTAATTGTTGTGAAGACACCGGTTTTCTTTCGTAACCGATCTCCTTCGTCATGATGACAACATTTTTTGCATTGCCGTCCAAAATTGATTTTTTCAACGGAATTGCATCGCTGATTCCTCCATCCAGATAAAGCTTTCCACCAATCTTCACATTTCTGGATACCAACGGCAGGGAGGCAGACGCCCTGATCGCATCAATCTCTTTTTTCATATCCTGCACTCTTAAGTATTCAGGCTTTCCGGTTCGGATATTAGTCACCACCGCATAAGCCTTGCCCGGATATTGCTTGTAGGTCTCATAATCGTAAGGATAGAGGTAGTCCGGTATCAGATGGTAGCACATGTCCACATTGAACAGATCGCCTGTCGTCGCCAGACTTTTCAATCCGCAATAATATTGAGAATCCAGATAATCCACCGCAATGTCATAAGCTCTCTCTTTTTGTTTGGACAGATAGCTGCACATATGGCATGCACCTGCGGACACTCCATATATATGAGAAAAAAATAAATCTTTTTCCAGAAAATACTCTAACACGCCTGCAGTGTAGATGCCTTTCATTCCGCCGCCTTCTAAGACTAATCCGGCATTTACCATAGTTACCACCTCTTTCTAAAAATTTTATTTTAAGGGATTGCGAAACTCCCTTCAGATGTTGCGGCGATTGTGCAAGACGTACATTTCCATACGCAGACCCTAGCGAGCCGTCGGCACTTAGGTGGCGTACTACGGCACTGTAAGTGCCAGGCGCCTTATGTGCCGCTACGGAGAGGTCGGAGCGAAAGCGTGTCTGCTATGGAATTGTACGATTTGCACAATTTCGTGAACAATTATAGGAGTTTCGCAAATGCCTTAAAATTTATTTAGGTATTCTCTTCTCGCCAGTCTCGGAAATCACAGATTTCCTCGATGACCTTCTTCACGCCAGTCTCGGAAATCATAGATTTCCTCGATGATTTGGCTTCGCCAAATCATTATTCTGAGAAGCCCGATTGACTGGAAAAGGCTCTCTGCGAGCGCTTTTTCCAGTCAATCAGCTTCTCAGAATACTGGCTTGGCTCAGTGTGTACCATATTCTTCATTCACGAATTTTCTAAGGGCTTCCAGAGAGCGTTGTACTTTCTCTGTATCAATGCAGTATGCCATACGGAAGTAGCCGGGGGCGCCAAAGGTATCTCCGGGTACAAGGATAAGGTCATATTTCAGTGCCTTCTGGCTGAATATCTTCGCATCGTCCTCCAAGGCTTTGGGGAAGATGTAGAAGGTTCCGCCCGGTTTGACACAGGTGAATCCGAGGGAAGTCAATTCGTTGTATAATAAGTTCATATTGGTTTCATAAACACTTAAATCTGCTGTCTTATCAAGCACCTGTGAGACGGCAAGCTGAATAATGGAAGGGGGACAGTTATGTCCTATACCACGGGAAATCTGACCGCACATATACACCATATCCTCCGCATCAGGACATGCCGGATTGATTGCCACATATCCGATGCGCTCTCCCGGCAGGGAAAGAGACTTTGAGAAGGAATAGCACATAATGGTATTGTCATAGAAGGCAGATACACAAGGTGCATCCACTCCCTCAAACACAATCTCACGATAGGGTTCATCCGAGATCAGATAAATTGCATGTCCATACTCCTCCTGTTTGCGGCGTAGCGTGTCTGCCAGCCTCTGCACGGTCTCTGTGGAATATACAATACCACTGGGATTGTTGGGTGTATTGATAAGCACTGCCATCACCTTGGGATTCAGCATCTCTTCAAATGCGTCGAAATTAATCTGGAAATTCTCCAGATTGGGGGGCACTACCTTCAGCACCGCACCAGTGAGATCCACATAGGGATGATACTCCGGAAAAAACGGCGCAAAGGTCAGTATCTCATCTCCAGGCTCCGTCACCAGACGAAACGCATGAGCAAGCGCACCCGCAGCACCGGATGCCATAAAAATATGCTCCTTGCGATAAGGAATTCCAAAACGGCTCTCCAGAGAGGCCGCAATCGCCTCTCTCACGGAAGTGATGCCCAGACTGGGGCTGTATCCGTGGAGCTCCAAGGGCTCCCTGGTTGCCAGCATATGAATCATCCGATCTGTAAATTCCTGAGGCACCGGCACGGAGGGGTTGCCCAGACTATAATCAAATACATTCTCATAGCCGATCTCCTGTCCTCTGGCAGTGGCAAATTCTGAAAGCTGACGAATCACCGATTTTCCCGACAGCATATCCTTATATTTCTGTACTAACATCTTTTTCCTCATTTCTGCGCTGTTTTAATAGGTAAAGTCAACCTGTCTCAACCGATCAGATCCGGGTTACAGCACGTTTATTTTCTTACCCTCATTTTACAAATGTGTTTCTGCTATACAAAACCGAATTTATTGTTTTGTTACTTCAGCTATAAGCTCTTTTGCCTGTTTCAATATTGGCAGTTCTCTATTTGCAATAAGTCTTCCTAATTTTGTGTTTGAGCATCTGTTGTACTCCTTTACAGCCGCATCATAATTCATTTTCAATGTGGATAAATGGAAACATTCCACCTCATCCTTAGTCAAATGCTTATTACCGAAAGAACTGATTTTACATAGATAATAATTATTGATGTTATGCCTATGTATCAGATTGTAATAATCACTTACAACTCCAATTCTGCAAATGATATCTACTTCTACGCCAAGTTCTTCTTTCAGTTCTCTTTTAATTGCTTTGATTAAATCTTCGCCGTTTTCAACTCCGCCCCCGGAGGTCTCAATAATTTCTGCCTTTCCGAAATCATCATCACGCATAGCTCTGACAAAATAGTAATATCCATCTTCATCAAAAACGATTGCTCTGACAATTTGTCTGTCATGGTCAGTATAAGTAAAAGGCCATTCGGAGTCTTGTAATTCTATGCTTATTTCTGAATCCGTTTCCATAGTCAAACCTCCTACACATATAAATCCTGATTTGTCATACTGGCAACACAAATGTAAAAAGGGATTTTTCTTATAGTATTCTAACATATTCGTATAACTTTACAAGAAAAATTTATCTTTCAAACCTCTTAAGCAGCATCCTTTGGTACTATAGAGAATCTATTCACACTGGTCTGCCCAGAGCAGTGCACATTTGACCGCCCTGCGCCAACCTTTCAGCAATAACTCCCTCTTAGACTGCTCCATTGTAGGCTGAAACTGTGCCTGCATCTGCCAGTTTTCCCGAATCTGCTCCCTACTCTCCCAATAACCGGTGGCAAGTCCGGCAAGGTAGGCAGCTCCCAACGCAGTGGTTTCAATGCACCGGGGACGCTGTACCGCACAGTCCAGGATATCTGACTGAAATTGCACCAGAAAATCATTGGCACTGGCACCGCCGTCCACCTTGATACTTTTTAAAGTCAAGCCACTGTCCTGCTCCATGGCTCTGAGTACATCCAACGTCTGATAAGCAATGGACTCCAAGGTTGCCCGGATAAAATGCTCCTTGGTGCAGCCTCTGGTGATGCCCACCACCGTTCCTCTGGCATATTGATCCCAGTAGGGTGCACCCATCCCTGCAAAGGCGGGCACAATATAGACGCCTGCTGTATCTTCCACTGCCGTAGCATACTCCTGGGACTGACCGGCAGATTTCAACATGCGCATGCCATCCCGCAGCCATTGGATTGCTGCTCCTGCCACGAATACGCTGCCCTCCAGAGCATACTCCACTCTTTCCGCAGTACTTGCTGCAATGGTAGTCAGCAGTCCTGACTGGGAGGCAATGGCTTTCTCTCCTGTATTCATCAACAGAAAACAACCGGTTCCATATGTATTTTTTACATCCCCCTCTGTGAAGCAGCACTGTCCGAAGAGCGCCGCCTGTTGGTCTCCTGCCACACCCGCAATGGGAATCACACCTCCAAGCACCGCATGATCAGTGTGTCCGAATACACAACTGGACGGCTGCACCGCAGGCAACATGGAAGCCGGAATTTTAAAGCGTTCCAGAATCTCCTCGTCCCAGCACAATCTGTGAATATCAAACAACATAGTACGGGAGGCATTGGTATAATCCGTCACATGCACTGCACCTTTTGTCAGATTCCAGATCAGCCAGCTATCTACAGTACCAAACAGCAACTCCCCTCTGTCGGCGCGCTCTCTTGCACCGGGTACATTTTGCAAAATCCAAGCAATCTTGGATGCACTAAAATAGGCGTCCGGAATCAGTCCTGTCTTGCGACGAATAATCTCATCAAAGCCATCCTCTGTAAGCGCATCAATCATATCTGCAGTACGACGACACTGCCAGACAATGGCATTGTACACCGGCTCCCCTGTGGTTTTATCCCAGACAATGGTGGTCTCACGCTGATTGGTGATACCGATACCGTCTATCTGTTCTGCCTCCACGCCCAGTATAGCCATACATTCCGTGGCTACAGCCAACTGTGAGGACCAAATCTCCATAGGGTTGTGCTCCACCCAACCGGGCTTGGGATAAATCTGTGTAAATTCCTTCTGCGCCATGGAGCATATATTGCCCGCATGATCAAAAAGGATACAACGAGAACTGGTGGTTCCCTGATCTAATGCCATGATATATTTTTCCATAAGACCATTCATTCCTTTCTACTTACATGTATTTTAGGCGTTAGCACAAATCTGCGCGGCTTCTTATCACCTTAACGAGCGTGTAGCTACAATGTCCACACCTGTGTCAGCTATGTTCTCCACAATGATATCACCAATGTGAACAGGAAGCTGTACCTCTACCTGCTCCAGAGCCCGCATGCAATCTGTAATTTTTCCCTTGGGAATATCCGTGGCAGTCTTGACGCTGACGACCTGATCTGTTCCGCCTGCCACCCTCACGGTGCTGGTGACGACACGAGTAGGGTTGGTCACTTCTTTTGTACCATAGACTGCACCTCTGGGGCATTTATTGCCGGTAACCGTCGTCTCACCGGCATCGTCCAACCGCACCGTGAGAGCACAGCCTACCGGGCAGGTGATACAGGTTAATTTTACTTCTGTGCTCATTCCCATCCCTCCTCTCGTCTCTCTGACGCATCTGCAACCTCCGACTTACATGTCTTGCTTTCCGATGCCAATACATATTCCGATGCAAAGCGACCTGCTTTCTCTGCCTCCGCGGAAACATGATCCACCAACTCATGTACATGGAGCACATTTCCGCAGGCAAATACGCCGGGTACACTACATTCCAAATGTTCCGACACCACCGGACCACCCGTCTTGGCATCCATCTGCGCCCCCAGTCCTATGGTCAGCTCATTTTCCGGAATCAGTCCACAGGATAACAGCAGTGTATCACAGGGCACCCTCCACTCCGATCCGGAAATAGGCACACCATGCTCGTCTACCCTCGTCAGGGTCACCGCCTCCACGCGCTCCTTGCCATGAATCTCGGACACGGTGGTACTTAAATACAATGGGATATCAAAATCCTCCAGACATTGCACAATGTTTCGCTTCAGTCCTCCACTGTAGGGTCTCAGCTCCGCCACACAATGCACCTTTGCCCCCTCCAGCACCATTCGCCTTGCCATAATCAGTCCGATATCTCCGGAGCCCAGAATCACCACCTCTTTGCCGGGCATACGCCCTTCCATGTTCACATAATACTGTGCCGTTCCTGCACTGTAGATTCCTGCCGGACGAGTGCCCGGAATATTCAAAGCACCTCTGGGACGCTCTCTGCAACCCATCGCCAATATCACAGCTTTTGCAGTGATTTCCACCAGTCTATCCTCTTTATTCATGGCTGTGACACATTTGTCATTATTCTCCAATACTTCAATTCCCGTCACCATAGCATTTGTCATATAAGGTATCTGTTGCTCAAGCACCATCTGAATATACTTTTCGGCATATTCGGGACCGGTAAGTTCCTCCTTGAAAGTATGCAGACCAAAACCATTGTGAATACACTGATTCAAAATACCTCCAAGCTCCTTGTCCCGCTCCAGAATCAGCACCTTCCTGATACCCGCTTCTCTTGCCGCCAATGCCGCTGCCAAGCCTGCCGGTCCCCCACCGATAATTACAATATCTTCTCTCCGTCTACTCATAATCAACCTCCTTTTCGGATGATTTGAGCACATCCTTTCCATTGTCTTCCCCTTTTGGCTGCCAACCTTTGGTATATCCTGTAAGTATATTAGAATTTTGATTTCCTTTGTATGTACCATTTTTAGTTATGACACTTTTGTCAACATCAAGCTCCCTTGCCAGAATGTCCACCACTTTGGGAGAACAGAAACCCGACTGGCATCTTCCCATGCCAGCTCTGGTACGTCGCTTCACCCCATCCAGCGTAGTGGCACCTAAAGGTCTGTGAATAGCCTCCACAATCTCCCCTTCCGTCACCAGCTCACAGCGGCATATGACATTGGCATATGATGGATTCTTGGAAATTAAGATTCTCCTCTGCTCGTCTGTAGCATTCGCCATGCTGGGAATACCTTTTCTGACACTGACAAAGTCCGCTTTCTCCGGTGCCGGATAAGCACGATTCACCAGCTCTGCCACATACTCACCAATGGCAGGTGCCGCCGTCAGCCCCGGAGATTCGATACCCGCCACGTCGAAGAATCCTTTGGCATCCGCCACTTCCTCTATGAGGAAATCGCTCCCTTTGCTTTCTTCCGTCACCAAATGTGCCCGCAGCCCCGCAAATGAGGTAATGGTCTGTCTGCCGTCAAGATTAGGCACACTTTTTGCTCCCATCTCCATCACCTTGCGAACCCCCTCCGCGGTGGTTGCTACATCCTCTTTGTCCGGAATATCTTCCGCCGTAGGACCCACCAACAGATTGCCATGTACCGTGGGCGTCACCAGGATACCCTTGCCCAGTCTTGAAGGAAGTTGAAAAATCGTGGAGTCTACCATACTGCCGCTATTTTTATCCATCAGACGGTATTCGCCCCGTCTGGGCACAATCTTAATCTTCCGCTCGCTTACCATGTTGTGAATCAGATCCGCGCAGACGCCCGCAGCATTAATCACAACAGGCGCCTCAAACTGTGTACCTGCAGCCGTAACACGGTAGCCGCCAATAGCTATAGAACCCGCCCCTTTTGCAGGAGGAATAATCTCTGTAACCTCGTGATTTAAGAAAAAATCCACTCCATTCACCACTGCATTTTCCGCCAGGGCGATAGTAAGACCAAATGTGCAGACAATGCCACCCGTCGGTGCGTACAGCGCACCGGCAATCTCTCTGGAGATATTCGGCTCCCTTTCCCACACCTGCCGGGGAGTAAGAAGCTCCAACCCCTGCACGCCATTGGCTTCTCCCCTCGCCTTCAACTCCTCCAGCTTAAGGATGTCTTCCTGCTCAAACATAATCACCAACGAGCCATTTCGCCGAAATGGAAAATCCAATTCCTTGGAAAGTGTTTCCATCCGTGCATTACCAAGAACATTCATGCGTGCCTTCATTGTGCCCGGCATGGCATCATGCCCGGCATGTACAATACCACTGTTCGCCTTGGATGTTCCCTCACAAATATCGGAAGCCCGCTCGAGCACTGCGATCCGACGCTCTCTGCGCGATAGTTCTCTTGCGATGGCACAACCGATGACTCCCGCCCCAATTACAATCACATCGTATTGCTTCATCCCATACCTCCCATTTTAGTTTGTTCTTTGTGCTGATTACATTATACCACTAATGTATAGAAAAACGCATTATCTATCATAACATTTTTGCTCGGAATCAGGCGTTTCATGCACGAAATGAACAATCTTATAAATTTAGGAGTTGACATTCACAAATTCAAGTGCTATACTCCAATTCATCAAGCAAAGGCGCTATGGTTTATCCGTAGCGCCTTTTTTCGCGGCTGAGCAAAGTCAATGCAAAGAGCGAAAGGAAAACAAGCGATGCGATGGGGCATATATCTATCCTGTTGTATCGCTAATTTTATTGCCGTTTACACGGCGGAATGGAGGATATTATGGAAGAAGTATCAAGCTTAGTATTTGGCGTCTGGTTCCTGGCAGGCGCAGCCTTGGTGTTCTGGATGCAGGCTGGCTTCGCAATGGTGGAGACCGGTTTTACCAGAGCCAAAAATGCAGGTAACATCCTGATGAAAAACCTGATGGACTTTTGTATCGGCACAGTAGTGTTCATCCTGATTGGATTCGGACTGCTACTGGGAGAAGATCTGATAGGACTAATCGGAAAACCCGGCTTTGATATTTTCACAAGCTATGGCAGCTTCGACTGGTCCAGCTTCGTATTCAACCTGGTGTTCTGTGCGACCACAGCGACTATCGTATCCGGAGCCATGGCAGAGAGAACCAAGTTCCTCTCCTACTGCGTGTACTCCGGTATTATATCTGCTTTGATCTACCCCATTGAGGCGCACTGGATCTGGGGCGGCGGTTGGCTCTCCCAGATTGGCTTCCATGACTTTGCAGGCTCCTGTGCCATCCACATGGTAGGCGGTATCTCCGCGTTGATCGGTGCAAAAATGGTAGGTCCCCGAATCGGTAAGTTTACCAGGGATAAGGATGGCAATATCACTAAAGTAAATGCCTTCCCCGGACACAACCTTCCCATCGGTGCATTGGGTGTATTCATCCTGTGGTTAGGTTGGTATGGCTTTAACGGTGCCGCTGCAACCAGCATGGATCAGTTGGCTTCCATCTTCGTAACCACTACGATTGCCCCTGCAATCGCAACAGTCGTATGTATGATTTTTACCTGGATTAAATATGGCAAACCTGATGTGTCCATGTGTCTGAACGCATCCCTTGCCGGTCTAGTGGCAATCACCGCTCCTTGCGATGTAACAGACGCTTTCGGAGCTATTGTAATCGGTGCCGTTGCCGGTCTGTTGGTGGTATTTGGCGTTTGGTTGCTGGATTACAAACTACATATTGACGACCCGGTGGGTGCCGTTGCTGTTCACTGCATGAATGGTATCTGGGGTACGATTGCAACCGGTCTGTTTGCGACCACAACCGTTCCCGGCAACGACAGTGTCATTGGTCTATTCTACGGCGGTGGTTTCCATCAGTTGGGTCTACAGCTCATAGGTTTTGTAAGTGTAGCCGCATGGACCGCAGTGACCATTACCCTTACCTTTATACTGATTAAGGCAATCTTCGGACTCCGCGTAACAGAGGAGGAGGAAATCACCGGTCTGGATGCTACAGAGCACGGTCTGCCTTCTGCTTATGCAGGTTTCAGTTTGATGGATATCTCCAACACCATGCTGATGGACGAAAACGAAAATACAGACCTGGGTGTATCCGAATATCAGGAGGCTTCCCCGGCGCAAAGAGACGCAGCCGTACAGGTAGTCAGCACACCGGTGACTGCAAGCGGTATCTATAAAGTAGTCATTGTCACCAAGCTCTCCAGATATGAGAAGCTCAGAAAAGCTCTGAACGAACTGGGTGTCACCGGTATGACCATGACACAGGTAATGGGATGTGGTATTCAGAGAGGCGCCGGAGAGAAGTATCGTGGTGTGGAGATGGATGCGACTCTGCTGCCTAAAGTAAAAATTGAAGTCGTCGTCAGCAAGATTCCCGTGGCAGATGTCATCACAGCAGCCAAAAAGACACTTTACACCGGACATATCGGTGATGGCAAGATCTTCGTTTACAATGTTGATAAGGTAGTAAAAATTCGTACCGGCGAAGAGGACTTTGATGCTCTGCAGGATGTAGAATAACCATTTATTTTGACACATAAAAATCGCCTTTCAGGATCAACATGATCTACAAAGGCGATTTTTTTATGAAACAATATTTTCCTCTTCTCTCTTCACAGCCTTCCGTTCCCAGTCCCGCTGCAAAACCAACCGCTCCACATAGGTTTGCTCATCCAAACCCATCTCCGCAGCCTGTTCACTGACCATCTCCCCGATATCCTTCGCCAATTCAATCTGCCGCCCACTTCGATTCAGCCTTGTATAGTATTCCACAAATCCCGCGCTGATTACACCAGTAGGGATAGCTACCGCACAGACCCCCAAAAGCGCAATAAAAATCGCCGCAATCCGTCCACCTAAAGTAACCGGATAAATATCGCCATAACCCACCGTCAACAACGTTGACATCGCCCACCAGATACCCGAAAAGGCATTGTTGAACTTATCCGGCTGTGCGTCATGCTCCAGGCTGTACATGCACAGCGAAGCCGCCAACATCAACGTGGCAATCATAAACATGGAAAAAATAATCTGATCTTTTTTCTCCAGGATAACCTCTGCCACCACATTAAACGCATCAAAGCCCTGATTTACTTTAAACAGACGCATGATACGGACCACGCGTATGATACGCAACGCCACGATTCCATCGGCAAACAGCACGGAGAAATAAGAAAGAATCGTC
The DNA here is from genome assembly GCA_017478245.1 of Lachnospiraceae bacterium. Classification (GTDB taxonomy): domain Bacteria; phylum Bacillota; class Clostridia; order Lachnospirales; family Lachnospiraceae; genus Acetatifactor. Next base: position 45,927 of record JAFVDW010000094.1, read on the forward strand.
AACAAGTCTATCAGACCATAAAAAGAAAAAACAAAGGATGCCAACGCCACTGCTTTCTCTTTCCCGGGATACAACAAATCACTGGTATATAGACGCAGAGCATACTCAACAATAAAAACAACAATCGTAAAGAACTCAATATGATTCAAAAGAGAGCGATAACTCGACAATTCATCGAAGGTCTGCAGAAAAGTCACCACAATACTAAGCAATATCATACAAGATATAAAAATATCAAATATCGTGCTTGGTATATCCACCTGTGTACCAATCTGTATGATATCAAATATTCTTTTCTTGACATATTTTATATCCATCCCTGTGCCCTCTTTTCCCATGTCGCTTTCATACCTGCTATCCCTTGCAGCCTTGGCAGTTTCCTTTGACCATAAATAACACAATCATTATATTATTTTCTCAAATTCTGTGTCAATAAGGAAAGCTTCCTCACATCATTTTCTCCAAATATCTCCCCACACTTTATCACACAGTTCTTCGCAGTAATCCCTTGAAAATGCCGCATCCTGGGCAATGATAGCATTATCCTCTGCCATTTTTCGGGGATAATCCGTCAAAAAGAACGTTGTCACACCGTCCCTTCCCGGCTCCACATGAGTCACCAGCGCCTCCACGCCAAAGTCACTGATACATGCCTTTCCCGTCTCATCTTTGGTGATGGTCACTTCCGCCATGCCGCCCACCATACGGTTAGCCACACCCTCCCCAGTACCGGATGTCCAATTCACAAAATTGCCCAGAGAATAATAGACCAACATCTCTTGTCCGCTTTCCCCATCCTGAACCCATTCGATGGGCTCGATCACATGAGGATGGGTTCCCAGCACCAGATCCACTCCATTTTCCAGAAAAATCTGCGTCCATTTCTCCTGATAGGCGTCCGGCGTCAGACGGTACTCCGTTCCCCAATGAGGACAACAAACAGTAAAATCAGCCTTGCTTTCCGCCGCCTGAATATCCGCAATCACCCTCTCTTCCTCCAACAGATCCACTGCATAGGGCATATCTGCGGGAAGTGCTATTCCATTGGTTCCATAAGTATAATTCAAAATTGCGATGGTGAGTGCATCGCCATCCTCCCCCTTCACAGTATATAAAAAGGGCTCCGCACCATAGGCAGTGGAAGTTGACTCCTGAGAATGGATACCCAACACCGTGATATCCGGATAGTGCTCCTCCCAATACTCACTACATGCCACCACACCCTTTTTCCCTTTGTCCAACGCATGATTGGTAGCATGACAGATAACATCAAACCCGGTGTCCACCAACGCATCACACAGACTAAAAGCCGCATTAAAACTGGGATATCCTGTGATGCCAAGCTCCTCTCCGCCGATAATAACCTCTTGATTGACTAAGGCAAGATCTGCCGCTTCAATACGCTCCCTTGTATGTGCAAACAACGCATCATAGTTATAGCTGCCGTCCTCTCTGTGCGAACTCTCCTCCACTGGTGTATGAAGCAGCACATCCCCCACCATAATCAGTGTAACACTGGCGGGCTTGGAGATTGTTTCAGTTACATCTGTCGTTGTATCTGTGGTTGCATCAGTGGTAACATCTGTAGTTGCATCTGTGGTCGCATCTGCCATCGGTATCTCCGCCACCTTATCCAAGACAACAGTTTCGTCCGGGAGGGCATCTGCCCGCCCGGACTCTATCTGTCCACAACCACTGATTCCGATAGCTGCCACACACAACAGCGCCAACATCCTTCTTCCGGTCATCCTTACAATCTCCTTATCGTCCGTAGAAAATCTCAGCAATGGGAGAATCGGGAGAGAGGAGCACTGTCTTATTGTTGCCCACCATAGAGCGCTTCAGTGCATCCAGACCTCTCACAAAAGAATAGAAATCCTGCTTCGACTCATCCGCGTATGCTTCGGACAGAATCTTCATATATTCAGCCTCACCCTCTGCAATCAGAATCTCTGCCTCTTTCTCAGCCTCAGAAAGCATCACTGTCACTTCTTTATCCGTGGTATTGCGAATCATCTGCGCCTCGGAGCTACCCTCCGCCGTATAGGTCGCTGCAATGTTGTCGCGCTCGGAAATCATACGCTCATATACAGCCGCCTTATTATCATTGGGCAGATCCAACTGCTTGATTTCAAAAGACAATAGTTCAATACCATATTGATTCAGTGAACCACCAATATTATTGATGATAGCTGCCGAAAGCGTCCCATTACGTCCTGAAATTACATCTTCCTGGGAGGTACTACTTATAATATTCTTGGTGGAGTTGTAAATAATTGTATCCAGTCTGGTCTCTGCATTGGAGATAGACGAATTCAAAGTCTGCGCAAAACGCAAGGGGTCTGTAATATGCCAAAGCACATAGCTGTCGCAAATCATGGTTTTTTTGTCACTGGTGATTACATCCGAGGATGCCAGATCATACAATAATGTTTCCTTCGGTAATGTATCCACACTCTGCACAAAGGGCACCTTAAAGCTGATTCCAGCGCTGTCCACCACATGATCTACTCTACCAAACTGCCGAATGAGACTATACTCATTTTCTTGTGTAATAACAATACTGGAGGCACCTATTATCAAAGCTGCAACAATCAACACAAAAATCGATACTCTTTTCGCTTTCTTCATATTTATTCCCTTTCCTTTCCCGATTTCTTTATTTAATAAATTAATTGATTGCCGAACGTTTTTCTGTACTGCCTGTGCCAACAAAGGATTCCAGGGGATAGATTGTCTGCATATTCCCGTCAGGGCTCTCAATCACCACCTTCAAATCAGGCAGCACTTCTTCCATCGCCTCATAGAACATTCGCTGTTTCGTCACATTAGGGTTCTTGATATATTCCTCATACATTGCATTGAAACGTGCCACCTGGGCTGTCGCTTCATTGATACGCTCGGTCTTGGCAGCCTCGGCGTCCTTAATAATACCGTCCGCCTGTGCCTGTGCTTTCGGCAACTGCTCATTACGATATTTATTGGCATTGTTTAAAGCAGTCTCCTTACCTTGCTTTGCGGTTTCTACTTCCTTGAAGGCTTCCATAACCTCTGTAGTAGGGGGCTCGGAGTCCTGAATTGTGATATTAACCAACTGAACACCGATATCCTGCTCCTCCAGTCTATCCACAATCATTTCCCTGATAGCTGCCTGAATCTCGTTCTTTCCGGTAGTCAAAACCTCATCTACCGGATAGCTTCCGATAACGGTACGAATACAGCTTTGACTGATGTTTTTCAGTATTTCCACCGGATTTTGGGAGGCATATACTGCTTTTACCGGATCACTGTAACGATACTCCACATAGAAATCTACATTTACAAAATTATAATCCGAGGTAATCATCAGTGAGTCAGAGGTAATCGACTCATAAGTGCTGCTATCATAACCAATGGATAAACCTTGAATCGTCGTGTTGACCTTCCTCACCTGTTGGATAAACGGTATTTTAAAATGTAGACCGGGCGTAGTCACTGCCTGTGCCCTGCCTAAAGTAATTAACACCGCCTGTTCCTGCTCTCTGATCTGATAGGTCGAATTCCATCCCAGAGCCAAAAGCACCACTATGGCAGCAATCAGCCCCAACAGTTTACCACTGGGAAAACGCCCATTACCGATACCATGTCCTCCATCCACCGTCTCAAAACCATTTTTACGATTGCGGGTAGAATCCTTTGTCATAATCATTACTCCCTTCTGCGTGTAACATCTTGTTAATTGTTTATCAAAATTCTTTCTTTTCCATTATCATACAGTATAACTATATAATAGACAATATCAAGAACTGCACGTTAAACCACCGTAACGTAGAAATGCACGCGGCATAAGCTTGTCACTTGTTCTTTAAAAGAGTATAATGATAAAAGGATAATAAAACAGGAGGTTACCATGGAACAATGCTTATATTCTGACACCATTACTACTCTATCCGGTCTGGCACGGGAGCAGTATATACGACTGATAAACTATCAGGAATTAAACAAAACTGCGCAAAAAGGACAAATTCTTTTTACGGGCTCATCTTTAATGGAACAATTTCCCATCAACGAGTTGAGTATATCGCACAATCTGGGTAAAATAGTATACAATCGAGGCATTGGCGGTTATAAGACCGATGATTTCCTCCAGCATATTGACACCATGCTGTTTGACCTGGAGCCCTCCAAGGTATTTCTCAATATCGGAACCAACGATATGAATGAACGGGAGGATGGAGAAAATTGGCAAAGCCACCTAATGTCCAACTACCGCAAGATTCTGGATTTGTGCAAAGAAAATTTGCCTGGCACCCCTGTTTACATTATGGCTTTTTATCCGGTGAACCCGGTGATTCCTGCCGCACAGCCTCTGCTTTCCAATATGCTGAAAATTCGTACCATGGATAATTTAAGCCTTGCCAACAGAGCCATCGCAGAGCTTGCCGCTTCTTATGGCTATCAATATATTGATGCCAATCAAGGACTTACCGATGACAACGGCAACCTCAAGGCTGAATTTACCGTAGAAGGTGTGCATATGTTTGCGGATGCCTATGAAATTGTTTACCGAAATCTTCTTCCGTACTTATAATGATGTACACACTTTAAACATCCGGCTTTTTCCATACCAGATAACAATATTCATGACTCACACCAGTGACGTGGTCCTGCTCACGGACCCGTCCCTGCTCTGTGAAACCCAGTCTTTTACACAATGCAAGAGAAGTTGCATTTTCCGGTCGAACAAGCGACTGAACCCTCTCAAATCCAAGAGCTTCGACACCATATTGCAAGATTTCCGTACATATTTCCGTGGCTATTCCCAAACCCTGCCAGGGAGCAGCAATCACAAATCCCAACTCCGGCAAATCATAGCCCGGTCGCACGCTAAACCCCGCTCTGCCAATCAGCTCCCCTGTCTCCTTCCATAAAACAGACCAGACACCATATTCATAATAGTGATAAATCTTTTCTATGTATGAGCGAATATATTCCCGCTCCTGTTCAGGGTCATCGTACAATTTTTCTGTGTAGCGGGTAATATCTGGTGCACGATAAATCTCTATCAACCCGTCCACATCTTCCACGGTAGTTTCCCGAAGGACACAGCGGTTCGTACTCAAAATATCCCACGGCACCCCCTCGTACCGGCGAAATATCCGCTCCAGATACTCCGCAGAAATCTCTTCGGGTATTTCCATTCCATACGCAATTCCCTGAAAATTCTCTGCTGGATTTTCCTCGTGCAGGTAGGCAAGCACCGGCAGATTTTGCTGGCGAAGCCATTGCGCACATACACCACTGTCTGTGATGTAAAGCGCTCCTTCTCTTGGAGAAACCTCCTCCTCGGTAAGAAGTGCTTCCACCCCAATGCCGTGCTTCAGCAATTCCTCTACTACCTCAATAAAATGTGCCAATAAACGCCCATCTGTCAGCCACAGACTCACTGCGCGCAAATAAAATGTTTTCTCCATCATGATAAATGTCCTTTACGTCATCTGCAATTTAGGCTAATATAGAAGTAGTTGCCACCCTTAACTGGGTACAAGCTATAATAATTATATATGATTTTAAAAAAGAAAGGTAGAGAAATTATGGCACAGAATCCCATTGTAACAATTACCATGAACAGCGGAGATGAAATAAAACTGGAGCTTTATCCCGACATTGCACCAATCTCCGTCAACAACTTTATCAGTCTTATAAATAAAGGATACTATGATGGACTGATTTTTCACCGTGTAATCCGTGGATTTATGATTCAGGGCGGCTGTCCCGATGGTACAGGCATGGGCGGTCCCGGCTACTGCATCAAAGGAGAGTTTGCACAAAATGGCGTGGAGAATGATTTAAAACACACCGAAGGTGTTTTGTCCATGGCAAGAGCGATGCACCCCGATTCTGCCGGAAGCCAGTTCTTCATTATGCACAAGGATGCACCACACCTGGATGGCGGATATGCAGCTTTCGGAAAGGTCATCGAGGGTATGGATGTGGTAAATAAGATTGCTGAAACTGCTACCGATTACAACGATCGTCCGCTGGAGGAGCAAGTGATGAAAACCGTGACTGTGGACACCTTCGGGGTAACGTATCCCGAACCGGAGAAGAAGCAAAATTTGTAATCTCACAAAAACATTCTATATAGGCGTTTGCGAAATGCCTTTCAGATGTTGTAACAATTGTACGATTTGCACAATTTTATCAAAAATTATTGGCATTTCGCAATCACCTAAAACATTCTATACTATGGGAGGATTAAAGTTATTTATTAGTCAAATATTTACTTATTTTGTATATTTTAGTGCATCATACGTTGCTTTTAATGATCTTGTTCACATTTTGTTCACAAATCATTCAAGATTAATTTATTTTGGCAACATGATTTAGACACTTATATGACGTATACTGTAACTATAGAAAACAACAAGACAATTACCATTCATTGTTTTAATAAATAACTTTTTCATAATAAATGCCAAGGAAGCTTGCTTTCTTGGCATCCTCCCTGTTTAGGGGAAAAGACCTGTTATTCTATGGCAAGCCTCATAATTTTTTATTCTTTCGTTGACTAAAGTGAGAATTTATATTATGATAGTGTTATTACAAAGACGTAATGTTATGCATTATGTCTTTTTTATGTTAATTCTATTCAAAAGAGAGAGGGAGCTTTTAAGTTATGGACAACATTGTACAAGTAATCACAAAAGTCAACGGTGTGCTCAACAACTTTATCTGGGGACCCATCATGCTGGTATTTTTTCTGGCGGTAGGTCTGATGTTTACGGTGCGCACCAAGGTATTCCAGTTGACGCACATCAGGGAGTGGCTGGATGTCACTTTCCTCCAACTATTCAAAAAGGACAAGAAAAAAGTCCTCCGCACAGACGACAAGCATTCTATTTCCCAGTTCCAGTCTCTGTGTACGGCACTGGCTGCCACCATTGGTGTGGGTAATATCTCCGGCGTGGCTGTGGCTATCGCTTTGGGTGGTCCGGGTGCCATTTTCTGGATGTGGCTGTCTGCATTCTTAGGCATGATGACTAATTATGCAGAGAACACACTGGGTATCAAGTATCGTTATAAAAATGAAAAGGGGCACTGGATCGGTGGCGCCATGATTTATATTGAAAAGGGCTTGGGGTGGAAATGGCTGGCAGTCATCTTTTCCATCTTCTGTGTATTTGCCTCCTTCGGTATCGGCAATATCTCTCAGGGTAATGAGATTGCCAACGGATTAAAGAATTCCTTCGGTGTTCCTACCTGGATAACCGCACTGATAATTATGTTGTTTGCTGGCTTGGTGATTATTGGCGGCATTAAAAGAATTGCATCTGTCACCGAGAAAATCGTTCCGTTTATGGCAATCAGCTATATTCTTGGCGCACTGATCGTCATCGGTTGTAACATCACTGCAGTACCCGGAGCATTCGGTGCCATCTTTGGCAACGCCTTCAACTTCTCTTCTGTGGGTGGCGGTGTTGTGGGCTTCACCATCATGGTGGCAATGAGGCGTGGTATTTCCCGCGGTGTATTTTCCAACGAGGCGGGACTTGGTTCCTCCGTTATGGTACACTCCGCTTCCGATGTAAAGGAGCCTGTAGTACAAGGTATGTGGGGAATCTTCGAGGTGTTTGCTGACACCATTATCGTCTGCACCATGACTGCTTTAACCATCCTGACCTCCGGTGTCTATGATTTTGCTGCTTACGAACAGTGTGCCATCAACGGCACCGATCTGGCAGATGCAGGTCTCAAGAGTGGTGTAGCACTGACCAGTGCGGCTTTTGAATCAGTATTTGGCGGCTTTGGTGGAAAATTTATCTCCATTGCTGTTATGCTGTTTGCTTTCTCCACTATTTTGGGCTGGTCTTACTACGGTGAGCGCGCCATTGAGTATCTCTTTGGTCTGAAAGCAGTTCCAGTGTACAAGATTATCTTCATCCTGATTATTTTCCTGGGATGTAATGCTTCTCTGTCGCTGGTGGTAGATATCTCTGACACCTTCAACGGTTTCATGGCACTGCCCAACCTGATTGCAGTTACCTTGCTTTCGGGACAGGTGGTACAGATGACCAAGGATTATCTGACGCGTGTGAAAGAGGGAAAAGAATCCATTAATGGGGACGAGATTTCATAAGATACTTTAAACATACACATTCAAGTAATTTAGTGCAAAAAGCGCATCTGTCAATCCGCTGTTGACAGATGCGCTTACTTACTTCTCAAATACTCGTTCTATAGATTTTTATATTGCATACTATTCAGCCTTACCTACAGAACCGAACAGCTCCATCTTCTCCTTAACCGTTGCCTTGATGGCATCAAAGCCGGGAGCCAGAAGCTTACGAGGATCAAAGCCCTTGCCTTCCAAATCCTTGCCTGCCTCAATGTACTTGCGGGTAGCATCAGCAAATGCAAGCTGGCACTCGGTATTTACATTAATCTTAGCTACGCCAAGGGTGATTGCCTTCTTAATCATGTCAGCGGGGATACCTGTACCACCGTGAAGCACCAGAGGAAGCTCACCGGTCTTCTGCTGAATCGCATCCAAAGTCTCAAAGCTAAGTCCTGCCCAGTTTGCAGGATATTTACCGTGAATGTTACCGATACCTGCTGCCAGGAAGTCAACTCCCAGATCAGCCACCTGCTTGCACTCGTTAGGATCAGCACATTCGCCCATACCTACGACACCGTCTTCCTCACCACCGATGGAACCAACCTCAGCCTCGATGGACAGACCCTTTCTATGAGCAGCCTGAACCAACTCTGTGGTCTTTTCAACGTTCTCTGCAATAGGATAGTGAGAGCCGTCGAACATAATGGATGAGAAACCAGCCTCAATACACTTGTAGCAGCCATCGTATGTACCATGATCCAAATGCAGCGCTACGGGAACATCGATGTCAAGCCCCTTCATCAGACCATTTACCATACCAACTACTGCATCGAATCCACCCATGTACTTGCCGGCGCCTTCAGATACACCCAAAATAACAGGGGATCTCAATTCCTTTGCAGTGAGCAGGATTGCCTTGGTCCACTCCAGATTGTTGATGTTGAACTGGCCTACTGCATAATGACCAGCCTTTGCTTTTTTGAGCATTTCAGTTGCAGAAACTAACATTTCAGATACCTCCATTGTATAAACATTTTATTACTTTCTGTTCCCAATATAGCACATTTTATGTAAAAAGAAAATATCTATATTGTGAATTTTTTAGCAACAGTTCAGCCATGCAGAAATCGATTAGGCTCTTCCGTAGGTGCTTGCACACTAAGGAATATGCTAATTGATTTCTATAGGGCGGACGCCCTATCATGAAATAAATCTAGCCTCACAGAGGCGGCGAATGCAAAGCAGGCGCAGATTTATGAATGAAATGGCTGAACAGTTCAGCCCTATCCCTAGCCGGGCACTCTAATCTGAATCGCTTTGTTCAGATTCTCAATAACCACCTTGCTGTGATTGCCGCCAAATTCTCCATCCAGCGTCCATGCTACCTCTTCCTGTGCCTCCAAAACCACCTTCGCCGTGCGGAAGCTGTACATGGAATTGGTATCTATGTTACGATTCAACAAGGATACCATAATATTGTTCAATTCCACCGGATTATTGGGACGCTTGATGAGTGTCACTTCAAATACGCCGTCATCCAGCTTCACCTTCTTGCCGGTAATACCCTTGAACCCGCCCACAGAAGCAGAATTTGTAATCATGCCAAAAATAAAATCATCCTCAATCACGTTGTCATCATAGGTCACTCTCATAGGATAGGAGCGCACATTAGACAAGCTTCTCATTCCCTCCAATATGTATGCCATATGCCCCAGCACATTCTTGATTTCCTGATCCGTTTCATAGGAAACCTCGGTAAACAGTCCGAATGCCGCTATATATACAAAAATATCCTCATTAAAGGCACCAATATCACAAGGGAAATCCTGACCAGTGGCAACCACCTCAGCCGCGCGCAGCATATTCTTAGGCAGAACCAGACTTCCTCCGAAATCATTGGTGCTGCCCGCAGGAATATAGCCAATCGGGGTAGTAAAACCACTTTTGATCATCCCTGTCACGACCTCATCCAATGTGCCGTCGCCACCACTGCATGCCACCAAATCGTATGCTTCATCGCGCTGCTCTACCACCGCCTGTGCATCTCCCTGCTTCTGCGTGGGATGTACCATAATCTCGTAACCTTCTCCGGCAAAGATGTCCAAAATATCTGCAAGTTTGTTTCGAATCTGTGCCTTCCCTGCTTTCGGATTGTATACAAAAAGCATTTTTTTATCCAACCTTCATCCCTCCAGACTTCTACGCAAAAGGCGAGACCAATGACTCTATCGTTTCATCAATCCCGCCTCCCTTTGTTTCATTGTACCGTGTCTATTCCTGACCGCTCAGAAACTTCTCAATATTGTCAACTGCAATGGCCTCATCCGCTCCCTCTGCTGACACAACAAGCTCTTCACCATTGTCAAGTCCCAAACTCATCATTCCCATGATACTCTTTGCATTCACTTTCTTTTCGCCGGACTGAATGTAAATAGTACTCTCATACTTGCTAGCTTCCTGCACCAGCAATGCTACCGGTCTTGCCTCAAGACCATTTTCCAATTTGATTTGGATGTTTCTCGTTGTCATAATGTTCCTCCTCTTTTCTCTCTCATGTTATCTGCTAGCTCACTGAGCTTCCGTAATCGATGATTTACCCCTGATTTACCCACCGGAGGATTGAGATACTCTCCCAACTCCTTTAAAGGTGCATCCGGGTTCTCCAACCGAACCTCCGCCATCTGCCGCAAATTCTCCGGCAAGTTCCGGAACCCATAATAATCCCTGAGATATTTAATATCTTCAATCTGTCTGGTCGCTGCATTCACGGTCTTAGTAATGTTCGCCGTCTCACAATTCACCCGTCTGTTTACCGAGTTGCGCATCTCCTTCAAAATACGGAGATTCTCCAGATTCATCAAAGATATGGGGGCTCCGCAGACATTCAACAGATCTACGATGGCAGAGCCTTCTTTTAAATAGACCACATAATATTTCTTGCGCGTCACAATTTTTGCTTCCATGCCAAACCCTTGTATCACACTGCGAAGCTGCTCTGCCTTGTCCGGTCTTGTACAGACAAACTCCAGATGATAACCCTTCCGGGGATCGCTTATAGAGCCCACACTTAAGAACGCTCCTCGCAGAAAAGCTCTCTGACAACAAGAATTCTTGATGAGCAATGGGCTCACCGGCTCTTCCAAGTCTCCAATCTTGGAGAGCAGCTCTTTCATCTGCTCTTCATTAATTGCAACACTATTACTTATATTATATGTTTTTTGCAATAATGTAAAGCCCTTTCTGACAATAGAAACGTTTTCTGTCTGAAATCCAATGGTGTAATTGCCTTCCGCATCACGTCCATACTGTCCGCAAAAGTGCATTAATGCAGCAAGCTCCGCTATTTGACAATGTCTGGCGGGACTGATATGCCCTGCCAACTCTTCTTTTACTTCCCTTGAAAATGACATGATTATCCCCCGCATATCGCAAATGTTGCCTGCGATGCTCTACACTTTACCTCTTGCAATCTCTCTATGATATAGCTTCATACCGTAATTTCCCTGATTCGCCATCCGCTCATATAGTTCATTGGCAAGCGTCACACTTCTATGCTGTCCGCCGGTACAGCCGATAGCCACCACCAGTCGATATTTTCCTTCTTTCACATAATTGGGAATCAGAAACCGGATCATATCCACAAGCTTGTCCATAAATTGTCCCGCCTCCGGCGAGCTCATACAGAAATCTTGTACCTCCTTATCATTTCCGGTCTTGTGCTTCAATTCATCAATATAGTATGGATTCGGCAAAAATCTCACATCGAATACCAGATCAGCATCCGCCGGAATACCATACTTGAAGCCGAAGGACATCACCGTCACCATAAGACTGTTGTACTCCTCGTTTCGTACAAAAATACGCTCCAACTCTTCCTTCAGCTCCCTGGTCAACAGAGTGGAGGTGTCAATCACGAAATCGGCTGCCTTCCGGATATCCTCCAAAATACCTCTCTCTCTTCGAATCCCCTCTGCTACACGCCCATCCTCCGCAAGAGGGTGGACACGTCTGGTCTCCTTGTATCGTTTGATTAAGGCAGACTCATTTGCCTCCAGAAACAGGATTTCCATGCTATATCCGTCCTGCCTTAATTGACTCAGTACCCGGGTTGCCTCCTCGAAGGATTGTCCCGCACGCACATCCAGACCGAGTGCAACCTTCGTCACCTCGCTGTTGGGCATAGCGATTAATTCCGCAAATTTCTCAATCAGAGAAACCGGCAGGTTGTCCACACAGTAAAATCCCATATCCTCCAGCATCTTCAGCGCTGTACTTTTACCGCCTCCGCTCACTCCCGTTACTACTACAAATCTCATAAACTCCTCATTTCTCGGTATTTCCTAAAAATCACCCAAAAACACAACCTCAGGCTCTAAATCTACTTCAAATTGTTCCTTCACACAGGTCTTCACTTCCCGTATCAACTGCATCACATCATCCGCAGTAGCATTTCCTGCATTGACTATAAAACCACAGTGCTTTTCGGAGACCTGCGCACCTCCCACCTGATAGCCCCGCAGTCCTGCATCCATAATCAGCTTTCCGGCAAAATGTCCCTCCGGGCGCTTGAAGGTGCTTCCGGCACTGGGATACTCCAAGGGTTGCTTTTCTCTGCGTTTCACCGCCAGTTCATCCATCCTTGCTTTGATATCCTCCTGTTCACCGGGCTGTAATACAAATACCACCTCTGTCACAATAAATGGATGATTCTTAATAACGCTGGTTCGATAACCGAATTCCATGGTCTCATTTTCCAGCTTCATCAACTCGTTCTCCTGATTGAGCACCGTGACCTCTTTCACAATCTGGCGCATCTCTCCATCGTAGGCTCCCGCGTTCATAACCACCGCTCCACCCACTGTTCCGGGGATTCCCGAAGCGAATTCCATACCTGCAAGTCCGTGCTTCATGGCTTCCTTTGCCACCTGGGAAAGCAAGGCTCCCGCCTGCGCTACGATAAGCTTCCCCGTCACTTTTATCTGACTCATACGTCTTCCAATCTGGAGAATCACGCCGCGATAACCTTTGTCACTGACCAACAGATTACTACCGTTTCCCAGAACAAAATAAGGAACACCCACCTGCTGCAAATAGTTCTGCACCCGTTGTAGCTGTATCTCATTCTCTATCTCCACCAAACAGTCGGCAGGCCCTCCCACCCGAAAGGTGGTATGGGCCGCCATTGATTCCTGTATGTGAATATTCTCCGCCTGTACAAATTTCTCTAATGCTTCCACTACGGATTTACTAATCATACTATATTTCCTTTTAATTTTATTTCATTCCCAATGGGCAGTTTATTCCTCTTCTCCATTCAGGATCAGACCTGCAGCGCCATAGATTCCGGCATCGTTACCAAGTGTTGCCAATGCAAACTTGGTGTTCTTACATGCCACAAAAGCATACTTCTGGAATGCAGGCTCCACATATTTCAGCAGAATCTCTCCCGCCTTAGACACACCGCCACCGATTACAAAAATTTCAGGATTTACAACACCTGCAACCGCAGCAAGGCCTTTTCCCAGATAGTCTCCAAACTGCTCTGCAACCTCGATTGCCAGCGCATCACCTGCTTTCACAGCATCAAATACATTCTTGGCTGTAATTTCTGTATCTCTCAGGATACTGGGCGTATCATCCTTTGCCAATCTTCTCTTGGTAAGACGCACGATACCTGTTGCGGAGGTATACTGCTCCAGACAACCTTTATTCTTACATCCACAAGTCTCTTCCTCATGATCCTCAATATGGATATGACCGATCTCACCGCCTGCACCGTTGGCACCGATCACAATATTGCCATCCACAATAATGCCGCCGCCGACACCTGTTCCAAGGGTTACAGCCACCATATTGCTATAGCCCTTGCCGCCGCCCTGCCACATCTCACCAAATGCAGCCGCATTGGCATCATTGGCAGCCTTTACCGGCAAATCCAGATAGCCGTTCAGAACCTTGGGAATGTTAAAAACACCCCAGCCCAGATTCACAGCCCCGCTCACCAGTGTTCCGTTGTGATCCACCGCTCCCGGTGCACCTACACCGATACCGGAAACATCCTCCATATCGATGCCTCTCTCCTCCATTTTCTGCTTGATGCTCTCCGCCACATCCGGCAGAATCGCAGCACCCTCGTTGTCTGTCACAGTAGGAATCTCCCACTTGTCCAACGCGTATCCGCCTTTGTCAAACAGTCCAAGCTTTACAGTCGTTCCACCAATGTCCACACCAAATGCGTATTTTTTCATTATCTTCTCCATCCCTTCTCTATTTTTGTATGCTGATAAAGTGAAAAAAATTCATTTTCACACTATTCTTCGTCTTCACGTTTCTTTGCCAAAGAATTCTGAACACGGGAGTACAGCTCCTGCGCTGCATTGTATCCCATCTTCTTCTGACGATGATTAACTGCCGCTGATTCGCAGATAATTGCAAGACTACGTCCGGGACGGATGGGGATATTGTGACAGACCACCTTATTGCCCAGATATTCTATATAATTCTCTTCCAAGCCCAAACGATCGTACTCCTTATCCTTGTCCCAGTCCTCCAGACGAATGACCAGATCCACCTGCTGGGTATCCTTTACAGAAGAAGCACCGAACAATGCCTTCACATCCACAATACCGATACCGCGCAGCTCTATCAAATGCTTTGTAACCTCAGGTGCCGAACCGATCAACGTCTCATCACTGACCTTCCTAAGCTCCACCACATCATCTGTCACCAGACGATGTCCACGCTTAATCAGCTCAAGAGCTGCCTCCGATTTACCGATTCCACTCTCGCCGGTGATCATTACGCCCTCACCATAGACATCCAATAGCACGCCGTGAACAGAGATACAGGGCGCCAGCTTTACATTGAGCCAACGAATGATCTCCGCCATGAATGCAGAAGTTGTCTTCTTAGTGGATAGAAGAGGTACATGGTGCTCCAATGCCTTACGCATGAAGATGGGATCAGGCACCAGTTCCCTACAGAACACAATCGCAGGAACCTCATATTGCAACAACTGCTCAAAAATCTCTTCTTTCCGCTCGTCGCTCAGACTTTCCATATAAGTATATTCCACAAATCCAATAATCTGTAAACGAGACTCATCATAATGCTCAAAAAATCCCGCCAACTGCAAAGCAGGACGATTAATATCCGGCTGCGTGATCTTTATATTTTTCACATCCAGCTCCGGTGTCAGATTCTCCAGCTTCATCTTCTCGATTACACGAGTCAGGCTCACACTTGCCATAGTTCTCCTCCATTCCGACGCATGCCACACTATTTTGCGCCACTTTCCTTTCTGATTGTAACACAAGGCATCTTTTCTGTGAAGAGAAATTAGGGAGTTTTTATTGGGCAGACCCTTTCTCGCGGAAGAATTTGACAATCTCCTCCGCCGTGCGCTCATTCATCTCCGGCAGCTCGGCAAGCTGTTCCACCGTGGCATTACGGATATCCTCCAGAGATTTAAAATGCCGCATCAGAGCTTTTCTTCTGGCAGGACCCACGCCCGGAATATCATCCAATACAGACTTCACCTGTGATTTACTGCGGAGAGAGCGATGGTACTCAATCGCAAACCGGTGCGCCTCATCCTGAATGCGTGTGATTAATTTAAAGCCCTCCGAATGGGTGTCAATAGGCAGCTCCACATTTTGAAAATATAACCCTCTGGTTCGGTGGTTGTCATCCTTAACCATGCCGCAAACCGGAATATTAATCCCAAGCTCCTCCAACACGGATAGGGCGATATTCACCTGCCCCCTGCCGCCATCCATCAGCAGCAGATCCGGGAACTTCGTAAAGCTGCCAAACTGTTCCTCCAACTCCTTGTTTGCCAGCTCACCTCTCTCCTCCATGCCATGAACAAAGCGTCTTGTCAACACCTCACGCATGCAGGCGTAATCGTCCGGTCCCGATACGGTCTTAATCCGGAATTTACGATAATCGCTACGCTTAGGTTTTCCTTTCTCATAGACCACCATGGAACCCACATTTTCAAAGCCATTGATATTGGATATATCATAAGCCTCCATGCGCTCTATGTGCTCCAGTCCCAGCAGACCGGCTATCTCCTTCACCGCACCGATGGTACGCCCCTCCTCGCGCTTGAGCTTCTCCCGATCCTGACTTAAAATGAGCTTTGCATTCTGTGCCGCCAGCTCCACCAGCTTTTCCTTTGCTCCAATCTTGGGCACCCGCAGATACACTCTGCTGCCCTTACGCTCACTGAGCCACTTTTCAATCAATGCACTATCTTCAATTTCATATTGCAGCATCAGCTCCTTGGGAATAAAAGGCGTGCCCGCATAAAACTGCTTTACGAACACCTCCAGGACTTCCGCTTTGTTTTCACTTGACACATTTGTCATATAATAATGTTCTCTGCCGATAAGCTTTCCGTCCCGCACAAAAAATACCTGAACCACAACCTCTGCTTCGTCCCGATAGAGGGCAATGACATCCTTGTCCTCCCCAACACCTTCCGTAATCTTCTGTTTCTGGGAAACCTGCTTTACACTGTTGTACAGATCCCGATATTTCGCCGCCTCCTCAAATTCCAAATTCTCCGCGGCTTTCTGCATTTTCTGCTCCAAGTCCTTCAGAATCGGGCTATAATTGCCGTTCAAAAACTCCAACGCCCCTGCCACCTGCTGTCTGTACTGTTCCTTATCCACATATCCCTGACAAGGTGCCAGACACTGCTTGATATGATAATTCAGGCAGGGTCTGTCCAGTCCAATGTCCCGGGGCAGGCTGCGATTGCAGGTGCGGAGCTGATATAGCTTATTCAAAAGCTCGATGGTGTCCTTTACCGCAGCCGCGCTGGTGTAAGGTCCAAAATATTTAGATTTATCTTTTTTCATGGTTCGTGAAAACAGAATGCGCGGATATTCCTCCCCTACTGTCACTTTAATATAGGGATAGGTCTTGTCGTCCTTCAGCAGTGTATTGTACTTTGGAGAATTCTCTTTAATCAGATTGTTCTCCAGTACCAACGCCTCCAATTCGGAATCAGTGACAATATACTCGAATCGTGCAATCTTCGTCACCATCTGATCAATGGCAGGACCACGTCCGATGTTCTCACGGAAATAAGAACGCACACGGTTATGTAGATTAATCGCCTTTCCTACATACAATATGACATCCTTGTCATCTCTCATAATATAGACCCCCGGCTTGTTAGGGAGCTTTTTCAACTCTTCTTCTACAACAAACATTATCCTGTCCTCTCTCCTGCAATTACCAACAGATGTTTGCAAACTTACAAATGAAGGCAGGTACAAGACCTGCCTTTCATCAACTCTTATTTCTTTTCCCAGGAAAAAGTGTAATTTCCTTCATCCTTCTCCCCGGATTGATTCGTGAGTTGCTCTTCGGATGTGGATGCAGTCGCAGCTTTTTCTTCCTCGGAAGGATCCGGCAATCCCTTTTCCTTACGCAAAATCTCCATGAACTCTTTGCCTGTAATCGTCTCCTTCTCAATCAGGAACTCTGCCAGCTTATCCATAATATCTCGATTCTCACGCAGAATTTTCAAAGCCTTTTCATAGCTCTCCTTGATGATTGCAACAACCTCTGCATCAATTTCAGCAGCAGTCTTATCACTACAATTCAGAGTAGCACTTCCGTCCAGATAACGGCTCTCCACCGTAGCCAGACCCACCAGACCGAACTTCTTACTCATACCGTACTGCGTCACCATAGCTCTCGCGATATTGGTTGCTTTCTCAATATCATTTGCCGCACCGGTGGTGACAGTTTCGAACACGACCTCCTCCGCAGCGCGTCCTCCCACCAGGCTCACCAACATATCCCGCAGCTCTGCCTCGGTGTTTAAGTATTTCTCTTCCTCAGGCACCTGCATCACATATCCCAATGCTCCCATTGTGCGGGGAACAATGGTAATCTTCTGTACCGGCTCGGAATTCTTCTGCAAGGCACTGATTAGCGCATGTCCTACCTCGTGGTACGAGACAATCTTGCGCTCCTCCTTGCTCATAATACGATCCTTCTTCTCCTTGCCCACCAACACCTGCTCAACCGCATTAAACAGATCCTGCTGATTCACATATTCACGGTTTTCCTTGACCGCATTGATTGCAGCCTCATTAATCATATTGGCTAGATCGGAACCTACCGCACCGCTGGTCGCCAGAGCAATCGCATCCAGATCCACGCTTTCATCCATCTTTACATCCTTGGCGTGTACTTTCAAAATCTCCACACGCCCTTTCAGATCCGGCTTGTCAACAATAATCCTTCGGTCAAAACGTCCGGGACGAAGCAACGCCTTATCCAGAATCTCCGGTCTGTTGGTCGCAGCCAGAATCAGCACACCCTTGGAGCTGTCAAAGCCATCCATCTCGGAAAGCAACTGGTTCAAGGTCTGCTCTCTTTCCTCATTGCCGCCGCCATACTTGGAATCACGGCTTCGTCCAATGGCATCAATCTCATCAATAAACACGATACACGGTGCATTCTTGGTTGCCTCACGGAACAGGTCACGCACACGACTGGCACCCACACCTACATATAATTCAATAAAATCTGAACCGGTCAAAGAATAAAACGGCACATGCGCCTCGCCTGCTACCGCTTTGGCAAGCAATGTCTTACCTGTTCCGGGAGGTCCTACCAGCAACGCACCCTTTGGCAGCTTCGCGCCGATTTTAGAGTATTTTCCGGGATTGTGCAGGAAATCTACAACCTCCACCAGCGATTCCTTCGCCTCATCCTCGCCTGCCACATCCTTGAAGGTAACACCTGTCTCCTTCTGGACATAGACCTTGGCATTGCTCTTGCCCACTCCCATGGGGCCACCTGAACCGCCCATTTTACGCATAAAGAACAAAAACAGTCCCCAAATCAACAAAATCGGCAATATAAAGGTCAAAAGTACATCCATAAACTGATTGTTACTGATGACACGTCTTGCCGTTACGCCATGCTCCTCCAGACGTCCCGTCAAGGTAGTCATGTCCTCCATCAGCACCGTGTTGTACTTCCGGGAACCGGTGCCGGCAGTCAGCATCTGCGCATACAGCTCCTGCAAGGACATTTCCTCCGGATTCTTCTGTGGCGTCTCTTCCTTCTTCAACGTCGCTTCGACCCTCGCCTTGTCCATGTTGACAACGACCGACTCAATCTTCCCATCCTCCAAATCCTGCAGGAACTGAGAATAACTGACCTCTTCCTCCGTATTCCCGACACCAAGCAGCATACTGACAAATAAGAACACAAACATTACCGTACTTATGATTGCCAGTACCAACAGTAGAATACTTGGTCTTCTGGGAGACTGATTCCCATTATTATTTCCATTCATCCTGTTATCCATAGATTCTCCATTTCATCAATAATAATATATTCACTTCGTCCAAGCCTGGCGGCTTCAAATGACGGTCTATTTTATTATAGAGATAACCGCTTCATAAATCAATAGCGCAAATGTGAAAAAACGGTGATAACTCTAAAAGATTTATAAATTTTTTTGACGATTCAAGTAGATTTTTGCCTCCAACCCATTGTATAATGAAACGGAATAGGGTAAAATAAACCTTTAATGGATTGCATTTAGGAGGACTTATTATATGCCAGTAAAATATGTGTTCGTGACAGGCGGTGTTGTATCCGGACTCGGTAAAGGAATTACCGCCGCATCTTTAGGCAGACTGTTGAAAGCCAGAGGCTATAAGGTAACTATGCAGAAATTCGACCCTTATATCAATATCGACCCGGGAACCATGAACCCCATTCAGCACGGTGAAGTATTTGTCACAGATGACGGTGCCGAGACGGATTTGGATCTGGGACACTATGAGCGGTTTATTGATGAGAGTCTGGATAAAAATTCCAACGTGACTACCGGTAAGGTTTATTGGTCGGTTCTGCAGAAGGAACGCCGCGGCGATTATGGCGGTGGAACTGTACAGGTCATTCCCCATATCACCAATGAAATCAAGAGCCGGTTCTACCGTAACTTTACCGACCCCGATACACGCATAGCCATCATTGAGGTGGGCGGTACCGTGGGTGATATTGAAAGCCAGCCTTTTTTGGAGTCCATTCGTCAGTTCCAACACGATATCGGACACGAAAATGCGATTTTGATTCACGTTACCCTGATTCCTTATCTCAGCGCCTCTCAGGAACTCAAGACCAAGCCCACACAGGCGAGCGTCAAGGATTTGCAGGGTATGGGTATTCAGCCGGATATCATTGTATGCCGCAGTGAACATCCTCTGGATCAGGGCTTGAAGGATAAAATTGCACTCTTTTGTAATGTGCCCAGTAATCGCGTATTACAAAATTTGGATGTGGAGTATCTCTATGAGGCTCCTCTTGCCATGGAGCAGGAACACCTTGCACAGGTTGCCTGCGAATGCCTGCATCTGGACTGTCCCGAACCGGACCTCACCGATTGGACAACCATGGTAAACGATTTAAAGCACCCCACTGATGAAGTCAAAATTGCTCTGGTGGGCAAATACGTTTCCCTGCACGACGCCTATATCAGTGTAGTGGAAGCCTTGAAGCACGGCGGCATCACCAATCACACCACAGTAAACATCAAGTGGATTGATTCCGAGACTGTCACCGAGGAAAATGTCGAAGAGCTTCTGGCTGACTGTAACGGCATTTTGGTACCCGGCGGTTTTGGCTCCCGCGGTATCAGCGGTAAAATTTTGGCAATCAACTACGCACGCACGCACAGCATTCCTTTCCTTGGACTGTGTCTGGGCATGCAGCTTACCATCGTAGAATACGCTCGCAATGTAATCGGCTTTAACGACGCACACAGCATCGAGCTTGATCCTACTACCACACATCCCGTCATCGCACTGATGCCGGATCAGAATGGTGTGGAGGATATCGGTGGCACCTTGAGATTGGGCGCGTACCCCTGTGTATTGGACAAGAATTCCCGCGCGTATGAGCTCTATGGTGAGGAGACAATCTACGAAAGACATCGTCATCGCTACGAGGTCAACAATGATTACCGCGCAGCACTGACCGAAAAGGGCTTACGCCTCTCCGGCACTTCACCGGACGGACGCATCGTTGAAATGTGTGAGATTACCGAACATCCTTTCTTCGTGGCGACTCAGGCGCATCCCGAGCTGAAATCCCGCCCCAACAGACCTCATCCTCTGTTCAAGGGCTTCATCGCTGCCGCATTAAAGGAAAAAAATAAACAATAATATTTACACCATAAAAACCCCGGCTATCCGAGTCGCTTATCCTTAAAGATAAGTCTCTCCAAATATCCGGGGTTTTATGTTCTAGCATATGAATTAATTCAAATTATTCTAATTCCTGTTCAATTTTTTCCCGAAATTCATCCATGGACACCGTGCCTATGATGGTAGTAGAAGGCTTTCCATCCTTAAAAATAATAAAAGTAGGAATACTCAGCACACGATATTTCTGTGCCAACGCCATATTATTGTCGATATTGCATTTTCCCACTTTCAATCTTCCTTCAAACTCCTCTGCAAATTGTTCTACCACGGGAGCCATAACCTTACAGGGGCCGCACCAATCCGCATAGAAATCCACTAAAACAGGCAACTCTTCATTCAATACCTCTTCCTCAAAATTAGCCATTGTAAATTTGTATTCCATTTCCCTTTCCTCCTTTATTCTCTCCTTTTTAGCGATAAATCACATATTTGCAAATAGCATTCCCCATTGCTGAGAATTTCTCCTCGTACTCTGTCATTACATTCCCCTGCAATAGCTCCTCGTCTGCGTGCAAATCGTAAGTGATGACCTCCGCCTTCCATCCGGCAGGCTCCAATTCCTCCACCGCAAAATCGAACAAGCCCCGATTGTCCGTCTTGAACTCCAGTCTGCTCCCCGGCTTGAGTATCTCGTCATATCTTGCAAGAAATTCTCTGGAGGGCAAACGCCTCTTGGCATGACGATCCTTGGGCCATGGATCGGAGAAATTCAAATAAATCTTGTCCACCTCACCCTTTCCGAACACCTTCACAATGTCCTCGGCATCCATACGGATGAATTTCAAATTGGGCAGCTCCTCCTGCTCCATTTTCTGAATGGCCCGTAACAGCACACTGGAATACTTCTCTATACCTACATAGTTAATGTCGGGGTGCTGCTTAGCATTAGTATGTATAAATTTACCCTTTCCCATACCGATCTCAATATAAATCGGATGCTCATTGCCAAAAATGTCATGCCAGGTTCCAGGACACTGCTCCAGAAACTCCTCCTTTACCACATAGGGACTATGTGCAATCACTTCTCTGGAACCGGTAATGTTGCGTAATCTCATCTTCTTACTACCTTTCTCAGTTCTGATTATAGTATATTTCAAATTTGAGAAAGACGCAATGTGCTTTATCGTCAATCTCTAAAAATTTTTTTAATTCATTAATTTTATCTATGGTTTTTGTCTAAAATAGTGTATCATAATATGAGTATAGCTTTGCCAAAAAAGTGTAAGAACGCCTATAATAAGTTAAATAAAAGAGGACGAATGAAATGACATTTTATCATAGATTACTTACCACAAGCGGCTTGAAAAAGGTGCTGTTGAGCATGGGACTGATTGCCGCTTGCCTGGCGCAGACGCTTTCCGCCTCCGCCTCAAGCGCTGAGCCGACCATCAAAGAGATCAATATTGCCAATAATCAGGCGATTACCATAGAATCCAATCAAAATCCGGACTGGCCCCAGGGACCGGTGGTAAGCGCTGCCTCCGCCATTTTGATGGAAGCAGATACAGGAACCATCCTCTATGCAAAGGATATTCATTCTCACCACTATCCTGCCAGTATCACCAAGATTCTGACTACCTTAATCGCTTCTGAAGAATGTTCGTTGAATGAGACCGTCACTTTTTCTCATGATGCTGTGTTCGGCATCCCCAGAGGCAGCAACCACATTGCCATGAATGAAGGGGATACCTTGACTATGGAGCAATGCCTCAACGCGATTCTGATTCGTTCCGCCAATGAGGTATCCTACGCCGTGGCAGAGCACATCGGAGGAACTTGGGATGGCTTTGCAGACATGATGAATGCGCGGGCAAAAGAACTGGGCTGTGTAGATTCTCATTTTGTCAATCCCAACGGTCTGCCGGACGAAAATCATTATGTCAGCGCATACGATATGGCAATGATTGGCAGGGCATTTTTTGCCAATGAGATGCTCTGTAAGATGACCCTGACGCAGCAGCTTATTATTCCAAAGAAGGACGATACCCTTGTTGAATGGAATAAAATGGATCTGCTTCCCGGTCATAAATACGCCTACGAGGGTGTTATTGGTTGTAAAACCGGCTACACGGATGACGCCCGCAGTACATTGGTATCCTGCGCGGAGAGAAACGGCATGAAATTGATTTGTGTGGTACTTCAAGACGAAGCACCGTATCAATATGACGATACCATTGCCCTCTTCGACTACGGCTTTGGCAATTTTGACAAAATCAATATTTCCCAGACCGAAACGAAATACAACATTGACAATACCGGCTCTCTTTACAGTGACAATGCTATTTTCGGCAACTCGCAGCCCTTGCTTTCTCTGAACAAAGACAGCTCCATTATTCTGCCAAAGAGCGCCGACTTCTCTGATACAATATCTGAGATTTCCTATGAAACAGGGAATGAACATCAGGTTGCTATTATCACTTACACTTATGCAGGAGTTGCAGTGGGGTCTGCTTCTGTAGATTTAAACATTGACGAAGCATCCACTTACCGCTTTGACGAAAATACTGAGAACATGGAAGCCACCGTCACCGAAGAAGACACTTCCACAGAGTCTTCTTTGAGTACCGGGCAGACAGACTTTATCTTCATAAATATTTTTAAAGTATTGCTATGGAGCGTGGGTATCGCCCTTGCAGGCGTGCTCCTGTTCCTTGTAGCACAGTTTTTGCGAAACTACCATTTCTCTCCCCGCAAACGTAACACCAGACGTTCCTGGCTGCACAGCCGCCTCAAACGCCGCAATGCTTATCAGGATATGAACAGCAGTCTGCGCGCCAAACGAAAAGCACAGATTAAACGCGCCAGAAAAAGACGTAGAAAAAGACAGCCAAATAGATTCAGGGATTATGACTTTTAAGCCATAATCCCTGAATCTATTCTTATTCCCATATCACTCTACGGGTGTGTTTTGCTTGTGTTTACGTCTTTTTCGCAGTTCTCTAACGCGATTTTTCCTCTCCGCAATCGCTTCCATCTGTTCCTTATCAATAAA
This sequence comes from Lachnospiraceae bacterium, assembly GCA_017478245.1. GTDB lineage: Bacteria > Bacillota > Clostridia > Lachnospirales > Lachnospiraceae > Acetatifactor. The sequence continues at coordinate 70,267 of JAFVDW010000094.1, forward strand.
TTTTGTGGTCTTAATAACATAGATTTCACCGTCGTCTGTCTTGCGGAAGCGAATCTTCCCTTTCAGAAAGCCATGCTTCTCACAATATGCCACGCAATAATACTGTTTCCCATTCATGGAAAACCAACGGATACGCTTTCTCAGATTGCGATGGCAGAGATAGCACTTGCTTGAGCTGACCTCCTTATCGCCAAAAGCCGCCTGCTTATCCGGAAAGCATCTGGAAATATATTTCATATAAGTGTCAAACTGTACTTTGACTTCACTGTCTCGATTCTTGGGCGGCTGAAAAACATCATAAGACACATTTTTCAGTATTTCCCGGTCTTTCTTCATAATCACAGACAACACCTTTGCCGCATAATAGGCATCGCTGAAAGCTCTGTGGAACGGAATATCCTTTTCAATCTCCAGATAATCTATGGCATATTCCAGATTTCTCCTAATCTTGCGATCCTCATAGGCTATGCTGAAGAGCTTCTGTACATCCAAAAAAGCAATGGGACCGTCTGACATTGGCTCCATTCCATGAAACCGCAGGTTTCTCTGCAGCTCTGTCAGGTCCAGACTTCCCCATGTACAAAAAATAAATTCCTCGCCACACCATTCCAGGAACTGCTGTGCAACTTCTGCAAAAGGCCTTCCCCGCTCCAGCTCCTGCATCTGCATATGGATTAATTTACTGGTGATGTGATTCATTTCCTGATACACCACCGGCTTCACCAACTCATTGAACTCACTGATCATGACACAGCTATCGTCCATCTTAATGGCACCCATTTCAATGATTTCAAAAGGAATTGCTGCCACTTCCTTCTCTTGTCCCGTATTGCTTTGGTTCCACTCCAAGTCCAATACAATGTAATTCATGTCATCTCACATCCTTGCGCCACATCAAAAGTGAAAATTCACTTTAATAAGCTCTGCCCCAAACCACCATCTTCTTGGCAGGTTTGCCACAGCATACACAGGTATCTGCAATATGCTCCTGTTCGAAGGGCATACAACGACTTGTTACACTTAATTTCTCTTTAATCGCATCCTCACACTCCTGCTCGCCACACCACATCGCTTTCACAAAACCGGATTTCTCGCTAAAGAGCTTCTCAAATTCAGCCATGTTGGCAGCGGTGTAGGTGTGCTCATCGCGATGTGCTCTGGCTCTCTCCAGCATCTCTTTCTGCATGGTCTCCAGAAGCTCTTCCACCTTGCTCTCCAGCTCATCCAGTGCCACCTCCTGTTTTTCTCTGGTGTCACGGCGGCAGATCACACACTTACCTGCCTCAATATCCTTAGGTCCAATCTCCACACGCAGACAGTAGCCTCTCATCTCAGCCTCGGCGAACTTCCAACCGGGTGTCTTGTCGGAATCATCCACCTTCACACGGAAATCTCCGCTCAAACGGTCACGCAGCTCATACGCCTTATCCAATACACCCTCTTTTTTCTGCTGAATAGGCACGATACATACCTGAACCGGAGCCACCTTGGGGGGCATTACCAACCCTTCATTATCACCGTGTACCATGATGATAGCGCCAATCAGGCGGGTAGTCATACCCCAGGAGGTCTGATGTACATGCTTCAAGGTATTATCCTTATCGGCAAACTGGATATCAAACGCCTTGGCAAACCCATCTCCAAAGTTATGGCTGGTACCGGACTGCAAAGCTTTGCCGTCGTGCATCAGCGCCTCAATGGTGTAGGTCGCAACTGCACCCGCAAACTTCTCTTTCTCGGTCTTCTGACCTTTGATGACAGGAATCGCCAACACCTGCTCACAGAAATCAGCATATACATTCAACATCTGAATGGTTCTCTGCTCAGCTTCCTCGGCGGTAGCATGCGCAGTATGTCCCTCCTGCCACAAGAACTCTCTGGAGCGCAGGAACGGTCTTGTCTCCTTCTCCCAACGCACTACAGAGCACCACTGATTATAGACCTTGGGCAAATCTCTGTAGGAGTGAATATCATTTTTATAAAAATCACAGAACAAGGTTTCAGAGGTAGGGCGCACACACAATCTCTCCTGTAGCTCATTCAACCCGCCATGCGTAACCCAAGCCACCTCCGGCGCAAATCCCTCCACATGATCCTTCTCCTTCTGCAACAGCGATTCCGGAATAAACATAGGAAGATATACATTCTCTACCCCTGTCTCCTTAAAGCGCGCATCCAACTGCTTCTGAATCAGCTCCCAGATTGCATAGCCTGCAGGCTTGATTACCATACATCGTTTTACGCTGGTGTAATCAATGAGCTCTGCCTTCTTCACCACATCCGTATACCATTGGGCGAAATCATCGTCCATGGAGGTGATTGCTTCTACCATTTTCTTGTCTGCCATTTTCTCTTCTCCTCTTCTGACACTGTTATCATAATTTTTGTATGCAAGTTTTTCCTATAGTATATAAAAAGAGCCTTCCATCCCCCAAGGGACCGAAGACTCGGCGGTACCACCCTAATTGATGTGCCTGACACATCCATCTTGACTGCCGCTAACGCCGGCTTACGTCACACTTACACAGCCCACTTTCCTTGAACTGTCTCGTGCAGAACTCCAAGGCAGGTTCCATACCTTCCGTATAAGGACTTTCCAGCCTCGTCCTCTCTCTGTGATACATCCTGTATGTACTAATCCTCTTCTTCGTCTATTATACTATGTAAGTGATTGTAGTCCATCAGCCCGGTACTTGTCAAGAAGTAGTTTGCGCTACGCTCCAATTCTGATGCGGAAGCCATGCTCCCATACACCGCCCGCTTCCAGCGTATTCGTGTAAGGTCGCTCCTCAATACTTCCCTGATAACCCTTGCTGTCACAGATACCCCACCAGGGCTCAATACAAATGTAGCAGGCACCCTGATCCGGCATGGACCAGATACCCCAGACCGGGCAGTCCGCCTCCATGCGCACATACTCTGCTCCGTCCGCATTCAACAGTCCCACAGCAGTCACCCCCTGTTCGGCAAGTACCACTGCATCCTGATCAAATAGATGCTCTGTCACGGGGAAAACACCCTGCTCTAATGCAACAGAATATGTCTCACCGGTGAGAAAACCATCCGGCACACCGATGACAGTAGCCGTTACTTCCTTTCTTTCCTCTACGCCATACAATCTCACCAAGCTGTCTGTTCTACTGCCCTCTCGCCTGCCACACCGCACCAGCGGACAGGCAAAAGCGGGATGTCCGCCCACAGAGAAATACATTGTGTTCTCTCCCCGGTTGTACACGCGGATAAGCTCCTGTATACCGCTGTTCTCAAGAATATATTCCACCTCTAAGCGAAATGTGAAGGGGAATTTATGCAAAGTCTCCTCATTGCTTTCAATCGCAAGCACTACCCGATGCTGCTCCTCTGCCACTACCGTGAAATCCATGTCTCTGGCAAATCCATGCTTATCCATCTCATAAAACCGACCCTGATACGAAAAGCCTGCTCCTTCCAATTTACCAATGAATGGAAACAAAATAGGTGAAGTTTTCCCCCAATATGCCGGATCAGCCTCCCACAGATACTCCTGTCCGTCTTCCTTTCGCACAAGAGACTTCAATTCCGCTCCAAAACGCTTAATTTCCGCTTTCCATAATTCATTTTCCAATACAATACGCATAGACCACCTCCGCCAATCCATCCAGTCAGATACCCCGCGACATTCGCCCAATCGACAAGCAAGCTTAAAAACGGAGCTTTTTCAATGCACCCTCTTCGATCAGACACTCGCCATGCTCCTGCAAATGAACAAGACGCCCCTCCTCTGCCGCATAGATACTGCCGAATTCCATCGCCTGCACGCAGGCTCTGCTGTAACGCTCATAGGAAGCCCCTCCCCTGTGCAAATACAGATAGTACGCTCCGTCCATAACGTAAAGAGCGCTTTTCATACGCAGATTTGACGGCATCACAGACGCATAAGCCAACACACTTCGCATATCTCCAAACCGGAAAATCGCAAAATCCGGATGTTTTATCTCTTGACCTGACGCTTTTGGGGGTTCGCTATTTTTCTCCGGAGGAACTTCTGCCTCCTTCCATGCAGAGCCCGCTGCCTCAAAACGCTCCTTTGCCATCTGAAAAAGATCCTTGAGTCCCTTTAAGTAACTTATCACCTGCTCCTTGTCATTTAAATCAATAGGATCCTTCTCTGACAAGGTCAGCACCATTCCCTGTTCAGGCATCATCATAATCTGCAGATCAAAGGCAAATTTGGGCGGTTTATATCCCACCTCCTCCGATGCCGTCTCGATAATCTGCTGCATCACTTCTCTGGCTCTTTCCGTGCGGGCTATGAAGTCTTTGTAGTCTATGTTATATTCTTCTAATTCCTCATTCGAGAGGAAGCATTTTACTGTTTTGTCATCAACACGCTCTATCTTCAAGATAATCCCTCCACTTCGTGGACTTGTCTGCTTCGCAGACGCTTGTTTTTCCTCTGCTACTTCTCATGCTCTAAACCCTGCGCTCTCGCGCTTTCCGTCCACTTCGTGGACTTGTCTGCTTCGCAGACAGGCTTTTTCGCTGAACAATGCAGAAAAACAAATGTCTGCTTCGCAGACGCTTGTTTTTCCTCTGCATTGTTCATTGTATCACAAACTGGGTCGGCTGTCTAGGAGGATGCCAGCTCCTGCTTGTCACCTGAATCAAGGCAGATACCTGGCGCAGCCCTCCTGCTGTCAGATAATTCTCAAGAGCCTTGCAACAAATTCCCTTTGTATACTTATGATTTTTGTATCGCGGAAAGTATAAATATACTTGAAATCGACAAGATAAAAAGATAAAATAAAATTAAACTATAAGGATAGAGTTCGCTCTATTCGGTAACGCAAGGAGGACGACTATGACATTTGAACATCAGACAATGACTATTCACTCAAGCTACAACAACAGTGTCACTATCAGCGTTATACCCGGGCACTTTGCTACGACCCATTCCCACATCACTCATTACATTGACATGACTACCTTGAAATCACGCCAATCCATGGCACGTTCAGCAGCCAGATCTATCGCCAGTGAGTATGTTGGTTCAACGATTGTAGACACCATCATTTGTATGGATGGTACAGAAGTGATTGGCTCTTATCTTGCAGAGGAACTGACTGCTTCCGGCATTATGTCCATGAATCAGCACGAGGCGATCTACATTGTCACTCCAGAGTTCAATTCTGCCGGTCAGATGATGTTTCGCGACAATTTGCAACCCATGATTCGCGGGAAACATATTTTATTGCTGCTGGCAAGCGCCACCACCGGACGTACCATAGAACAGAGCTTAGAGTGTATCGACTATTATGGCGGTATCATGGCAGGTATCTCGGCAATCTTCTCCGCCAATAAAGAAATCGCAGGACAGCAGATACACACTTTGTTTAGAATCGAAGATATTCCCGAATACAAAACCTATCCTCACAATCAATGCCCTTATTGCAAAGCAGGCAACCGAATCGAGGCACTGGTAAACAGCTATGGATATTCCAACTTAAACGGATGACCTCCTCTGTGCTTCGAAGTTTTTCAACTATAAAAACCTCCCCATGGACTTCTATAGACAGACGCCCATGGGGAGAGGTTTTTTATTTACGAAATCGCTTCCGCTCCTTCAAAAGACCATCATAGGCTTTTGGATGTTCCTGCTGAAAATATTTCTCAAGCTTTTTCAGATTCTTGGCAAGTTTTTGGGCAGACTCTTCGCTGCGAGAGCGAATTTTATCCTCCAACTGTGTATCGCGAGCCAATATCTTTTCTTCCATCTGTTCCTGCTTCTCCTGCGAAAGCTCCCCTTCCTCTCTGAGCAATGCAAGCTCCAGCTCCAACTCCGTCAAAAACACAACCTCATCCGCAGAACTCCAATAGCCTCTCGCCATCTCCCGTTCCTTCTCCCGGATTTTTGCAGGGTCGGCTAAGCCTTCTCTTGCAATCTCACTGGCTATGGTACGAACCAGTTCTTTCATTTTTTCCTCCGCTCTGGCGCCAAAAGCCCAGGAGAATTCAGCCAGACGCTGCGCATAAGGCTTCTGTTGGGGAAGATAATCTGCTTCCAGCTTATAAGGCTTATTCAAGCCTGCATTTTGCAGCGCCAAGAGGATACGAGAACGCACTACTCCCTCCGAAATCAGCTCTCCGGCACCAAAATTATAAAGCTGATCATTTACCTCACTCACATGACCCGCTATATAGAAAGCAATTTCGCGCTTTTTGAGCTTATGATAGAGTATGACGAGACGCTCTGCAGCACTCACGTCCACACTGCCCATACCTCCGGCATCCACAATGACAACCTTCGTATCCTCCTTGATGCCGTTCTCCAGCTCCTCACAGAAATAATCAATATTGGCATAGAATAATGCCCCTGTAAAGCGATAGAGCACCACGCCCTCAATGGGAATGGATTTGCCCATTCGTCCCTCCAAACTGTGATACCCATCCATATTCTGTATCACGCCCAAAAAGGCTGTGGAAGGAATGGACTGACGAATCATAAATGTAACCTGTGCCAACAGCACGCCCACCAACACACCATATACCGTTCCAAACAACAGGACTGCCAAAAGCACCATATAAAAAATAAAATATTCCGCCTTGTCTACTTTTTTTAATTTTTTTGCCAATTCAAATTCAAAGGTTCCAATCAGGGCAGAAATGACAATCCCGGTCAACACCGGAACCGGAAGATAGCGTATAAAGCCTGTTCCAAACAGCAGAATCAACAGCATAGTAATACCTGCTGAAAGGGACATTGTCTGACTTTTGACCCCATACTGATTGGCAATTCCGGTTCGAGATACACTACCGTTCACCGGGCAGACACCAAACAGAGCCGCTGACAGGTTGCTGACAGAATAAGCCAGAATCTCCTTACGGGAGTTAATCTTGTCATCATATTTGAGTGCCACATTGGAGGTGGCAAGTAAGGTCTCTGTAAAAATCACAAGGGCAATAGAAAGGCTGGGAAAAATCACATCCAAAATCCGTCCCTGATATTCCCCCAGCACCGTCACATCCGGCCACGATATCCGCGGCAGACCGGACGCCACCTCAGGCAAAGTACGCACTCCCAATGTATCAATATGGACAAAGTAGGTTGCAGTGGCTCCAAGCAACATCACAATGACCTGGATGGGCAGCTTGGGCGCAATTTTTTTACACACCAGTATGACAACAATGGTGCCTACTCCCAACAAAAGGGACAGCACATGAAAGCCTTTTTCCGCCTCCTCAATAATATGTATCAATAATTCCACAATCTCACCGGCTCCGGCATTCCCCCCAAAAAGCTTGGGTGTCTGCATGAGAATAATGGTAATACCTATACCTGTGATAAATCCTCCCATTACCGGCTGCGAAATGAACTTCAATAATCTGTTGGCACGGAGCAAATAAAAAATTAAAAGCCACAAGGTCACAAGTAATGTAATGACAGGAATGATCTTGATGGCTTCCCCTGACTCACCTTCTATTTCCAACGATGCCAATATACCACACACCAGTGCTGCCGGAGCTGCATCTACACCAAAGACAAATCGTGGCGAGGAGGAAAGCAGACCAAATATAATAATCGGTAAAACACTTCCATACAATCCGTATACCACCGGCAATCCTGCAACGGAAGCATATCCCATGGAAATGGGTATGGACAATAAGGCAATAACAATTCCGATAGGAATGTCATGCAGAATCGTCTGCATAGGTGGAATTGCTGTTGATATATGATTTGAGCGCTCTGACATGGTGACCTCTCCATTCTAATACACAATACAGATCCATTTCGAAGACCGGGCAAAAAAACTCTTTAAAGGAGCTTTATACCCTTGCTTTATATATAACAGTTACTTCCGGCCATGTCAAGCACAGGCGAAATTGCGAAGATACTATTTTGATATTACAAGATATATTTTTACAACTCTCTGCGGATAGGAATTTGAATATATAAATATGCGCAATCAATTTTTTTGCATAATTTATTTATATATGTTACAATATCAATATAATGTACTCTGAATTTACCACCACTCATCGCAGAAAAAGAGAGCTGCGATATGGAGGATTACAAAGATGAAACTAGAACAACTCACTGAAGGCACTATTATCTCCTTTATTGTACATATCAACGGAGAAGAAGTCACCTTCCCTTCCTCCATACAGGAGGTTTATCCCAAAAAACATTTTATCATAGCAGATCCCGTATTTCAGAATGACAGGATTGTGACCTTCAAGGGAGATAATATCACTGTAGATATGTTGGCGATATTTGAAGACGATAAACCTCAGCTTTTTGAGAATATTATAATCACTGCCATGAAAAAGGCAGACAAGTCTTTCTGTTACACGGTAGTTGCCACTTCTGACAGCAAAGCAGTTAATCGACGGGAGAACTTCCGGTGTTATGTCGGTTGCCGTACTTCTGTTAAACGCGGAATCGAAACAGCGGTTTACGAAGGCATTTTACGCGATGTGAGCATGACCGGCTTTGCACTGACTCTGGATTCTGATTTGGGCTTTGAACAAGGTCAGGTTCTGCATGCCATGCTGGAGGATTACATTGAGGAATTGGATGAGAACTTTTCTTTCCATCTCTACGGCTTCATCGTGCGTATACAGAAGCTAGATAACGGTAAGATTGTCTACGGTTGCCGTATGAGCACCCGCGTCGGCGGTCTGGAGAACTATGTGATGAAAAAAGAACGGGCGCGCTTAAAGAAAGCCAGTGGCAATAACAAGCGATAGGATTGTATTTATGCCGTCTGTATATTTCGTCAGGGTCTATTTGCGAAATATACGGACGGCATCGATTTACAAATACCTTTACTGATATCTCTTTATCATTTACAGATTTGTCCATACATTTCAGGTCTTCTGTCCCGAAACAGTCCCCAACTGAAACGCATCTCTTCTACTGCCTCCAGATCAAATGTGTGTAAGATGACTTTCCCCTCTGTTCTACCGGCATCTTCCAATAACTCTCCGGTCTCATCCGTGATAAAGGAAGAGCCATAAAAGGTAAGTACGGATTTCTGCTCATTATTGTCCTTAAAGGGCTCTACTTCCTCTCTGCCAATGCGATTCGCTGCGATTACCGGCACCACATTGGATGCAGCGTGTCCCTGCATACATCTTCGCCAATGGGGCATGCTGTCGCACTCAATAATAGGCTCTGAACCGATAGCTGTAGGATAAAATAAAAGCTCTGCCCCCATCAGTGCCATACAGCGAGCTGTCTCCGGAAACCATTGATCCCAACAAATGCCCACACCAATCTTCGCATATTTTGTATCCCAAACCTTAAAACCGGTATTACCCGGTGTGAAGTAAAATTTTTCCTGGTAAAAATGATCATCCGGAATATGGGTCTTACGGTAGACACCGAGCACCTTTCCATCTGCATCAATGACAGCCACGGAATTGTAGGTCACATTGCCCTCCCGCTCGAAAAAGCTGATTGGCAGCACGACCTTTAATTCGGCGGCTACCTTCTGAAAATGACATATGGCAGGATTCTCTTCCACAGTCGTGGCAAGACCATAGGAGGCATAATTTCTCTCCTGACAAAAGTACCATGTCTCGAAGAGCTCCGGCAACAGGATGATCTGCGCCCCTTTCTCCGCCGCTTCCCACACATAGCTTTCTGCTGCTTTGATATTTTCTTCTCTATCCCGATTGCAATACATCTGCACTGCTGCTACGGTTACTTTTTTCATTTTATGATGTCCCTCTTTTCCTCTATGTCAGTATCATGAATCTTGTGAAGATTGCCTTTTCACTCCTATGCTATCGCTTTCCTTGTGTATTATGCGTTTATGGAGCCCTGCCGGCGCTTTCGCATTTTGAGCATGGCAGGTATATTCTTACATCGAGGCTGGAATCTGCTGCGTGATACAGTGGATATTGCCTCCCCCGATGAGGATATCTCTGGCATAGATCTGCACCACCTCTCTGTCGGGGAACAGTCCCTGCAGAACCTCTTTTGCCTGCGCGTCCGCCGGATCACCGAAGCCCGGCATAATGATATTTTCATTGGCAATATAAAAATTCACATAGGAGGCTGCCAGACGTTCACCCGGTGTTCTGGTGGGCTCATCGTGACAGGCATCCAAGCCCTCACACTCATCCTCTGTAATAGTCACAGGCTTAGGTAAGGGTAGCTTATGCACTTTAAGCTTCCTTCCCTTGGCATCCGCTGTTTGCTCCAATACATCCATACAAGCCCTGGACATGGCATATTGGGGATCTGTCTCGTCCTCCGTCCAAGCCAACACTACCTCTCCGGGTGCGGTGAACGCGCAGATGTTATCCACATGCTCGTTGGTCTCATCGTTGTAGATTCCACAAGGCAGCCAGACAATGGTGGATACACCCAGGTATTCCCGTAGGGTCTCTTCAATCTCTTCTCTGGTCATCTGTGGATTCCTTCCGGGGCTGAGCAGACAATTCTCTGTCACCAGACAAGTACCCTCTCCGTCTACATGTATGGAGCCACCCTCCAGAATAAAATCCCGTTTATTATATATGTCCTTGCTAAACAAATCACAAAGCTTTCTCGCCATAGCATTGTCCATATCCCAGGGAAAATACAGTCCGTCATAGAGACCTCCCCATGCGTTAAATCCCCAGTCCACACCGCGAACCTCTCCCGCCTGATTTTTCACAAAGGTAGGGGCATAATCTCTTGCCCAGGAATCATTGCTGGACATCTCCACCACGCGAATGTGCTCCGGAAGAAGTGCTCTGGCATTGTCATACTGCTTTGCACTGGCACAGACTGTCACCTTCTCCGAGCGTGCGATTGCCTCCGCCACCTGTACAAAGGCTTTTCTGGCGGCATAACCGCCATATTGCCAGGAGTCAGAACGCTCCGGAAAAATCAATATACATCCCTCATGGGGCTCATATTCGGCAGGCATGCAAAAGCCGTCCTGCTTAGGGGTGGTACCTTTAATAATTCTCATTATTGCCTCCAAGCCTCAAATTCGTTTGAGACACCATACATTCTCAATTTCTACCTCTATCCTAAACACTGACTGTCAGCTCAACATAAACATTACTTTCTTCTACAGTCTGCCCTTAAAATCCTCATATCCAAACTGTCTGACAATCTCGCATTCTCCGTCCTTCTTTCTAAGCGCAATGGCAGGCAGCGGCATACCGTTAAATGTATTATTCTTCACCATGGAATAAATTGCCATATCCTCGAATATAAGGCGCTCTCCCTCCTGCAGGGGATGATCGAAGGAATAGTCTCCAATAATGTCACCTGCCAGACAAGTAGGACCGCCCAACCGATAAGTATACGCCTTCTCTCCTGCCTCACCACTGTCCATAAGGGGCGGACGATAAGGCATCTCAAGCACATCCGGCATATGACAGGCTGCTGAAGTATCCAATATCGCAATATCTATTCCGTTTTTTCCGGTTTCCAGAACCTCTGTTACCAAAAAACCCGCATTCAAAGCCACTGCTTCACCCGGTTCAATATACACAGTCAGATTATAAGTATCCTGCATGTGTTTCACGCAGCGTTCCAACCGGGCAATATCATAACCGGGTCTGGTAATATGATGTCCGCCACCAAAATTAATCCATTTCATCTGCGGAAGATAGTCCCCAAACTGCTCCTCCACTGCATCAAGCGTCTGCTCCAGCGCATCTGCATCCTGCTCACAGAGCGTATGAAAATGCAATCCATCCAGCAATGGCAACAAATCCCTTTCCTCTATTGCTGCATCACCTTGCCCATCGGTTTCCATACGCTGCACAAAGCTCCCATGAGTCACACCCAATCGGGAACCGGGAGCGCAAGGGTCATAGATGGCATGTCCCTCCTGAGTGGAACACTCCGGATTCACCCGCAGCCCGATACTTTTTCCGGCATCCTTGGCACTTTTTCCGAATTTCGCCACCTGCTTCCAAGAATTGAATACGATATGATCGCAATATTTCAGAATCTCCTCCCAGTCCACCTCACGGAAGGCGGGGGAAAAGACATGGTTCTCGCACAGTTTTCCCTGTGCTCTCAAGGGCAGCACCATCTCTTCGTAACCCAGTCTTGCCTCGTATACGCCGCTAGCTGTTGCCCCACACAGACTATGCCCAATCAGCGGGTAGAGCGCATACATAGAAAAAGCCTTCTGCGCCAACAAAATACGGGCACCGGTGCGTTCCATCACACCTTTTAAAATCTGCAGGTTTTTCTCTATCAAAGCCTCATCCACCACATAGCAAGGGGTGGGTAGTTCTTCTATCCTCATCTTTTCTCCCATCTCTTATGATAAAGCTCCAAACTGAATATGAATATTGGGATTCTCCTGTTGTATATCCTCACACATTCTGCGCAATGCTTTCATGTACTTCGGCATGGTTACCTCCGCTTCATCCACATTCAAGAATACAATGGTGACTTCTTCTATCCATTCTGTGAGCACATCGTAGAGCGCATCCAAATTATTGCCATAATGCGCGGGCAGGGGCAGCTCCTTCCGAATCGCTCTGTGTAACTCATCTGCATTAAAAATATCATTTAAATCAATCGTATATATCTTCATTTTATCCTCCATACCACACCTATGACACTATTCCTCACCATATAAAAGCTCAAAGGTCTCGTAATGATCATCCGTATAATAGATTAAACCGTCATTGGAATAAACGATACGCTTTGCGCCACGACTTTTTTTGCCCAGTGTATCAATGTCACATTCATGATAACTGCGTCCGTCCGCCTCCGGCAAAAGTCCTTCATAGTTGCCAAAACGACTGCCGCCAATACACTTCCCCGGCGCATATTTTTCTAACGAGCCCCCGCTCCATCCAAGATTCTGCGCTTCCTTTTTGGTAATAAAATTCGGGGGCAATTCTCCGTAGAGATGAATGTACAAAGCCACGTCCTCCTTGGAAGTATATGTACCATCAGGGTCTAACAGCTTTGCCAACTGTTCCTCCGTCATCAGATCATCCGGCTGCTCTGGCTGCAGGGCTTCCTCCGGCAACTGTTCTGTAGTCGGTTGCTCCTGCATTTCCTCTTCTAAGGGCTCTGCTTCTGCCTGCAGTATTTCATCCGGTTGCGCCTGCGAGCTGTCCTCTTCCAACGGCGTCTCCGGCTCTGTCTGTTCCTGTGTTGTCAACGGCTGATCCACAATCACCAGCTCATCGGCAGGCTCTACCGCCGACTTTTTATTACATCCAACTACACCTATTACAGCAATCAAACAAACAATCGCCACCAGAATTGCTTTCCATCTGTTTCGCATATGTTTTTTATTCATTCCACTCATGCCTTTCTAATCCATTTTTACATTGGTAAATACTACTCTAAGATATCATATTACCATCTGCTCCTCCCTGTCAAACGAATTCTCATATAGTATCTGCAATCACCCGACGCACATTTTCCCGAAAGACTTTTTCTATCTGCCGCTCCGTGAAGCCCTGCATTTTCAGCGCATCCGACAACAAATACATCTTCGTAGGATCTGCAATCTCCAACCTATCATCCACCCCATCAAAATCCGAACCGATCGCTACCACATCCTCGCCTCCCACGTCCAGCAGGTGCTTCGCATGCAGCGCCAGGCGCTCCACGGTACTGACCCCGGTATGCTCTCTCTCCTCCACAAAATCAGCCGCAAAATTCAAACCCGCCACTCCGCCGCACTCTGCCAATGCCCGGATCATTTCATCGGTGAGGTTACGAGGATGGGGTGACAAAGCTCTGCAATTAGAATGAGACGCCACAAAGGGCTTTTTTGTAAGCTTAACCACATCCCAGAATCCCCCATCAGACAGATGAGATACATCAATCAGCATCCCCATGCGATTCATTTCCCCAATGGCTTCCTTCCCAAATAAAGTCAGCCCCAACCCCATTGCCTCCGCATGCCGGGAATTGGGATTGCCAAAGCAATTCACATGATTCCAGGTCAGAGTAATCAGGCGCACACCGTCCGCAAAAAAAAGACCCAGCCGCTCCATGCTGCCCTCCACCGCTCTGCCATCCTCCAGGGTCAGAAAAGCGGACACCTTACCTGCTGTGCGGTTTCTGTCAAGCTCATGTCCACTTCCCGCATAGGCTATTTGCTCTCCGTGGCGCTCCAGTGTGCGGTAAAATAAGTCCCTTGCCTCTCGGTAATATTCCATATCATCCAGTGTTTTGCCCTGTTGGTGCAGATATCTCGTTAGATTGTCCATCTGTGTCTTTGGCGGGAAGAAAATGGCAAAGAACTGCGCTTCCGCTTTCGCGGCAACCAGACGTTTTCCATCCAACATCGCCCCTTCCACTTCAAAAATATCCTGAAGTCCCCACTGAACGCCACGATATAATGTATCACAATGCATATCAATATATGGTATCATCTCACTACTCCTTTACTCGCTGCCCCTTTTATTATAGGCTTATTTAATTCTTTACTCAATCTTATTCTATTCTCCCATTTGCATAGTTATTTCTACCAGGAAGCATTCTCTGTCATGTACTCTTTTTTAACTCTTTTCCCTGTATCTATTCTAAATTGACAAAACTATTTCTAATAGTTACAATGATAAACAAACGCAATCATTCATTCAAAACGATTCAGGTAAGGACGGTAACCATGTACCAGTGCAAAAATTGTAACGGAAAACTATTCTTTGATATCAAGGAACAAATGCTTACCTGCGAAAGCTGTGGTTCCTATTTTGACCTGTCAGAATACAATGAGGAGGCTATGACCGCTGAGGGCTCCTACGAGATCAACACCTTTCTCTGCCCACAGTGCAACGGCGAAATCATTAGCGCAGACGAGCAGGCAACCGAAATTTGCCCCTACTGCGGTTCACAGGTAGAGTTGGAAAAGCACCTCGTCACCACCAAGAAGCCAAGGTATATTCTTCCCTTTACAGTATCCCGCGCCGAGTGTCGCAAAACCTATAAAAAGACCGTCTCCAAGATACCATTTCTACCAAAGGATATGAAAAATCCTGACGCATTGGGGAATTTTGCAGGGATTTATATGCCCTTTTGGCTCTACAACATACAGATAGGCGGACATATCGCCGGTAAAGGTCATGAGACACATTACACCAAAGAAAACAAAAAAGAATATGTGATCACAAATCAATATGAAAAGGAATTCGACTATGTAGGTGATTTTACAAATTATCCCAAGGATGCCTCTCTCTGCTTTGACGACAATCTGACTGAACGGATTCTGCCCTACACTGCGGGCGTAAATGCCCTGGAAGATTTTCATCCCGCTTATCTGTGCGGCTTCTATGGTGATTTAGCCACTGTTCCAGAAGAGACCTATCAGGACACCATCCTGAATGAGATTGTGGAATATGGTATTAAAAACGGCACCTGGAACGATTTGGATCGCATGAAGCCAAAGGAGCTGCGCGCCCATTTGGAAGAAGCCAAACAGCACGCCGCCATAGATGCCAACCTGGGCATGTTCCCCGTATGGTTTATGACATATCGCAACAAAAATAAAGTCTCCTACGGTGTTGCCAATGGAAGAACCGGTGCCCTGAGTATGGATTTTCCTGTGGATCTCAAGGCTTTTTTCCTGAGCACGATATTACTGGCAGTACCTATTTTTCTGGCAAGCCTCCTATGGCTGCCGTCTTTTCCTATCAAGGTGTTGAACCAGATCGCGTGGCTGCTCTCTCTGATCTCCATGTTGGCGGCAGGCATCATGCAGGGTAAACGTTATATCCGGAATCAGATGATCCGGCAAAAGACATCCTTTTCCATATGGGAATTTAAAAAAGCCCATGGCTCGCCTGTGAAGGGGGTTGTGATTCTTTTACTCCTGTTTTTTTTCTTCCCCGAATTGCTTCTGCTACTGGAAGTGATTGGAGTTCTCCTGGGCGGCGCAAGAAATGTATTGCTGTTCCTGCCCATACTGTTGTTGGTCTATGCACTGATTCGCTACCCGAAACGGATGAATGCGGCCGTGCTGACAGCCTTTCTGTCAGCCATTGTCACTGCCCTGATTCATCGATTGGACCCGCCGCAGGATCTCTATTATTACGGAGCGGTGCTGTTTGCAGGGTTTGCACTGATTGGTACTCTATTGCTGATGGTGCGCATTCAGAAAGAATTTGCAGAGCGTAAGCTGCCATTTTTTGAACGTGGAGAATTACAATACAATGATTGAGAAGATTAAAAAATACTACAAAACGAATAAAAAGCAATTTTACTGGATAACCATTGTAGCACTTTTGTTGCTGAGTCTATTGGGAAAAGAAATCCTGACACTGGTTCTGTCCCCGGGCGGACGGGCGAATGCCGCCGGCTTCTACCATGTAGACATTGATGACGATGCAGATTTACTAAACGAGGAAGAAGAGGCTGCCCTGTGGGCACAAATGTCAGAGCTGACCGCCTATGGTAACATGGTCTTTGCGACCACCTACAGCTACGATGAAAACACCGCCAAACACGCTCAAAGGATTTATAAAAGCCGCTATGGACATACCCCCGGTGCCATCCTTCTGATTGATGCATATCATCGAGAGATATGGGTTGCTGCCACCGGCTCTGCCAAACGTATGCTTACCAGTGCGGTCTGCTATGAGATTACGGATCGTACCTATCCGTATGCCAGCGATGGGGATTACTACGCATGCGCTCATGCCACCTTTGATCGTATGGGAGAGGTTCTGAGAGGCGGCTTTCTGCTGCCCGGTCTGCGCATTGTGATTTCTCTGTGTCTCTCTTTGATCCTGGCTCTGGTCATCAACCTCTGGCGCGTGTTTGCCTCCAGAAAATATGTTCCACAGACCGAAAATCTACCCAATTTATATGGTATTTACCGGAAGCGAGGCACCAAAAAGGAAATTTATCAATCCCGGAAAAAACGCTATTACGAGAGTTCTGACAGCGGCGGAGACAGCTTCTCCGGCGGTGGTGGAGGGGGCGGGGGCTTCTCCGGAGGGGGACACAGCTTCTAGGATTAGATTCCGCCTGGCGCTTTCCTATAGCACAAAAGGTCTGTCAACGAGGACAGACCTTTCACAATATTTCATATCTTTTTTATTCTGCATTTATGTATGCCTGCTTGTAATATTTCTCCAACACATTGCGCAGCCCTGTGTTTTCCTTAGATTGGTCTACAGAACCCCATTTTTCCACAAGCTCATCGTAATCCATCAAATCCACATTCACATTCAAATCCTTCTGGTTACGGATACCCCAGTTGCCATAGGACTCAATTACCTTGTAGGTCCAGGTAGTCCAACTGATGCCGGTGTTATTGATCAGCTCCATACCCTCATCCCATGCCTCCAGATTGTTGAAGTATGCGAACTCTCCCAGATAACTGGGAACATTGTAATTTGCTATCTTAATCGCATCCAGCTTATTCTTCATGTTCTTAATCTGCTGACCGTTCTCATTGTTGTAATCATCATAGAGATAATTGTGGTACTCGTACATTACATTTTCCCACTCATACTGTGCCGGGTCAGGCAAATCCACCGGATCCCAGGTTGCCTCCATGATAATCACATGATCCGGGTCAATGGCACGAATGCGATCGTATGCAATATCGTAGATATCCCACAGATGCTCATGCAACTCATCGTCGGAAACCGGTGTATTGTAGCGATAGGTACAGAAAGGCTCATTCAACAGGTCGTAACCTGCCACCCATGGATTATCCTTATAATGCTCCGCAATGGTCTCCCAAAGCTGATAGTACAGCTCCTGATTAGCAGCCGCATTACCGCCGAAAAAGAACTGAGAAGCAGCCATCTTGTTATCTCCGCCGTCCTTGCCGGAATGGTCGCTGCCGTTCTGAGAACCGGGGGCTCCATGGAAGTCCAAAATTACATAGAGTCCCCGCTTGGAAGCCTGCTCCACAAACCAGTCAAAACGCTCATTCCAATTCTCTTTTAACTGTCCATCGCTATTCACCAGATTGCGATACCAGAAAGGTAGTCGGATGCAGTTCATGCCCAACTCCGCACAATAATCAAAATCATCTTCTGTAAAATAATGCTCCTGATAGAGGTTCACCAGATTTTCCCGCTCCTCTTCGCCGAAGCGTTCCTCCAGCTTCGCATACAATCCGGTCTCATCTCCCACGCTGCCGCTGACTCTGGTGACCGTCATCCAGAATTCCTGAAACAGATATCCGCCTGCGTTGGTGCCCTTTAGCTGTACCACAGCCCCGGCACCTGCATTGTCACGCAATACCTTGCCATCTGCCTTCAAAAACGGATGCTCCGACACCTTCCACTCCTTTTCCATGCTTGTCTTTTCCATGCTTGTCTCTCCCCCACCCACACTTTTCTCTGCGTCTTTGTCATTTTCATCGTTTTCTGCATTTTCAGCGCTTACATCCTCGCTTTTGCCCGCATTCTCTGCTGTCTCCACGTCTGTCCCCTCTTCTACTGCCTCGGAGCCATCCTGCACTACTGCACTTTCCTGCGTTGTACCCTCCTGCTGCGTGTTGCCGCTACTCCCACAGCCTGCCAGCATAATCGCTGCTGCCGCCATTACTCCTGCAGCCTTCCATGAAATTTTTCTCATCTTACAAATTCTTCCTTTCTCATTATTTCTGTTCAAAGTATGTTTGAATGCTTCTCTGAATATCACTTACACCAAGCCATGTGAATATCCGTCAGGTCATCTAAACGACTCCTGCCTAATTTTATAATTGAAATCAGTTGAAATTAAGCAAGATTTGCGCAGATAATCTGACATTGAACTGTACGAAAAACCGACTATAAATATTTCAAAAATAATGCTTGTGTTTATCGTATCATAGTTGTATAAAAAAAGCAATCGTTTTATCTTAAATTCTGTATTGATAACAAATTTGCCGCTCCCATTTTAGCAATAGGAGCGGCATTTTTTATTTAAATTTAAAGGGTAAACCCACTATGCCTGACAACGGAACAGAAGCTCTTCCCATCTCTTATCTACTTCCGCCTGAAATGCCTCAATCAAATGCTCATTGCCGGGCTTAAAAAGATGCTTGAATCTTCCCTGTTTTCTTAAGAAATCCTCCAAGGGCAGCTTATTCTTGGGCTTATAATTTAAGATCCACTCGCCCTCTACCACCTCAAATAGCGGCCAGTAGCAGGTCTCCACCGCCAGCTTACAAATCTCGATGATATCCGGCGCATCATATTTCCAGCCTCTGGGACAGGGTGCCAAAATGTTCAGAAACGCTGCACCAGGAGTGTAGATTGCCTTCTCAGACTTGGTATACAAATCCTTCATATTGCCGATAAAAGTGGTCTGTCCCACATAAGCCACATTATGCGCAGCGATAACTGCTGCCAAATCCTTTCTGGTCTGGGGCTTACCGTCGGACACCTTACCGGTAGGTGTAGTGGTGGTATCCGCATACATAGGTGTAGCAGAAGAACGCTGTACACCGGTGTTCATATATGCACCGTTGTCATAGCACACATATACCATATCATGCCCTCTCTCCATGGCACCGGAGAGAGATTGCAGACCGATATCATAAGTACCGCCATCGCCACCGAAGGTAATGAATTTATAATTCTCGGTCAGCTTGCCCTTCTTCTTGAGTGCCTTGTAAGCAGTCTCCACACCGGAAAGGGTAGCACCTGCATTCTCAAATGCGTTGTGAATATAGCTGTCCTCGTAAGCAGTATAGGGATACATGTAGGAGGACACCTCCAGGCAGCCTGTGGCATTACCGATGACTGCCTTGTCTCCGGGATGTAATGCCTTCAACACATTTCTCACTGCGATGGTACCGCCGCAGCCTGCACACATACGATGCCCCGGTGCCAGTCTCTCTTCCCTGCCCTGTATCTCCTTAAAATCAAATTTTTTCTGCTCCATATTTAAACCTATACCTTTCTTCCAAAGATAAATTTCTTTTCATAACCCAGCAGGGAATTTGATAGATTTCGGAAACGGAGCGAAAGCGCGTCCATTTCCGAAAACTATCTAAGTTCTTGCGGAACGTTCAGCAAACTTATCGGCTTCTCAATCCCAGATAAGGATACGTTCCAAATAAGTTCTCGCCCTCTGCCAGCTTCACCAGCTTCTCATATATACCTTCGATATCACCCACTGTCACATCTCTTCCGGACAGACCATAAATGATGTTCACGACCTCTGCGGTAGCCTTGGCGCGATAAAGCGCTGCGGTCAGCTCTGCACCCAGAGGACCTCCGTTACCGTTGTAGCCCTCACAGCGATCCATGATTGCAATGGCTTTGCAAGCTTTCAGTGCGTTTGCCATCTCCTCGCCGGGGAAGGGACGGAACACTCTCACCTTCAGCAGACCCACCTTCATGCCCTGCTCGCGGAGCTTATCAATGGCATCCTTGATGGTGCCGCAGGCGGAACCGATTGCTACCAACGCATACTCTGCATCCTCTAACCTGTATTCCTCAAAAAATCCGTAGCTTCTACCGGAAATTGCTTCAAATTCCTTCGCTACATCCAAGATTACTTTTTTTGCATTCATCATCGCCTGCGCCTGGGCTCTCTTAGCCTCCATACAGAAAGGAGACAGCGCATAAGGTCCTACTGACATGGTCTCATCTTCCCTGAGCAGATAGTGCTCCGGGTTATATTCGCCAACGAAAGCTTTTACCGGCTCGTCCTCCAACAGTGTGATATTTTCCACCGCATGGCTTGTGATAAATCCGTCCTGACATACCATGATTGGCAGCTTTACATCGGGATGCTCTGCAATACGATATGCTTGGATGGTATTGTCATACGCCTCCTGGTTGTTCTCAGCGTATATCTGTAACCAGCCGGAATCTCTGGCACCCATACTGTCAGAGTGCTCTGCATTGATATTGATGGGTCCGGAAAGGGCACGGTTTACTACCTGCATCATGATAGGCAGTCTGTTGGAGGCTGCCACATAGAGTACCTCCCACATCAGTGCCAATCCACAGGAAGAGGTAGCGGTCAAGGTTCTGGCACCTGCTGCCGAGGAACCGATTGCCGCACTCATGGAGCTGTGCTCGCTTTCCACCGGGATAAACTCTGTGTCAATCTCCCCATTGGCGATCATGGTAGATACAAACTGGGGAATCTCCGTAGAAGGAGTGATCGGGAAAGCAGGCATTACATCGGGGTTAATCTGACCGATTGCATGGGACACCGCCTCATTGCCGGACATTCTTTCTTTGATTGCCATCCTATTTGCCCTCCTTCATCTCTATTGCATGGAAAGGGCATGCCTTTACACAGATGCCGCAGCCCTTACAATGTTTATAATCAAACTCTTCTCTTTTGTTCTCACACACCGGAATACTGGAATCCGGGCAATAGGGAACACAGAGAAGACATTGCTTACATTTCTCCTGAATCCATACAGGTGTGTTGGTTCTCCACTCACCTGTCTCAAACAATTTGGAAGTGGCAGCCTCGTGAATCTGCAAGCCTTCCGTCAAATCCTGCCACACGGTTTTCTCATTAATCTGTTCTGCTTTTAACGCCATTAGTGCACCTCCTGAAAGGCCATTTTCAAAGCCTTCATGTTACCCTCTAATACTTCCGGTTTCTTTGCAAATTTATGCTTGAGGGAAGCTTCCATTTCTCGCAGGAATACGTCCTCCTCCATCAGCTCGGATACTTTCACAATCGCTGCCAACAGCGGCGTGTTGGGGAAATATTTGCCAAGCGTCTCCATGGATACCTTGTGGGCATCAATAATGTATACCTGACCCTCATAGCCGTTTAACAGCGGAATAATCTCTTCCTTGGTCTTCAGAGTATTTACCAGAATCGCACCATCCTTTTTAAGACCCTTGGTCACATCCACGGAATGCAGCAGTGTATCGTCCACCACTACCACGAAATCAGGCTCATATATATTGGAATGTACACGAATCTGTGTGTCACTGATACGGTCATAAGCGGTGATGGGCGCTCCCATTCGCTCCGGTCCGTACTCAGGAAATCCCTGTACATGCTTTCCTGTATTAAATGCAACATCTGCCAAAAGCAGCGCTGCCGTCTTGGCACCCTGACCGCCTCTGCCATGCCAACGTATCTCTGTCAACTTCCTCATCTTTCCCGATCCTTTCTATCACAGATAGCCTGCCAATTCTCAGTGGCAACTACAATTCCTCAGGTGACGTCCTATGACACCTCAGAAATTCTTTTTGCGCTATGCGCTACATATCAATATAACACACATCTACACACAAATGCAATGGAAAAAGCAGCAAAAATCCCCATATTTTCAAGAAAAATGGGGATTCTTACATAAAAATACAGTATCATTTTATAGTTGTTATTTCGTTAGTTTTAACTAACCTCCCTGTTACTCCACCAACGCCGGGTGCTCCTCCACCACCCAAGGCAGACCGTATTCCTTCAGCGCCTCCATGAAGGGATCGGGATCAAACTCCTCCACATTGAATACACCAGGGCGCTTCCAGATACCCTCCAACACAAGCTTTGCGCCAATCATGGCGGGCACACCTGTGGTATAGGAAATTGCCTGAGAACCCAACTCCTTGTAGCACTCCTGATGGTCACACACGTTGTAGATGTAGATAGATTTTTCCTTGCCGTCCTTTACACCGGTGAAGATACAGCCGATGTTGGTCTTGCCCACAGTGCGGGGGCCAAGGGAGGCAGGGTCAGGCAACAGTGCCTTCAAAAACTGAATGGGTACGATCTCTCTTCCCTCAAACATTACGGGATCCGTGCGCAGCATGCCCACATTCTCCAGACACTTCATATGCGTCAAGTAGCTCTGTCCAAAGGTCATGAAGAAACGAATGCGCTTCACACCGGGGATATTCTGCGCCAGAGACTCAATCTCCTCATGATGGAGCAGGTACATATCCTTCCTGCCCACCTGGGCAAAATCATACTCCCGTTTAATCTCCATGGGTTTGGTCTCTACCCAGTGACCGTCCTCCCAGTAGGAGCCGTTGGCGGACACCTCGCGCAAATTGATTTCCGGATTGAAGTTGGTAGCAAAGGGATACCCGTGATCGCCGCCATTGCAGTCCAAAATATCGATATAGTGAATTTCATCAAAATAATGCTTTAATGCGTAGGCAGAGAAAACACTGGTTACACCGGGATCAAAGCCGCTTCCCAACAGTGCGGTGATGCCTGCCTGCTCGAATTTTTCCTTATATGCCCACTGCCAGGAATAGTCAAAGTAAGCGGTAAATCCCTTTTCCTCGCAGCGCTTTTCGTAGATGGCGCGCCATTTCGGGTCTTCGGTGTCCTCCGCCTCGTAATTGGCAGTGTCAATGTAGTCCACACCACATGCCAGACAAGCGTCCATAATGGTTAAATCCTGATAAGGCAGAGCCAGATTCAGGACGACCCCCGGCTGCACCTTATTTATGAGCGCAATTAATTCATCCACATTGTCAGCATCTACTGCTTCTGTGGTGATGATAGCCTTCGCGGCATCTGAATTTTCCCTTGCAGCATATTCCTTTTCAATTTTCTCCTTCAGCGCATCACATTTGGATTTGGTGCGGCTGGCAATGCAGATCTCCGTAAAAGTGTCAGCGCATTTTGCGCATTTCTGAATGGCTACGGATGCAACGCCGCCGCAGCCGATGATTAATATTTTTGACATAGCTTTGTCCTCTCTTTTTTCTCTTTTTTCATAAATTCTCAGATACAGGCTCTACACTTCTAAGCAATTTCTCCACATACGCGGGCAAGCAGAACGCACCCTCGTGCAGCCTTGGAGTGTAGTAGCGGGTATCCATCCCCAGCAGCTTCCACTGCACACCGTTTAAGTCGTGTATGGGATGGTACTTCTTGGAAGCAAAGCCAAACAGCCAGTGCCCCGAAGGGTAGGTGGGAATATGCACCTGATAGACCCGGCTGATGGGAAAGCTCTCCACGATGCGCTTGTGCGCACGCTTGCAAGCAGTGGCATCCCCATCGTAGAAGGGGCTCTCATGCTGATTCACCATGATGCCGTCCTCCCTAAGCGCCTTGTAGCAGTTGCCGTAGAATTCCTTGGTGAACAACCCCTCCCCCGGTCCAAACGGGTCAGTGGAATCCACAATAATCAAATCGTACTCATCCGCCTTGGAACGAATAAAACGCAATCCATCTTCAAAATACAGATGTACTCTCGAATCTCCAAAACCGCAGGCGGTCTGGGGCAGGTACTTCTTGCACACCTCTACCACCAACTCATCGATCTCCACCATATCGATGTGCTCAATATTTTCATAGCGGATAAGCTCCCGCACCGCTCCGCCATCACCCCCACCGATAACCAACACCTTTTTCACATTTGGGTGCACTGCCATGGGCACATGGGTAATCATTTCATGATAGATAAATTCATCCTTTTCCGTCAGCATCATATAACCGTCCAACGTAAGAAATCTACCGAATTCCGGAGATTCAAACACATCAATCCGCTGAAATTCGCTCTGTCCACTGTATAACTGCTTATCCACACGAATGGACAGCTTTACGTTTGGCGTATGTGGCTCCGAAAACCATAATTCCATTCTGTTACCCTTTCCCTTCTTTTTCTATTCTAATTACTGCAATCTCAAGAAAATATACAATCGTTTTATGCCCAAACCTCCTTGAGCACGTTTAGCCGCTCTATCCCTGCATCCTCCGGTCCGGTCATGGAACAACCCTTTTCCTTGGCATAAGCAATATATTGCAGAACATCCGCCGTAATCTCCTCCCCCGGAGCCAGAATAGGGATACCCGGAGGGTAGCACATCACAAATTCGCTGCAGATTCGCCCCTTCGTCTCCATCAAGGGCAGGGACTCCTTTTCCGCGTAAAAGGCATCCTGGGGCGATACCGCCACCTTGGGGTCAATGTATTCCTGGGTGAACAAATCTGCACTATCCCTCTTATATTTGCGACGCACCTCCGAAAGCGCTCCCACCAGACGTTCTATCTCCCGCTCCCTGTCACCAATGGAAATATAAGCAAGCACATTGGCAATATCTCCCAGCTCCATCTGAATATCGTACTCGTCCCGCAGAATATCATAGACCTCGATGCCCGCCAGACCCACACCCAAGGTGTTCACGGTAAGCTTGGTCTTATCAAACTCATAAATACTATCGCCATTAATCAGCTCCGACGTAAAGGCATAGTAATCGCCGATGGCGTTGATCTCTTCTCTGGCGTATTCTGCCAGTGCTGTCACCTTGCGAAATTCCTCTTTCCCGCGCAGCGCCAGATTCCTTCTGGATACATCCAGACTGGCAAGCAATAGATAAGATGCACTGGTGGTCTGGGTCAGGTTGATAATCTGTCTGACATAACCGGGGTGCATATTAGGACCTACCAACAAAAAGGAGCTCTGCGTCAGACTGCCCCCGGACTTGTGCATGCTGACACTTGCCATGTCCGCCCCTGCCGCCATTGCTGAAATGGGCATATTCTCTCCAAAATAAAAGTGCGTGCCATGTGCCTCGTCTGCCAATACTTTCATGCCGTGGGCATGGGCAAGCCTTACAATGCTTTTTAAATCCGAGCAGATGCCATAATAGGTAGGATTGTTTACCAATACCGCCACCGCGTCCGGATTCTCCTTAATCGCCTGCTCCACCTGAGACACCTTCATGCCCAATGCGATTCCCAACCTATGATCCGTGTCCGGATTCACATAGATAGGGGTAGCTCCGTTCAGCACGAGCGCGTTGATGACACTGCGATGCACATTGCGGGGAAGAATGATTTTCTCTCCCCTTCTGCAAGTTGCAAGCACCATGCTCTGTACGGAGGATGTGGTTCCTCCCACCATAAGAAAAGCATATGCCGCTCCGAAAGCCTCCGCAGCCATCTCCTCCGCCTCACGAATCACAGACACCGGATGGCACAGGTTATCCAAGGGTTTCATGGAATTCACGTCAATACTGACGCACTGCTGCCCCAAAAGCTCCACCAACTCCGGGTTACCTCTGCCCCGCTTGTGACCGGGCACATCAAAGGGTACAATCCTATTTTGCCTGAATTCCTCCAGCGCCTCATAAATGGGCGCCTTTGATTGATTATATCTGCCCATGGAGTTCTCCTTTCGCTTTCTTTCGCAAACGCCTACTTCCTTCACTTGATAGCTGATTGCTTCGTGCTTCGCACTCTCGCAATCACCGACGATATTCGCAAATCGTGCCGCTTGACAACGCTATCAAGTGAATATGTTTCTGCCGCTGAAAATCTCAATCATTTCTCTGCGGAGATTGTCGGTAATCTCCAAACGGGTCTTGGGCGGCAGCTCGTAGACGTCGCTGTTGAACAGATAGTTTTGCAGGTCAATCTCCTTAATCAGCATCTTGGTATGAAAAATATTTGCATCATACACATTGATGTCCACCGCGTCGTACCTACGCAGTGTGTCCTCATTGATATAATCCTGAATGGACTTAATCCGATGATCCATGAACAGCTTTTGCCCGCTGACATCTCTGGTAAATCCACGCACACGATAATCCATGGTGATGATATCGGAGTCAAAGGAGCCGATCAGATAATCCAGGGTAGACAGCGGCGTAATCTCCCCACAGGTAGCAACATCAATATCCACGCGAAAGGTAGCCAGACAGGTCTCCGGATGGTATTCGGGATAAGTGTGCACCGTGATGTGGCTCTTGTCCAAATGCGCCACCGTAGTATCTCCTGCCGGCACCATACTTTCCTCCGCCACCAGAATCGTCACGGAAGAGCCCTGGGGCTCATAATCCTGACTGGAAATATTGAGCACTCTTGCTCCGATCATATCTGTGACATTGGTAAGAATCTTAGTCAATCGTTCAGAATTATATTGTTCATCGATATAGGCAATATAATCCTTCTGCTCCCGTTGGGTCTTGGCATAGCATACGTCATAAATATTAAAACTCAGCGCTTTAGTCAGATTATTGAATCCATACAGTGTGATTTTTTCTTTCATAGTAATGGTTCCCCCATATTTTCCGCCGCAATAAGTATTTCACTGCTGCAATACATAAAATAAAAAGCAAGTGACGTATCACCATCACTTGCTTATAATCTGTCTGTTTTATCTGCTACGAATATTCCCGAAGCGCCAATCTGTCTGCATACAAACTCAGACCGACTGACACTCTTGGAGATTATTTTCTTCAAATATTTCAACATAACAGGTATTGGGTTTAGAGTCTATATAGCAAATATTTTACTTTTACTACTCTTATTGACCGTTTCACAAGTTAGGTGTGCATCGCACAGGTTTATAGTAACCAACTTATAAAATTTGAGCTTTTAACTCAATCAATAAGGCAACCTTTTGTTGCCGAAAAAATATTTGCATGGAAGACCCCAAAAACCTGTTTTCCATACATTCCGTACTATAGCACAGAACACTTTCAAAAGTCAATTATTTTTGATAAATTTGTATCTATTCTGCGGGAGTCTGTTCCTCTTGTGTCTGCTCCGTCTGGGTCTGTTCTGTCTGCGTCTCCGGTACTGCGGGCTGCTCCGGCGTCGGTTCAGGCGCAGGTGGTGCAGGCTCAGGAGACGGTGTGGGTTCAGGCGCAGGTGCAGGCTGCGGTTGGGCGGGTGCACCACCGTCGGCTGGCTGTTCAGGTGTTCCCTCTCCTCCGTCAGGAGTCTGCGTATTACGCAAAATCGTTGCATTGTGTCCCTTGTAACGTGTCTGATGCAGATATTCCTCTTCGATAATCACACCATCTTTTTCCGTTACAATATTAGTAATCCAAACGCTTCCCTTAGACCCCGCCTTCTGAACCACTTCTGTTCCAAAGGGTATACTTGCCGATTCCACATAGGTAGGTGCAGG
>JAFVDW010000095.1 GCA_017478245.1 Lachnospiraceae bacterium
CCGCACCGATACGGATGATTCCTCTGTCATCCAGATCCTTCAGTGCATCATCACCTACACCAGGCACATCGCGGGTGATTTCCTCAGGACCTAATTTGGTGTCGCGGGCCTCTGCTTCATATTCCTCAATGTGAACGGAGGTGTATACATCCTCCTGTACCAGTCTTTCACTCAACAATACGGCATCCTCGTAGTTGTAACCTTCCCAGGTCATGAAGCCGATCAGCGGGTTCTTACCAAATGCCAGCTCACCCATGGAGGTGGAAGGGCCGTCTGCAATCACCTGACCTTCTGCCACATGATCGCCCTTGAATACGATAGGCTTCTGATTGTAGCAGTTGGACTGGTTACTTCTAGAGAACTTGGTCAGATGGAACTCTGCCTTTTCTCCATCATCATATGTGATACGAATCAGGTTGGACGATACATAAGTAATCGTACCTGCCTTCTTTGCTACTACACAGACACCTGAATCTACCGCCGCCTTAGGCTCCATACCGGTACCTACAACAGGTGCTTCCGTGGTAAGCAGGGGCACTGCCTGACGCTGCATGTTGGAACCCATCAGCGCACGGTTTGCATCGTCGTTCTCCAGGAAAGGAATCAACGCTGTAGCCACAGAGAACACCATACGAGGAGATACGTCCATATAATCAAACGCAGCCTTCGGATAAGCCTGTGTCTCCTCGCGGAAACGTCCGGATACCATATTACGGACAAAATGTCCATCTGCATCCAGTGCTTCGTTTGCCTGTGCTACATGATAATTATCCTCTTCATCAGCAGTCATGTAGATAACCTCATCCGTGACACGGGGATTCGCTTCATCCGTCTTATCAATCTTACGATAAGGTGCCTCCACAAAACCATATTCGTTAATTCTCGCATAGCTTGCAAGAGAGTTAATCAAACCAATGTTAGGACCTTCGGGTGTCTCAATAGGACACATTCTGCCATAGTGAGAATAGTGTACATCTCGCACCTCGAATCCGGCACGATCTCTGGACAGACCACCAGGACCCAATGCGGAGAGACGTCTCTTATGTGTCAGCTCACCCAGAGGGTTGTTCTGATCCATGAACTGTGACAACTGGGAGGAACCGAAGAACTCCTTAACCGCTGCCGTTACCGGTTTAATATTGATCAAAGACTGCGGAGAAATATCCTCTGCATCATGTGTGGTCATACGCTCGCGAACCACTCTCTCCATTCTGGACAGACCGATACGGTACTGGTTCTGCAAAAGCTCACCCACCGCGCGGATACGTCTGTTGCCCAAATGGTCGATATCATCATCATTACCCAGCTCATACTCCAGGTGCATATTATAGTTGATGGAAGCAATAATGTCCTCCTTGGTAATATGCTTCGGAACCAACTCATGTACATTCTTCTTAATTGCCTCTGCAAGCTTCTCAGGGTCTTCTCCGAACTCCTCAAGAATCTGAGCCAGTACAGGATAGTACACCTTCTCATGGATACCGAATTCCTTCGGGTCACAATCCACAAAATGTGTAAGATCTACCATCATATTGGAAAGAACCTTAACATTTCTCTCCTCTGTCTGGATATATACAAAAGGAACTGCTGCGTTCTGAATCTCATCTGCCAGCTCCATAGTCACCTTATCACCCGCCGATGCAAGCACCTCGCCGGTAGAAGGATCTACTACGTCTGCCGCCAGAATCTGATGTCTGATTCGATTGCGCAGAGCCAGTTTTTTATTAAATTTATATCTGCCCACTTTTGCCAGATCATATCTACGGGGGTCAAAGAACATGGCATTGATCAGGCTTTCCGCACTTTCCACACTCAAAGGCTCACCGGGACGAATCTTTCTATATAACTCTAACAGACCCTCCTGATAATTCTCAGAAGTGTCCTTCGCAAAGCTTGCCTCAATCTTAGGCTCGTCGCCAAATACCTCACGGATTTCATCGTTGGTACCGATTCCCAAAGCACGAATCAACACAGTAATAGGCACCTTACGCGTTCTGTCCACACGAACATAGAACACATCATTGGAATCCGTCTCGTACTCCAACCATGCACCACGGTTGGGGATCACGGTACAGGAGAACAGTCTCTTACCAATCTTGTCATGTCCGATTGCATAATAAATGCCGGGAGAACGTACCAACTGGCTTACAATAACACGCTCAGCTCCGTTAATCACAAACGTACCGGTCTCTGTCATCAGAGGCAGATCACCCATGAAAATCTCATGCTCACTGATCTCTTCCTTTTCTTTATTGTAAAGACGCACTTTCACCTTCAATGGCGCTGCATAAGTTGCATCGCGTTCTTTACACTCTTCAATAGAATATTTCACGTCATCTCTGCACAATTCAAAGTCTACGAACTCCAGACTAAGAGACCCACTGTAATCTGCGATGGGAGAGATATCGTCGAAGACTTCCTTTAAGCCTTCATCCAAAAACCACTGATAGGAATCCTTCTGGACTTCAATCAGATTGGGCATCTCTAAAACCTCTTTTTGTCTTGAATAACTCATACGCATAACCTTAGTACCGGCAATGGGACGTATTCTGTTCTTTTCCATTGACATTTCACCCCGTTCTTTCTGATTTCCTGCCTTGGCAAAGCATGCCCTCTTAAAAAAGAGCACAACTCAACACAATAGTGCATTTTTCATGTTAACACAAAAAAGGAAATGGGTCAAGCAAAAATTTTGAAATATTTGTAAAAATTAAGACAATATCTACAACGCGAAATGCCAAATGCTCCGACTGTAAAGTCGGAGCATTTGATTGATATAGAAGCTTATAAAATATCCTTTTTTCTCTTTTGGGAAAGCAGTGCCAGAATCGCACATGTTCCACACACAGCAGCTCCACATACACCTGCCCAGGTGCCATCTTCACCGGTCTTAGGGGATACCGGCGAAGCGGTATTTACAGGATTGTTGTTTACCGGCGTGCTCTTCGCAGGTGCAGCCTTTGCCGTGAAGGTCCAGACACCTCCAAAGTTTATATCTGAACCATCGACAACGATTCCCGCCTTATCCCAGCTCACAAATCTCCATACACCATCAGGCGTCTCAACAGCCAACTGAGACAACTGCTCCGGCGTAACTGTCACGCCATTCACATACTTATCATCAGAAGAAGGCAACAGCTTCATAATCTCCTCCGGCAGGTCTTTTCCGGAGGTACCGCTGACAAAGTTATATTTCACCTGATAAACTTGTTTCTCTGTGAATTTCCAGGTTCCGGTAAATGTCACGCTTCCATTCACATCTGCAACCTGTGTCTTGTCGTAGCCGACGAATACCCATGCTCCGCCATCCACGTCTACTGTCACCTTAGAAGGTGTTGTTGCAACAGCAGTTCTTCCCTGCATCACCGTAAAGTCTCCGGGCGTAAGTGTTTTCACCGCCTGCGGCAGCTCTTTGCCCGCTGTTCCGCTCACAAATACATGTGTTACAGGATAAACAGGCTTCGCTGTAAAGGTCCAGGTTCCCTCAAAGTTCACTGCACCGGTCACACCCTCTACCTTATCCTTATCATATCCGGTAAAGGTCCAAGTTCCATCCTCCACTTTCACTGTAAGCTCTGCGGGGGATACCGCTTCTGCTGTTTTACCTTTCATAATACTGGAAGCTCCAGGCTTCAATGTCGCCACTGCAGCAGGCAACTCTTTTCCTGCCGTTCCGCTCACAAACGTATGGGTCACAGGATACTCCGGATAAGCTGTGAATGTCCAAGTACCTTCAAAGTTCACTGCATCTGTGACGTTTTCCACCTGTGTCTTATCATATCCCGTGAAGCTCCAGGTTCCATCCTCCACATCTACGCTTACCTCTGAGGGATTCACCGCATTCGCAGTCTTACCCTCATATACCGTAAAGTCATCCGGCTTCAATGTCGTCACTGCAGCAGGCAGCTCTTTTCCTGCCGTTCCGCTCACAAAGGTGTGCGTCACAGGATACTCAGGGTAGGGTGCAAAGGTCCAGGTACCATTGAAGATAACCTCGCCGTTCACATCGGTCACCTGTGTCTTGTCATAGCCTGTAAAGGTCCAAACACCATCTTCAGCTTCTACTGTCAGTTCAGCGGGGTTTACTGCATTCACAGTCTTGCCCTTCATAACAGTCGTATCTTGTGGCTTCAAGCTCGTGACAGCCGCAGGCAATTCCTTGCCGCTTGTTCCGCTGACAAAGTTATGCTTCACAGGATACTCAGGGAATTTTTCAAAGGTCCAGGTACCGGTAAAGGTGACTTCGTCATTCACATTCGTCACTTCGTTCTTGTCATAGCCTGTAAAAGTCCAGGTTCCGTCTTCCACATCCACACTGGTTTGCTCTGGAGCCACAGAGTTCGCTGTTCTGCCTTTGATAACCGTGCTGGGATTGGGGGTCAGACCAGTCACAGAAGCGGGCAATGTTTTCCCACTCGTTCCGCTTACAAAGGTATGCTCCACAGGATAATAGGTATACTCCTCCCATGTCCAGGTTCCTTCAAATTCCACTGCCTCATGGACATTTGTAACTTCCGTCTTATCATAGCCGGTGAAGCTCCAGATTCCATCTGCTGCCTCCACCCTGGTGCTGCCGGGATTCACCGCATTTGCAGTCTCACCTTCTAATACAGTGGTACCTGCAGGTACAAGCCCTGTCACTTCTGCGGGAAGTGTCTTTCCGGGGGTTCCGCTTACAAAGGTATGTTCCACAGGATAATCCGGTTTTGCCGCATAAACCCATGTACCAATAAATTCTACATCACCATTAACATCTTCCACCTTCAATTTATCATAGCTGCTGAAGGTCCAGATGCCATCCGCAGTCTCTACTCTCGTCTCATCCGGATATACCGCATATGCCGTATGTGTCTTCTTGATGGTGGAATCAGTCGGTTCCAACGCCTTTACTTCAGCGGGAAGCTCCTTCCCCGACGTTCCGCTGACAAAGGTATGCTCCACCTTGTATTCGGGATAAGCATCAAAATGCCATGTACCGGTAAAGGTCATATTATCCGATGCAAAATGACTGTTCTCGTCCCAACTGATAAAGGTCCAGGTTCCACTCTTGTCCGGAGCCTCTACTGTGGCAGGGGTGATAGTCGGCGCGAACACCTCTTTGGTTTCATCCCATGTCTCCACTGTGTCCACAGGCTTCAGTGCCATTACCTCTTCCGGTAATGTAGAACCGTCATCACTCTGGAACACATACTTCACATCTACAGTGGGTTTCTTCATGCGCACCCATGTACCGATAAATTCAACATCTGTATCAACGACCACATTCTGCTTATCATATCCGGTCAATGTCCAATAATAATCAGAATCACCAGGATCATCAATCACCGTTTCTGCAGGATAAGTAGGATTCACAGTGGTGCCTTCTATTACCGAGTAATCAGCAGGCTCCAACGCCGCGATTTCAGCAGGAAGCTCATATCCAGCGGTTCCACTCTTAAAAGTATGTGACACCGTGTGGGTAGGCTTTGCCTCGTACGTCCATGTTCCGGTATATGTCACGTTGGCTGTCACTGTCACCGTTCCCTGATCATAGGACTGGAAGGTCCAGATGCCATCTCCCGCATCGTAGGTTGTATCCGCCGGCATCGTGGGATTGACCGTATCTCCCTCAAATGCTGTCATAACAGGCGGTGCCATTGCAGTAATTTCTGCCGGCAAATCCTTTCCGGATGTTCCGCTTTCGAATACATGCGTCACATTATATTCGGACTTCGGTGTAAAGGACCATACACCCACAAAGGTCACGTCGTCATCACTTACTGTCAGACTATCGTTCTCATAACCCGTGAAGGTCCATGTTCCATCTGCCACAGTCACCGTAGTGGTGGACACAGCTTTTGCATTTACAGTATCACCGGACTTATATGTATCCGTATCTGTAGGACGCAACGCAAGCACTGCACTAGGCAGATTCGGCATGGAATCATCTGCCTTTTTAAATTGATATTTTGCGTTGTAATCCTTATTGTTGGTAATAATGTATCCATCGGATACATTTCCGGTAACTGTAGTAGTGTATCCATCCGGCGTGCTCACTTCCTCCACCGTATAGGATACCTCATTACCATTTCTTCTCACAAGCAAATTACTAACTGTAGCCTGCCAGTCATTTCCCGCATTCAAGGTGATCAGATCCCCGTACTGCGTGCCATCTGCCAGAAGCTTTACCCAAATTGCATCACCTGTAGCAGAAGTAGGATTCCAAACCTTCTTAACACTAACAGTAGTTCTTTGCGGTTTATAAGTGTAAGTAACCATAAATCCATCAGACATATTTCCGGTCACTACCGCCTCAAAATCCGAATACTCTGTGGAAAGAGCAGTATAATTCGTTACACCTTCATCCAGACTCGCCTTCTCAAAGATAACTGTCTTGCCGTCTTCATCCTTGAGAATGCCTCCGTCAACTGTCTGCTTGTAAACAATTTCATCATCCGCCGGCTCTACAGAATTCTTAAGCTTTTCCCTTATCGCATCCACCTTGCTCTGATTCTCGTCAGAACCATCCAACAAATAAATTGTAGGATTGGGACTGGTCGGATTGTTTCCATGCTCTTCCGCCTCGTCCAAGCCTATCCACTTTACAGTAACCGGAATATCAATGGTGGCGTCAAAATCTGCGGGAGGATTCACCGGAATCGTGAATTCCATATAGCAGTTGGAATCATAACCGCCACGCTCCATATACAGAATGGTTACAGTATGTTCCTTGGTTTTGTAATTAGCTTCTGTCTTATCAATCTTTGTCCACAGATCAACTGTATTGGGCCAACTGTTTTCACCTCTGTCAATCTTGTCCTGAGTATTGTTATAGTCATTGGGATATACGCAGTGTACACCACCCATATCCAACACTAATTCGCCATCCAAAAATACCCATACATCATCATCACCTTCAAAGGTATATTCCAAAGGTCCCTCGTACTCACCTAACGTAAAGTTAAATTCATGACGAATACCAAAATACCAGTTGTGAGGATTCGTATCCTCTATTTCCGAACCGTTTATCCATGGATCAACAAACTTTTGTCCCTCTGCACTGGGTACATTATCCAAAGGATAAAACCTGGGGTTTCCCGTTCCGCCATTCGTAGTGGTAGCTCCTACAGTTGCACTTTGAAGTACATAATGATATCCATCGCGCTTGAAGTTGAGGCGGCTATTGCCATTCAGCCCTTCTGTATCCTTCGTATAAATATGTTTTCCAAGCTTCGCCTCATTGGTAAACAGACCGGGATCATATATCTGGTTTCCATTCGCATCCTTACCCCAGACAGGATTACCATCCGCGTCCAAACGTTCTATCATGCCGATTGCAAGTGGCCAACCTGTCCCATTGATTCCATAACCGGCACCCGCATCTACACCATTATTCGAATTGGCATTAATCGTCTCTTCTACACCCGTCTTAGGATTGGTCACCTTCACCATCAAGTCATATTGGTACATTCCTAAGTCCGAGCCAAAATCTACTGTCACATATTCCGGATGCTTCAAGCCTCCAACATGGTAGTCATCTCCACTGATACCAACACCGATTCTCTGTTCCTCCGGACTGCCAGCCGCATAATTGCGGGCATCGTTCATTCCGCCGCCATCCGGGGCAGAATAATCATAATCATAAAATGTCACGTCAAAGGAGTCATCCGGATCCTCCGTCGCCTTGTAAATTACCTCCAAGGTGTTGTTTACCGAATCAACATCCCATATCTGCCCATCACCAAGCTCTGCCAAAGTCGCCGTTTTAGAGCCCAGCCTCACCTGACTGATCTCATATCCGGCAGTGCCGTCACCTTCCGACAGATTCAGACGAATCACTGCGTTCTTAGGCAGGTTTTCTTTGACGATATCCGCAAAAATCTTGTTGTCATTGGTATCCTTTCGGATAATGGTAACGTTCAATTTCTCTACCGTCACATTCAATGCCAACTCATGGGTTGTCGGAGCCGCCACCACCTCCGATAAGACCGCTCCCACCTGTGGCAATATCCCACCGGTGAACAATACGACACTCAAGATTACTCCCAACAATGCTTTCAGCTTTTTCATATTCTTCCTCACCTCTACTTGAAATATCGCTAGTACCATAGTACCACTTCTATATTATAGACATTATTCTTATCCAAACACGTCTTATTTTCAACTACTTTTAATTGATTTTTATTGTAATTTTTTGTATTTTCTAATCAATTTCCATTATTTGTATTTTGCAACAGTATAAACACTATATTTGGTGTTGCCTGCTCTATATAATCCATCGCACAATGTGCACGAATACTAGTTTTCTTATGCTTCTATAAATTGTCGCGCAATTAATTTTATGCAATTAAATATGGCACAATAAAAACGTTTTTATGTTTTGTATTTAAAGACGGAGTTCACAGGGAACTCCGCCTTTTTGAATTTAGAGCTTATTTCAAAGCCTTCCGGATACCGCTTCTTACTTAAGAGTAACCTTAGCGCCAACTTCCTCAAGCTTCTTCTTAATCTCCTCAGCCTCTTCCTTAGAAGCTGCCTCCTTCAGAACCTTAGGAGCACCATCTACAGCGTCCTTAGCTTCCTTCAAGCCAAGACCGGTTACCTCACGAACAACCTTGATAACCTTAACCTTCTCAGAACCAACCTCAGTCAACTCTACGTCGAACTCAGTCTTCTCTTCTGCTGCGTCTGCTGCAGGACCTGCTGCTGCAACTACAACGCCTGCTGCTGCAGATACGCCAAACTCTTCTTCGCAAGCTTTTACAAGATCATTCAGTTCCAATACGCTCAACTCTTTGATAGCGTCAATTAATTCCTGTGCTGTTAACTTAGCCATTTTCATATCCTCCATTTTAAAATAAATTATTGTGTAAATTCCCGCAGTTCAATTATTCTGCTGCGGGTGCTTCTGCTGCAGCCTCTTCAGCTACAGGTGCCTCTGCTGTCTCCTCAGCCGCTGCAGGAGCTTCTACTGCGGAAGCGCCGCCTTTTTCTGCCAACTGATTCATGACACGAGCAAAGTTGGTAATAGGACTCTGCATGCTTCCCAGCAATCTGGAAATAAGCACTTCTCTGGACGGAATGCTTGCGATTGTCGCAATACCCTTAGCATCATATACGGTGCCTTCTACAACACCCGCCTTGATCTCCAGCTTGTCTGCCTTCTTTGCAAACTCAGCCAGAACTCTGGCAGGAGCGGTAGCATCCTCTGTAGAGAGAGCCATAGCGCTGGGTCCCTCAAGATAAGGAGCCAAGCCTTCGAACTCTGTACCCTTGAACGCGAAGTTCATCATGGTGTTCTTGTAAACCTTGTAAACAACACCGGCCTCACGCAAGCTCTTGCGAAGCTGGGTGTCCTGTTCTACAGTAAGTCCACGATAATCAACCAACACAACAGACTGTGCATCCTTAATGTTGGCAGAAATCTCTTCTACGATGGGCTGTTTCAATTCTACCTTTGCCATTTTACATACCTCCTTTTAGATTTGAATGCCGAAAGGAGTATAAAAAAAGCCTCCCTATGCAAGACAGGAAGGCGCAAACTTTCTATTTACTCGCTCTCCTCGGTAGGCGTTTATGTGCTTACACCCATTTGCAACCTCTATTGCAGGGTACCTACTGTCTTCGGCACGGTTCATAACCTTTGTTAGGCTATCATATTTTTCTTGAGCTGTCAAGTCCATTTTATGATTTTTACATTTTTTTGCAACAGTTCATATCTGCTTTCTATAGGGCGAACTGTTACTTATATTTTCTTATACTCTTTCTCAGCCGAAATGCTCATGGTATCCTATACACCCACACTTCATAGTAACTGCTCTCACTGGAAAACGCTTCCTCACGCACCGGGAAGATACCCATGTCCTCCGCATTTACAATAGGTGCCGCAGCAAATAGATACCCGATATTCATCTCTCTCATCGCATCTATATTATAGGAAAGAGCCGCAAAACGCACACCTTGTCCCTTTGGAATCATCCCATTAAATCCATATTCTGCGCTCACCAGATACAGGCGATTGCCCCAGTCGTCAAAATAGCTGCGCACTTCCTCCTGTTTTTCCAGTTCTTTTGCCATAATCCGCCGAAATGTATGCTTGTATTCCAGTTTATAATTGTTGGAATATCCATCTGCACAGGTGTATCCATTGTATAAGGCAACCGATGGATAGATTCCCAGGCTCACCACACTTACCCGTTCCTTGTCTGCACCGATCTCCTCGTCAATCTCCCGGAAAACATCTTCCATATAAATACTCTCCCAGGTAACCTGCTGATAATCCGGCAACAGCAGCAGGCGAATATTCTTATTAAAGGTGCTGTCTCTGAAAACAAAAGCCCCTTCCAATAAAAATACCATTCCCCAAAGTCCGCACAAGCCCACCCGCACAATATGCTGTGCAGGAGCTTGATTCGCTCCGTGAATTCGGTACAGAAGCTCCCCGACACAGGCAAACATCAGCATCCACAGGGTAGGGAGAACCCAACTAATCCGATCTGCCTGAAAATATGTCACAATACCTCCCATTGTCATGCGTAGCTTCACAATGGCACTACTGTTCCAAAGAGCCGCCAACAGCACACATCCCAAAATTGCTCCCAGAATTCCCAGAATGCCCATAAGCAAGCTCTTTATCCCTGCGTCCGTTCGTCCATGTCGCCTCCAAACCGCCACACACAGAAGCGTCCCTATCGTCAATGCCAGGATTCCTGCCGAATACACCGGGTGATAGGCTCCTCCCCGAAACAACAACTCCCATATTTTAGCCCCCATCCTTTCTGTAGGGCGCAATACCATCTCCCGTCTGTGGGTTATAAAATGTTCTCCCAGTAATGACCCAAGCAGTTCCAGATTGGTCAACAGATACGTCGCTACAAGCGCCGCCCACGCAACGCATCCGCGAAGTGCCGGCTTTCTGCCTTCTCGCCGCACAAATAGTCCCACCGCCAAAGCAGCTCCCAATGCCACCCACACAAATCCGTTCAACGTCAAAGAGGAGAACCCGGCAAAAAAGACAATTCCCAGCAGAGAAAGCAGCCGTTTCTCCCCTTTCAGCATCCGCAGATAGCACAAAATCAGCAAAGGCTGTCCAAGCGCCGTAAGTCCATAGGTGGGATAAAAAGGAATTGCAGCAAATAGAATTGCCGTCAAAGAAGCCACTTCCTCTCGACAGCCCAGATATTTGCACAAACCGCGCATTCCCAAAAAGCCCGCCAACACCACCATCCACTGCATTGCAACAAACGCCCAAAAGGGAGGAAGTAGTGCATAGAAAATCACTCCAAGGGGAGCCGGGGGCACCATCGCCGCCTTACTCATGCCATTCATAAATTCCGGGATCACTTCTCCCCGAAAGAGATATTTCGCGCGATAGATGTAGTTTAAAATTTCTCCATCTATCTGATCATGGACCTGCACATAGCTTCCCTCACCCAACAAAAAATAGGGCAGCACAATCATGCTGACCGCAAGTACTCCCGCAATCATCCACAGTTTTTCTTTATGCTGTTGGTATTTCTCCCTGAATCGTTTCATATTTGCGTCTTTCCCGCCTTTGATACAGAATATACAGAAGCCCCTCTGCCAAAGCAGAGAGGCTCGTTCTCTAACAATGTTTTTATTAGAATTTTGCAACGCTTACCTTTACGCCAGGTCCCATGGTGCTGGTCAAGGTGATGCTCTTCAAATACTGACCCTTCAGTGCGCTGGGTTTTGCCTTCACAATCGCATCCATCAATGCGTTGAAGTTCTCTGTCAATGCCTCCTCAGAGAAGGAAGCCTTACCAACAGGTACATGTACGATGTTGGTCTTGTCAAGTCTGTACTCGATCTTACCAGCCTTGATATCAGCGATAGCCTTCGCTACGTCCATGGTTACAGTACCAGCCTTGGGGTTAGGCATCAAGCCCTTAGGTCCCAAAACCTTACCAAGACGACCAACCACGCCCATCATATCAGGGGTAGCTACTACTACGTCGAAGTCAAGCCAGCCTTCGTTCTGAATCTTCGGAATCAGTTCGTCACCGCCCACATAATCAGCCCCTGCTGCTTCAGCCTCGTTTACCTTATCGCCCTTTGCGAATACCAGAACCTTAACAGTCTTACCGGTTCCGTTGGGCAGGACTACTGCGCCACGGATCTGCTGCTCAGCGTGACGTCCGTCACAGCCTGTTCTGATGTGCACCTCGATTGTCTCATCAAATTTTGCAGTTGCAGTCTTCTTAACCAATGCGATTGCATCGTTAGGCTCGTAAGCTACGGAACGATCTACCAGCTTAGCGGCCTCTGTATATTTCTTACCATGTTTCATTATTTTACCTCCTAGGTTCCAGCGACAGCCGTCAGAGCTGTCTCCCAATTTATTTCCATCAGATTAGTCTTCTACAACGATACCCATGCTGCGTGCAGTACCAGCGATCATGCTCATAGCTGCTTCCAAGCTTGCTGCGTTCAGATCCGGCATCTTCAGTTCAGCAATCTCCTGAACCTTTGCCTTGGAAATTGTCGCAACCTTGGTCTTGTT
Source organism: Lachnospiraceae bacterium (assembly GCA_017478245.1). GTDB lineage: Bacteria > Bacillota > Clostridia > Lachnospirales > Lachnospiraceae > Acetatifactor. The sequence continues at coordinate 12,503 of JAFVDW010000095.1, forward strand.
AGGTACGCCTGAACCAGACTTAATATTGCATGCCTTCTTCAGCAATACTGCTGCGGGGGGAGTCTTTGTAATGAAACTGAATGATCTGTCTGCATATACAGTAATCACTACAGGAATGATAACATCACCCTTGTCTGCTGTTCTTGCGTTGAACTGCTTTGTAAATTCAACGATGTTCACACCATGCTGTCCAAGTGCAGGACCAACTGGCGGAGCCGGTGTTGCTTTGCCGGCAGGAATCTGTAATTTGATATATCCTTCTACTTTCTTTGCCATTGTGGCACCTCCTATAATGTGGTAATTCGGCGCAGGCGCATCGTCCTGCTCCCACTGTGTTGCCTTAAGCTTTCGCTTATTTATATTTCACGGGACAAATCCCGAAAAATATCTTTTTACTCTTGTTTTGAAAACAGATCTGATGCTCTTAAAGCTTTCTAACCTCTGCGAAGCTGATCTCCACAGGGGTCTCCCTTCCAAACAGCTCTACATTGATGGTAGCCGTCTGCTTGCCATAATCAAGCTTCTGCACCACACCGACGGTATCCTTCCAGACACCGGCAACCACTGCAATGCTGTCGCCCTCTGCGAAATCAATAGTGATATTTTCTGCCTGAATGCCCAAAGGCTTCATCTCAGCTTCCGTAAGAGGAACGGGTTTGCTTCCGGGTCCTACGAATCCGGTAACCCCACGGGTGTTGCGCACAACATACCATGTGTCATCATTCATTTCCATATTGAGGAGCACATAACCTGGGAACATTTTCTTCGGAACGGATTTCTTTACACCGTTCTTGAGTTCTACAACCTCCTGCATGGGGACTCTGACTTCCAGAATCTGCTCTGCAAGATGCTTATTGTTCTCAATGGTCTTCTCAATATTGGCTTTGACCTTGTTCTCATATCCCGAATAGGTATGTACTACATACCACTTTGCCTCTGCCATACAATCACCCTCGCTTAGTCTATATTGATGTCAGGAAATTCACACCATACTGAATCACAAAATCCAGAATAGCAATGATGATTCCCAGGACAACGGAAATTGCAACTACTGCAACAGACTGTTTGAGAGTCGCTTGTCTGTCCGGCCATGAAATTTTCTTAAATTCTGCCTTCACGCCCTTGAAGAAACTGGGACGCGTCTGCTTTTCTGCGGAATCTCCCATATTGACCTCCCATTAAATCCAAATAAACGGTTTCTCTTATTTTGTTTCTTGCTCTTATTTTCTTACTTGGTTTCTTTGTGCAGCGTGTGTGTCTTGCAGAATCTACAATACTTCTTTGTCTCCATTCTGTCAGGATGAGTCTTCTTATCCTTGGTAGTATTGTAGTTACGCTGTTTGCACTCGGTACATGCTAAAGTGATTTTTGTACGCATTTGTCTACCTCCACTTGTTTTGGTTCTTCTCTTTTTAACCGTAATCGCTTACGAAATTTAAGCATAAAAAAAAGACCTAAATCTTATCTCGCTCGACTACTATAACACAAATCCTATCTTTCGTCAATATATTTTTAAAAAACTCTTGCATCTTTTCATAATATATGTTATTGTTAAATTATAAAAGTGGGTTAGTTTACATATTTAGAAAAGGATTTCAATGCACCACTATTGTACCATAATGTGTCACGGATTTCAAGGAGGAAAGGAGGCGTGACAATGGGGACTGCCATTCTAAATTCAGTATATAACAATTACCTGTCAACTTATACACCGAAGAGTCTGACGCGCTACGATACGCACAAAAAGAGTGAATTGCGTGGCGTATACAATTCCATTGTCAAAATGAATAAGGAATCGCCCTGGTATCTTCCTACGACCAACAAGGACACACAAGCCTATGCTGTGGACTTGAAGGAAAACGCCCGCGAGCTGCACAATACGATTGCACAGTTGGGTGGGTTGGAGGAAAAAGGACTTCTAAATAAAAAGAACGCGTTTTCTTCAGATGAGAGCATTGCCACTGCCACCTATGTGGGACCGCCTAATCCCGACGACGAAGTGCCGCATTTTGAATTGAACGTGAAAGCCCTCGCCTCTCCGCAGGAGAATCTGGGAATGTTCCTTAGCAATGAACGAATCGAACTTCCGGAAGGCACCTATTCCTTTGACGTAGCGATTAACGACATGAACTATGAGTTCCAGTTTTCCATCGGTGAGTCCGAGACGAACCGGGATGTACAGGAACGACTGGGCAGACTGATCAACAACTCCGACATTGGCATCCGGGCTTCGGTTGTGGAATCGGAAGGACGCACCTCCCTTAGAATGGTTTCGGAGAGCTCTGGTCTTCCTCTTGGTAAGAGCTCCATCTTCACAGTGAGCGATGATCACACTAGCAAGAATGCCGGAACAGTGGATTACTTTGGTTTGGATTATATCAGCCGCCATGCTGCCAACGCTCGTTTTTCCATCGACGGCGAGGAGCATGCTGCCTCTTCCAATCACTTTACAATCGGAAAGGTCTACGAAGTAGAATTGAAGGGAATCAGCGGCGAGGATGGTTCGATAGAAATCGGCTTAAAGCCCGATGTAGAATCTTTTGCAGACAGTGTGAACGAATTAATTGGCGGATACAATGATTTTATCAAGGCAGCATCCAACTACATGGAGTCCCAGTCCAGAAGCCGCACCTTGGTAAGAGAAATGACCGGTATCGCCTCCACTTACCGAAACTCTTTAGAGGCAATGGGCGTAAATATTGCCGAGGACGGCACCATGAATGTGGATAACGAGCTCCTGCGTCAGGCGGCGTTGGATTCGGAAGACGTAAGCGAAACATTCGCCTACATGAAGGATTTTTCCAACTCGCTTTTGCGCAAGAGCAATCAGGTTTCCCTGAATCCGATGGATTATGTAGAAAAGACCATCGTTGCCTACAAAAATCCCGGTCACAACTTCGTAAGCCCCTATGCAAGCAGCGCATACAGCGGTATGATGTTTAACGGATATTGTTAAAGCTTCCCCACCCCTTGGGTTATTGAACCCGAAAGGTCGAGGAAGCTTTTTGATTAAATATCCTTTTTCATTTCCGCTTCTGCCATATCCAGTGCAGCCGCAATCACCTTATCCATGTCATAATATCGATATTGTCCAAGACGTCCTCCGAACAAAACATTCTTTTCCTGTGCCGCCTTTTGCTGATAGGCAGCAAACAACGTGTTATTCGCCTCGTCATTGACAGGATAATACGGTTCATCACCCTTTTTCCACTCCGCAGGATACTCCCTTGTCAACACCGTTCCCTCTCCCGCACCGAACTCAAAATGCTTATGTTCAATGATACGGGTATAAGGCACCCGGCGTTCTGTGTAATTGACCACTGCATTTCCCTGATAATTATCACAATCCGCCAAATATTCCTCCTCAAATCGCAGCGAACGATATTGCAATTCTCCCAGCGCATAGTCAAAATACTCATCAATCATCCCCGTGTATAGCGTCTTCTCAAAAGAATCCGGCTCCGCCGCCAAAGCATTCTCCGCCAGAAACTCCCGATAGCTTACTCCCAGCTTCACCGGGATGTCCTCCAGAAGCTTCTCCACAATCTGTGTATAGCCCCCTTCCGGAATCCCCTGATAACGGTCGGAAAAATAATTGTTGTCGTAGGTAAAACGAACCGGCAGTCTCTTGATGATAAACGCAGGCAATTCTTTGCAGTCCCTGCCCCATTGCTTCTCGGTGTAGCCCTTCACCAGCTTTTCATAAACATCACGCCCCACCAGTGAAAGTGCCTGCTCCTCCAGATTTTCCGGGTGCTCCACTCCGCTTTCCAGGCGCTGCGCGGCGATGATTTCCTGCGCCTCCTTCGGCGTACGGATTCCCCACATCTTACTAAACGTATTCATATTAAAGGGCAGATTGTACAATTCCTCCCCATACACAGCCACCGGAGAGTTGACATAATGATTGAACCGGGCAAACTGGTTCACATAATCCCACACTCTTTTATCAGAAGTATGAAAAATATGTGCCCCATACTTATGCACCTGTATTCCATGCTCCTGCTGTGTGTATATATTTCCCCCGATATTCCGCCTCTTATCAATGCAAAGGCAGTGTTTGCCCGCACGATGCATCTCGTGTGCAAACACTGCCCCGAACAATCCGGTTCCTACGATCAGATAATCATATCTCATCTTACTTGTTCTTCTTTCCTTTTGCCTTATATTTATCAATCTGCACATAGTCCTCCATAAAACCGAGAACATTGTCACGACCTTCCTGATTCAACTTGATATAATACTGCATAACACGATTCTCCAACAGCTTCTCACCGAGATTCGTATCTCTCTCCAAAGATGAAAAATCTACAGGATTCATGCTCAGCTTGTCGCACATCTTAATAACTGTTCCATAAGCCATACCTTCAATACCGCGCTCCAGAGCAGTAACCAACGTGCTGTAAGGAATGCCCATTTCCAACGCGAACTGACGTACACTACGATATTGTTTCAAAATCTCTTTTTTCAGTATTTCAGCTTTTGTCATTACTTATTTCCTCCAATTATTTTCTCAAAACAACCAAAAAACATTGTCCTCTTGTTAATATACGATATTTCGTCACTTTTGGCAAGACCTATTCTAAAAAATTATGAAAATCAGACATTGCCGTCATCATCCTGCAATATTTGACGAGAAAAATATCCACCCATATCCGCCAAAAGCTTCAACACTGCCGGATGCAGCTCCTCCGGAAAAGCCTGCATGCACCGAAATACCTCAAAATTAAGCACTCCCCGGTACCCGATTTCCCGCAGCCCCCTCAAAAATCCATCCCACTCCGTGCTGACGCCAAACCAGCTTCTGGCAAAGGTATATGGTAAGGTATGTAAATCGCTGACACCGTCATTATCATGAATATGTAATATTTTCAGGCGTTCCCCCAACGTAAGTACCGATTGATACAGATTTTTACCCAAAATATTCGCATGTCCCACATCAAAGCAAAAGCCAAAAAGCTCCTCTCCTGCCCAGGCATTCAGCTCATCCACCATAGACGCCGCCTCTGTAAAATCCGAGCAGATGCCTTCCATCAAATGACCGTTTCGCTCCAGGAACAGATTCTCCAGGCAAATCATTACATGATGCTGTCGGGCTGTGGGAATGAGACTTTTATACATCTCCATATTAAAGTCCCTCTCTTCCTGTTTGCTGTACTCGTAGGCAAGATTAATGGGATGAACCACAATATATTTTCCGCCCATACGTCCGCATAGCTCTATGGTATTCCTTGTAATACGGGACATTTTCTCGCTGATTTCCTTGCGCCCCTTCTGCCACATGGGAAACGGTGCGTGCATCTGTTCAAACGTCAGCCCATACTTCTGTGCCAGTTCCACATGCGGCTTAAACGATTCCCACAGCTCCTCCATAGGACGGTCCAGAAAATCATCCACCTTTTCTTCATATACTTTCCCGCAGGGCAGATATTCATCAAACCCAAAGTCCACACAATCAACACCTGCCTCCCGCAAACGCCGATACCCCTCCTCAAGGCGCTCCATGGAAATAGCCCCCATGGACTGAATTCCTATTTTATGCATCACATGCCCCTCCTTTTCTCATTCCCATCTCTCAAAATTGCGATCCAACTCTTCCTCCAATGTCAGATCCTCCACTGACCAATCCTCACAGTCCGCCTTGTACAAAAACAGTAACAGCATCTGGGGATCGCCTTTATAGAGAAATACAATCTCTCCCTTACGCTCGCGGATACACCGCTCCATATGTTTCTTTAAAAAAGGAATATCGCCGCCCCTGGCTGTGACAATCTTGCTCTTGCGCGTACGCTTGACCGCCCTGCCTGACGCGGCAAGCTGCCCCTCCTTGAGATAGGCATAATGGCTGCAATATCCTGCAGCATCGCTGTATTTCTCCACTGCCATAAGAATCGTCGTTCCTGTTCGGTTCAAGCGAACCAATTCCTCCAGTAACATTCGATAAGTACGTTTGTCCAAAAAATTTTTAGGCTCATCCAGTATCAAAAGCCGTGGTCTGGCACTAATCGCTCCGATGATCTGCACCAGTTTATTTTCCTTGTAAGTCATGTTGAGCATTTTATTATATAAAGGAATTTCATATCTTTTGCAAAGCTTATTCTGCAGCTTCATATCATAGGTCTGGGATGCCTCCCTCGCTAATGCAAAATAATCCTCCGCCGTCAACTGCCTCTCCCAGATAATGTCATCCGGAATAAACCGCACCCTTGCCCTTTGCTCTGCGCTCAAATTATTAGGTCTGCTGCCCATGATAAAAACCCTGCCGGAGTAAGAGGTATTAAACCCCATCAAAATATGCAGCAATGCGGTCTTACCCGCATCATCCCCACCGCACAAAGCCACAAAATCTCCCTCCCGCACCGAAAGGTCAACATCCTTCAATACTGTTTTCCCATCGTATTCGGTGGATATTTTTCGAATTTGTATCATTACATACCTCTCATTTTCATTCTCAAAGAAAAAGCCATAGACAGACGCTATGGCTTTTCACCCGAAACCTTCTTTTTATTTATCAAATATCAGATCATTCTTCTGCTTCCTCAATCTGAACATCATAGATCATACTAATCGATACATCACCGGACATCCAGGGACTCTCCGGTGTAAGACTCATATCGCCCTCTACCGAGAAAGAAAATGCGCTGCCGGGAGCCATCACAATATCATATTTCGATCCGGTCACCGTAGCATTCACTACATCACCATTATCCAGGCGCAGTCTGAGACGTACTGTTTTCTGTGTGTCTTGCAGAATATCTTCTGCCGACGCGTCTACACCAGCCACCTTAATACCATCCTTCGTCGTGCACTTGATATCTGACAGTGATAGCTTTACAGTAGTCTCTCCGCTATTGCGGAAAACATAGGTATCCGACCAAACATAACCCTTCTCACATAAATTGTAAGGATCCATCACAAAATCAATATTCTTCGGAATCTGCATTGCAATCACGTCAAATTCACGTCTGGTGTCATCCTCCACCTGAAGCGCAATGCCCTCACCGTTTAACACACCATGTATCCCTTCCGCGCCACCGGTTACCACATCAGGGGCAACAGTCGTTCCCATCACCACCGCCTGCTCGCTCTGCTCTTGCGCAGCATCCTGCTGTACAGCTTCCTGTTGCGGTACTTCCTGCTGTGCTACTTCGTCTGCGGGCTCCTGATTCTCCTCTGCAACAGCTACATCCTGCGCGTCAGTCTCCTCCACAATACTAACAACC
>JAFVDW010000096.1 GCA_017478245.1 Lachnospiraceae bacterium
CAGGCGCCAGTCTGAGAAGCAGAACGGTAACTGGGTGCAGTCGTGTATGATGACGGCTTTTGGCGGAGGAAGTGCCTGTATGAGCGGTGGCCATCTGGGCAACAGCCGTGTGAGTCCGGACTATGAGACAGACCTGATCGTGGAATACACGCCCTACAGCTACGAACCTGTTTATCTCAAGGCATTTCTGGGACTTGCATATGACGGAGAGAGATGGATACCGCCGGAGGAGCTTGGCGTGGAGGCGGATCTGCTTACTTCTGAGACGTTGGACGGGCTGCAAGATTTGACAGCATATGGTGGTACGGGTAAGATGTCTGTGACCAATGTGGGAGCGGATGCGAATTATTCCTATTACCCTTATTATACAGACCCGGAGGCTACAGGCAAGAATGACGCAGGCGGGGAGTTGTATACCTTTTATCCTTATCGGAAGCTTGTACAGGCAGATACAAAGGGCGTTTCTGAACAGTATTTGGAGGTGTCGCAACGGTGTCTGGAAGCTGTGGCAGATATTTGTGCAGAGCAAAGCTTTGTAGGGGATGAGGAGACGATTGCAGCTCAGGTGGTAGAATTTTTTGAAGAAAATTATTTTTACACGCTAAACCCCGGATATATCTGGAATGGAGAAGATTATATTGTACATTTTTTGAAGAACAGTAAGCGCGGTTATTGTATGCACTTTGCTTCTGCAGCAACCATGATGTTCCGCTATCTGGGCATACCTGCGCGTTATGTGGAGGGTTATGTCTTCTCTTATGGTGATGTACTGGTAGATGGTAAATTGGTGGAGGATGCCGATTATGCCGATTATTATTCCGGTTATTCTGAATTGGGAGAGACAGGTGTGATTCGCTTGGAGATACCGGATGCCAACGCCCATGCCTGGGTGGAAATCTATGTGGAAGGTAAAGGGTGGATTGTGGTAGACCCTACGCCTGCCTCATCCGAAGAGGAAGAGAGCGAAAACTTCTGGGACGCTTTTCAGCAGAGAAATCGAGAGCTGAGTGCAGAGGGGGGCTTATTAGGTGGAAATGCGACCGTCTATCTGGGGCGGGTTGTTGACAGTGCAGTATGGATATTGACGGCAATCGCGGTATTTTTTATGCTCATATTGGTCGTTCGGTATCTGTATGGTGTGCACAGGGAGAGAAAACTGCCGCCCAGAGAGCGTGTGTGCAATCTTTATCGAAAGATTGTGGCAAAGCAGGCAAGGAAGCTTCCAGAGCTTAGCAAGGCTCAAACGATTGGGCAGCAGCTAACGGTCTTAGATGCCTCATCCGTCGGCAATGAGTCGTGGAAGGCATTGGAAGCAGCGCTGTACCGTACCTTCTATGGAACGGAAATGACAACAGAGGAATACGAAAAGCTGTATGAGACATTGAAACGTTTATAGTTGAGAGGATAATGAATGTAGAGTAAGCAGAGAAAGGCAGGGATGAATATGTCGCAGGCGAGTGATATGGTGAGGAAGACCTTTAGCGAGGGGGATGACAAAAGGGACGCGGGACTCTTTACGCCGCAGGATGTGGAACGGTTTGATGATATAGTATATGGTGAGGACACGGCATGGCAGGTATTGGACGTGTATCGCCCCAAAGCCCTGAAGGGCAAAAAACTGCCGGTGATTGTAAGTGTGCACGGCGGTGGATGGGTTTACGGAGATAAGGAACGATATCAATATTATTGTATGAATCTGGCACAGAGGGGCTTTGCTGTGGTAAATTTTACTTATCGGCTGGCACCGGAGTATAAATATCCGGCATCCCTGGAGGATACCAATCTGGTTTTTGCCTGGGTACTTGCCCATGGGGAGCAGTATGGGTTTGACACCAGGTATGTGTTTGGTGTGGGGGATTCAGCAGGCGCGCATAATTTGGGACTGTATGCTGCAATCTGCACCAATCCACAGTATGCACAGTCCTATGATTTTCAGGTGCCGGGGGGATTCGTGCCCACTGCTATCGCGTTGAATTGCGGAGCGTATAAAATCGTACTAAACGGAGATGAGCAAGATCTCACACAGCTTCTGATGGCGGATTATCTGCCGGAGAAGGGAAGTGCCAGAGAAGTGGCATTGATCAATGTGGTGAATCATATAACAGAACAATATCCCCCTACCTTTTTCATGACTTGCACAGGTGACTTTCTGAAAGTACAGGCGCCGATTCTGGCGCAACGTCTGATGGAGTGTAATGTTCCTTTTGTGTATCGACTTTATGGAGATATCCAAAATAAGTTGCCGCATGTGTTCCATTGTGATGTCAGATCGACAGATGCAAGATTGTGCAATGATGAAGAATGTGATTTCTTTAAAAGCTTTTTACCGCAGGGGGATAGAGAATGAGCGTGGAGAAATTGAGTGAGGTGTTGTCGCGGGAAAAATTGCTCTGTGATGGTGCCTTTGGGACGTATTATGCTTTGAAATATGATACGGAGGAGCTGCCGGAGCGGGCAAATGTAGCGCATCCGGAGAGAGTGGTGCAGATCCATCGGGAATACATAGAGGCGGGAGCGCAAATTCTCCGCACGAATACCTATGCTTCCAATACGGTGATGCTGCATGAGGATATGCAAAGGGTGCGTGAAAATCTAAGGTGCGGTTATGCTTGCGCAAAAGAAGCTAGAAACAACAATCAAACAGTCCATGTGGCGGCAGATATCGGTCCCATTCCTTGTGACACTCCCGCAGAAAAAGAACTGGCAAGGAGAGAGTATATTGCCATTTGTGAGACGTTTCTCGCGGAGGGTGCCACGCTGTTTATCTTTGAGACGTTTGCCTCACTGGAGGATATTCTTCCGGCAATAGAGGTCATCGGAGAAAATGCCTTTGTGATCGTACAGTTTGCGGTGAATCAGTTTGGCTATAGTAATGCCGGATTGAGCGCACGCAGACTGGTGGAGGAGGCGGGGGCATGTCCGCATATCGATGCCGCCGGATTTAACTGTGGCGTGGGACCCGGACATATGCAGCGTATTTTGCGAGGAATCCAGCCTAGAGAGGGAATGTTTGTGACAGCCCTTCCCAATGCAGGTTATCCGCAGAATCTCAGTAATCGTATGATTTTCTCTAATCAGAATGTGGAATATTTTGCGGGGAAGGTCAGCGATATAGCGGCGGAGGGTGTTGATATTGTAGGAGGGTGTTGTGGAACGACTCCGGAATATATCCGCAGTGTCAATGGACGACTGGCGCGAAGGGCATCCGCACATACATGGAAGGCGGCGGTAAAGGAGACGCTTGCTGCCGGGAGAGAGGATCATGCTTTTTATCATCAGCCTACCAACAAGGGGAAGCTGATTGCAGTGGAGCTTGCCCATCCCTTGGGCAGTGATGATGAAAAACTGATGGATGCGGCGCATCTGCTTAAAAAGAGCGGTGTGGATGTGCTGACCTTTCCCGACTCACCATCAGGTCGAACCAGAGCGGATTCGATTTTGATGGCGGAAAAGGTGTGGAGAGAGACTGGTATCTGCGTGATGCCTCATATCTGTTGTCGGGACAAGAATGCCATTGCTATGCGTTCCCAGCTGTTGGGAGCCCATATCAATCATATTCATAATTTTTTAATCATTACCGGAGACCCTATTCCATCCATGGTGCGCTCTACGGTGAAGAGTGTATTTAATTTTGACTCGGTGGGACTGATGCACATTATGGCAGACATGAACGAGGAACAGTTTGCCCATGCACCTATTTGTTATGGCGGAGCTATCAATCAGGGAAGGCGGAATCTGGATGTGGAGATTGGCAGAGTGCGTAAGAAAATGGAAGCAGGCGCAACCTTTTTTCTGACACAGCCGGTGTCTACCCGTGAGGGGGCGGGGGTGCTTCGACGGATTAAGGAGGAGACCGGTGCAAGGATTCTCTGTGGAGTAATGCCCTTTGTAAGTCTCAAAAATGCCCTTTTTATGAAAAATGAGATGACAGGCATTGAAGTGACAGAAGAAGTGCTGGCGCGTTACAGGGAGGATATGACCAGAGAGGAAGGGGAGGCTGCCGGCGTGGCACTGGCAAAGGATGTCATAGCGTGGACAGAGGATTTTGTGGATGGCTACTATTTCTCATTTCCTTTTAATAGAGTACATATGTTGGAGAAAATTTTGAAAGATGTTGCATGGTTGACCATAAAAGATGAATAAATATTCGACATATATTATTTATGCAGATATAAATGTATATTTATTCATAAAATGCAAAAATACATGAATAAAAATTAAAAAACAGTGGACATTTGTTAAAAAAGTGGTATGATAACATAAGATGTCTCGGATTTTGGAAAAGGAGGAGAGAGAAGCATGATTAAGGTGGGTATCATCGGCGCGACCGGATATGCCGGCGCGGAGCTGGTAAGAATATTGATGAATCACAGGGAGGCAAAGATTGTATGGTACGGCTCCAGAAGTTACATAGATAAGAAGTACAGTGAAGTATATCAGAATATGTTTCAGATCGTAGAGGATGTCTGCAGGGACGATAATCTGGCGGAACTGGCAGAACAGGTGGATGTGATTTTCACCGCTACGCCCCAGGGCTTTCTGGCAGGTGTGTTGACAGAGGAGATTCTATCCAAGGTCAAGGTCGTAGATTTGTCCGCAGATTATCGTATCAAGGATGTGGCAGTCTATGAGAAGTGGTATGGGATTGAACACAAGTCTCCGCAGTTTATTGAAGAGGCAGTGTATGGACTCTGCGAGATTAATCGCGATAAGATTACAGGGGATACCCGTCTGGTGGCGAATCCGGGCTGTTACACCACCTGTTCTATCCTGACAGCTTATCCGTTGGTAAAGGAAGGGCTGATTGATGTGAATACCCTGATCGTAGATGCTGCGTCAGGAACCTCCGGCGCCGGTCGTGGCGCAAAGGTAGCTAACCTGTTCTGCGAGGTCAATGAGAATATGAAAGCATATGGTGTGACAAGCCACCGTCATACACCGGAGATTGAAGAGCAGCTAGGTTACGCGGGAGACTGTCAGGTAACCATTAATTTCACTCCGCATCTGGCACCCATGAACAGAGGGATTCTGGCTACAGAGTATGCTTCACTTAAGAGAAAAGCTGACGGCAGCCTGCCCACCTATGAGGAAGTCAAGGCAGTGTATGACAAATATTACCAGGAAGAGAAGTTTGTTCGCGTGTTGGAGAAGGGTGTCTGCCCCGAGACGAAATGGGTGGAAGGCAGCAACTATGTGGACATCAATTTCGTGATTGATGAGCGCACCGGTCGTATTATTATGATGGGCGCCTTGGATAATCTGGTGAAGGGGGCGGCAGGACAGGCTGTGCAGAATATGAATCTGCTGTTTGGCTTGGAGGAGAGCGAGGGCTTGAACCTGGTTCCCTGCTTCCCGTAGGAGTGCCGTTTGCATTCTGCTTTTGCTTGAGCCGGAGAGAATGCTGAAGGAAGTGGATAAGGCTTATAAGGGATATAAAGTGAATATAATTGCTTCCTAAAAAGAGAAAGTCAAATAGGTATGGGCAAGAAAGGAAATAAGATGGAAGGTAAGCAGTTTACCATACGAAGCATGACAATCGAAGATTACGAAGGGCTGCATGCCCTGTGGATGACCATTCACGGCTTTGGAATTCGCAGTATTGACGATTCCAAAGAAGGGGTGGAGCGATTCTTAAAAAGGAATCCGACCACCAGTGTTGTTGCCGTATCAGAAAACGGAGAGATTGTGGGTGGAATTCTCTGTGGGCATGACGGAAGACGGGGCTGTCTGTATCATGTATGTGTGCGGGAGGATTATCGCAGACATGGTATTGGCAAGGAGATGGTCGTGTTCTGCATGAATGCCTTAAAGGACGAAGGAATCAATAAAGTAAGCCTAATCGCTTTCACGGTGAACGATATCGGCAACGCATTTTGGAACTGTATCGGATGGACCCGGAGAGAGGATCTCAATTACTATGATTTTACTTTGAATGAAGCGAATATTACAGCGTTTAATAAGTGACCGCGCGAAAGTCACCGAAACGGATAAGGAGGTATCAGTTTGAAACAGATAGAAGGTGGAGTGACCGCTCCCAAAGGATTTAAGGCGGCTGTTGCGGCAGCAGGAATTAAATATCAGGGAAGATGCGATATGGCAATGCTAACCTGCGAGGTGCCCTGCGAGTGCGCCGGGACTTTTACCAGCAATGTGGTAAAGGCTGCATGTGTACAGTGGGATCAGAAACTGGTTTATTCAGGAAAGCCTATGCAGGCGGTGGTTATCAATTCCGGAATTGCCAATGCGTGCACCGGACAGGAGGGGTGGAATGCCTGTGAGGCGACTGCGAAAGCAGTGGAAGAGGCGTTGGGGATTCCATATGATACCGTAGCTGTTGCCTCCACTGGTGTAATTGGAATGCAGCTTCCGGTGGAGAAGCTGGTCGGCGGTGTGCAGAGCATGAGCACCGACCTTTCCGCCTCCGGGGAGGCGGCGACTGCTGCTTCCAGGGCGATCATGACCACAGACACTGTAAACAAAGAGATCGCTGTATGCTTTGAAGTGGGAGGCAAGACCGTAACCCTTGGTGGAATGAGCAAGGGCTCAGGTATGATTCATCCCAATATGTGTACCATGCTGGGATTTCTTACAACAGATCTGGCAATCGATAAAGCGCTGATGCAGGAGGCACTTGGCGAGGTTGTCAAAGATACCTTTAATATGATTACGGTGGACGGTGACACCTCCACCAACGATACATTGCTCCTGATGGCGGATGGACTTGCGGGAAATGAACAGATTAGCGAGAAAAATAAGGACTACGATGCTTTCAAAGAAGCCCTTTTCTATGTATGCCGGTATCTTGCAAGACGGATGGCGAGCGATGGAGAAGGAGCCACCAAGCTCTTTGAGGCGAAGGTGGTCAATGCCAGAAGCAAGGAGGATGCCAGAACATTATCCAGAGCGATTGTAGCCTCCAATCTCTCCAAGGCAGCTATTTATGGCTGTGATGCGAATTTTGGAAGATTCCTGTGTGCAATGGGATACTCCGGTGCACAGTTTGACCAGAATGATGTGGAGCTCTTCTTTGAGAGCAGCGAGGGAAGACTTCAGGTATTTGACAGGGGCACACCACTTTCGTTTGACGAAGAGGTGGCGGCAAAGCTTCTGGCTGCTAAGGAGGTCACGATTTTTGTTGATATGCACGAGGGAGATGCAGAGGCGACAGCATGGGGCTGTGATCTTACCTACGATTATGTTAAGATTAATGCCGATTATCGCTCTTAACAGTAAAGCATATAGAAATACACGTTCACATTTGGTGACAAAGAGGATGATTTGACAAGGGAGGTCATTATGGAAAAGGATATGCAGGAAGTATTACGCAAAGCAGAGGTGCTCATTGAAGCGCTTCCCTACATACAGAAATTCAATCGCAAGATCATTGTGGTAAAATACGGCGGTAGCGCTATGAGCAACGAGGAATTGCAGAAGAACGTCATTAAGGATGTGACACTTTTAAAGCTGGTAGGCTTCAAGCCTATCATCGTCCATGGCGGCGGCAAGGAGATCAGCCGTTGGGTGGGCAAGGTTGGCAAGGAGGCAAAGTTCATTAACGGACTGCGTGTCACCGATGAAGAGACCATGGAAATCGCGGAGATGGTGTTGGGCAAGGTGAACAAGAGCCTGGTGACCATGGTGCAGGAGTTGGGAGTCAATGCAGTGGGTGTCAGCGGCAAGGACGGCGGATTGCTCACTGTGGAGAAAAAATATTCTGACGGTCAGGATATTGGCTTCGTGGGTGAGATTACAGATGTCAATCCCAAGGTGCTTTATGACATGTTGGAGAAAGATTTTCTTCCCATCGTGGCACCCATTGGTCTGGATGAGCATTTTCAGACCTACAATATCAACGCGGATGATGCAGCCTGCGCTATTGCCAAAGCAGTGGGTGCGGATAAGCTGGTGTTCCTGACAGATATAGAGGGTCTCTACAAAGATATTAACGATAAGTCTTCCTTTATCTCCAGATTGACTGCAAGCGAAGCAGACGAACTGATTCAGGGTGGCTTCATCGGTGGTGGCATGCTACCCAAGCTGGGCAACTGTACTTCGGCAGTAAGAAATGGTGTAAACCGTGTGCATATTCTGGACGGACGGATTCTCCACTGTCTGCTGTTGGAGATTTTCACCAATCAAGGTATCGGTACAGCCATCATCCGTGATGAAGATAAGGACAATATGACGGAGCATCAAAGCTTGCAATCGTAAGCGTTTGCGAAGCTTCGTAATGACCTGATGAAAAGTGGGACAGAAAGGAAGAAATGACAATGAGTATGCAGGAATATATTGATGAGGCGGAAAGTGCGCTGCTTCACACCTACAATCGTTACCAGATGGTGCTCGACCACGGCGAGGGTGTCTACCTCTATGACATGGATGGGAAAAAATATTTGGACTTCGTATCGGGTATTGCCGTATTCGCTTTGGGGTATCATAATAAGGAGTACGATGATGCGCTGAAGGGGCAGATTGATAAGGTGATTCACACCTCCAATTATTATTATAACGTACCTGCCATCGAGGCTGCCAAGAAACTAAAAAAGGCATCCCGGATGGACAGAGTGTTCTTCACCAACTCCGGTGCAGAGGCTATCGAGGGTGCCATCAAGGCGGCGAGAAAATATGCTTACCTTAAGGATGGTTCCACAGACCATGAGATTATCGCAATGAATCATTCCTTCCACGGCAGAACCATGGGAGCATTGGCTGTGACGGGCAATCCCAAGTACCGTGAGGCGTTTGAGCCTTTGATTGGCAATATCAAATTCGCCGATTTGAATGATTTTGATTCTGTTCTGGCACAGGTTACGGACAAAACTTGCGCCATTCTTATGGAGACTGTACAGGGCGAAGGCGGACTTTATCCCGCCACAGAAGAATTTTTGACTAAGGTGCGTGCACTCTGTGATGAGAAGGATATTCTGCTGATTCTGGATGAAATTCAGTGTGGCATGGGCAGAACTGGTTATATGTATGCGTGGCAGCGCTATGACATCAAGCCGGACATCATGACTACGGCGAAGGCATTAGGTTGCGGCGTGCCAGTAGGTGCATTTTTGTTGACTGAAAAAGTAGGTCAGCACTCTTTAACCAGCGGAGATCACGGTACGACTTACGGTGGAAATCCGCTTGCCTGCGCAGCAGTGGACAAAGTATTGGAGCTGTTTGAGAAGGAACAGATTGTGGAGCATGTGCGTAAGGTATCGCCTTACCTGGAGGAACGCCTGCAGGAGCTGGTAGAAAAATATGACTGCATTCAGTGCAGACGCGGTGCAGGTCTGATGCAGGGATTGGTATTTGACAGACCTGTGGGTCCCATCATCAACAAGGCATTGGAGAAGGGATTGATGCTGATCAATGCGGGGACAGACATTATCCGTTTTGTTCCACCTCTGATTATCACTAAGGAACATATAGACGACATGATGAAAATTTTGGATGAAAGTATTGGAGCTTGTTTATGAGTTTAAAAAAGAGATTGATTGCAACAGCAGCCGTGATCGCCATGGCTGCTGCCGCAATGTATGGAAGTACCTTTGAAATGAGGTCGGAAGCAGAGGTAGAAGAGAAATATTCCCTGTTTGGAGACAAGGAAACCATTTACTTTTGGTATGCAGATGATACACTGACGAATTACTTGAACAGTGCAGCGGTATCCTTTGGGGAACAGGAGGGGGTTCGCGTGCTTCCTGTGCTGACCTCCGAGAGCGAGTATCTGGAGGCAATCAACGATGCGTCTCTGCGCACGGATCAGATACCGGATGTGTATCTTCTGACCAACGATTCGCTGGGGAAGGCGTATCTGGCAGGATTGGCAAGCGAGATCATTGATGAAGCTGGGGTGTGCAGCGAAACGAATTTTCCGAAGGCAGCATTGTCAGCGGTATCCTATAAGGATAAATATATAGCATATCCATTGTCTTATGAGACCAGTGTACTGGTGTATAATGAGACCTATCTGGCGGAATGGGCGAGACAGCAGGCTGTAAAAGCGTTGGAGGAAGAAGAGATTCCGGAAGATATGGAGGACGCCTTGACAGATGATATCGCAGCAAATGACGCGTCGGAAAATGATACACCGGAGAATGACGCTGCCGCGCAGGAAGAGCCGGGTAATGATAATCGTTTGTCTAAGTTGACGGAGGAAGAATATTTGGAGGCTGCGGTTCCTGCTACGGTGGATGACATTCTATATTTTGCGGATACCTTTGATGTGCCGGAAAATGTAGAGGGTGTTCTGAAATGGGATGTCTCGGACATCTTTTACAATTACTGGTTTGTAGGAGAATATATGATTGTAGGCGGTGATAAGGGAGATGATACAAAGCTCCTTGACATCAGTAACCAGGAAACCATACAATGCCTTGAGGCTTATAAGGGGATGAATCAATTCTTTTCTATTGAGCCGGACACGATTACCTATGATTCGGTGGTGGATGATTTTGTGAACGGAAGGACTGTGTTCACCATTGCGACTACGGATATTGTGAAGCGTCTGGAGGAGGCTAAGGAAGAAGGAAATTTTGCTTATGACTACGGTATTGCCACATTGCCGGATGTCAATGCGGAGCTTGACAGCAGATCCATGTCAGTGACCAATACAGTGGTGGTCAATGGCTATTCTGCCCATAAGGAGCTTGCCAATCGGTTTGCGCAATACCTGACCGGTGAGTTTTCGTCAGATATGTACGAGAGAACAGGAAAAGTCCCGGCTCTGCTGAAAGGATGTCAGTCAGGAGCTTTGCAAATCATGATGCTTGCATACGAGGACAGTGTACCTCTTCCCAAAATGATGGAGACAGAGAATTTCTGGATGTATCTGGAGGTGCTTTTTTCCAAGATATGGAATGGTGCTGATGTGGCGGAGGCTTTGGGAGAGTTAGATGCTCAGATGCGCGTGCAGTTGGGGCACATTGAATTACAGTAAGTATAATTTGCCAATCATGGGACAAACTATCATCAGATAAAGCTCTGGAAAGGTGGTATTCCCATGATTGGTTTTTTGATTGCATTACTATCAGGAGCTCTGATGAGCGTGCAAGGTGTTTTCAATACACAGGTGACGAAGGCATCCAGTATTTGGGCTGCCAGTGCATTTGTGCAGTTTACTGCGCTGTTGGTTTGTCTGGGGGCGTGGATGTTCTCTGATAGGAGTTCGTTGCTGAAGGTATTTGCGGTGCAACCCAAATTTATGCTTCTAGGCGGTGCAATCGGTGCCTTTATCACCTACACTGTCATTAAAAGTATGGATTTGTTGGGACCGGCTAAGGCAGTGATGCTGATTGTGGTAGCGCAGCTTTTGGTGGCGTATCTGATAGAACTGGCAGGGTGGTTCGGAGTGGAAAAGCAGCCATGGGAGTGGAGAAAAGCGCTCGGCATGGCAATAGCGATTGTGGGAATTATTCTATTTAAATGGCAGAAGTAGATTGATAAAAAATAAACAAAAAGTCTCTTGTGAATTGTCCGCAATTATATTACAATAAAAATCACCAGCATAGAGAGGCACCCTTGCGTGATATCCGGTGGAACCGGATGGAAAGTGAGGGACTATGAGGAACAGGAAATACAATAAAATCGTATCTGCTATATGTGGACTTTTTTTAGGAGTGCTTTGTCTGGCGTCAGGCTGTACCCATCATGATGCAACGTTAGTCATACCGCAGACTGTAGAAACAGGGAATGATGTGCTCTCTGTGCCTGCGGATGTGGGAACAGTTGCAGAGACATACAAAGAGTCATACCGGGAGGCAGAGGAAGCTTTTGAGCAAGGAAGCAAAGAGTCTGAGCAGAAGAGGATTTGTGTGTATGTCTGCGGTGCAGTGGAGCATCCCGGCGTGGTGGAGCTTCCGGAGGGAAGCAGAGTGGCAGATGCGCTGCGGGCAGCAGGCGGTTTTGCGCCGGATGCAAGAGAGGATCTTGTGAATCTGGCGGAATGGATACAGGATGGGCAGATGCTGCGCTTTCCCGGAGTGGATGAGGTGTGGATAGCGGAAGGGGAAGGGAAGTCGGACGTTAATGGAAGGATAGACATTAACACGGCGGACATCGCACAGTTGACAGCCCTGAACGGAATCGGTAATGCGAGAGCGCAGGATATTGTTACATATAGAGAGGCTCATGGACGCTTTGAAACCATTGAAGACATCAAAAAGGTGCCGGGAATCAAGGACAGCATTTTTGAAAAAATAAGTGATCAGATTACCGTACGGGAATAAAAGGAATGAAGCGATAGAAGGAGAGGAGATAGGAATGGCAGCGAGAAAAGCCCTGGTGGTGGACGATGAGAAATTAATTGTAAAAGGAATCCGTTTCAGCCTGGAACAGGATAATATGGAGGTAGATTGCGCGTATGATGGTGAAGAGGCACTGGAATATGTGCGCAACAACCATTATGACATTATTCTGTTGGATGTGATGCTCCCCAAGCTTACAGGCTTTGAAGTGTGTCAGCAGATCAGAGAATTCTCTAATGTGCCTATTATTATGCTGACAGCTAAGGGTGATGACATGGATAAGATTCTGGGGCTGGATTATGGTGCGGATGATTATATTACGAAGCCCTTTAATATTCTGGAGGTAAAAGCGCGTATCAAGGCGATTATGAGACGGATTGAACCCAAAAAGACCCCCGGTGAGGCGGCGAAGATCATCGAAAGTGGAGATATGCGTCTGGATTGTGAGGGTAGACGAACCTTTATTGCAGGCAAGGAGATTGGGCTGACCGCCAAGGAGTTCGAGGTGTTGGAGCTTTTGATGCTCAATCCCAACAAGGTCTACAGCAGGGAGAGTCTTCTAAAGTTGGTATGGGGAGAAGATTACCCCGGCGATGTCCGCACGGTGGATGTACATATCAGACGCCTGCGTGAGAAGGTGGAGGAGAATCCCAGTGAGCCAAAGTACGTTCACACAAAATGGGGAGTGGGCTATTATTTTCGCAATGAATAGGTTTGAAAGATGATATCAAAGATAAAAGAACGAATGCTACATATACTGACGCTGCGAAGTCTTCGTGCCAGAATTTTCGTGCTCATGCTGGTGATCGGTATTGTTCCCAGTGTTCTGATGCGCCATGGAATCGTGAACAATTATGAGGAACGCGCGGTAGAGCAGCGTACGACAGCCGTGCAGAATCAGCTAATGATTATTGCCAATCATTTGATCAGTAACAATTACATCACGAACTACCGGTCACAGGAACAGACATTTATCAATTCCAGAGAGGTTATCAATGCGGAGCTGGATATGCTCTCCAGTCTTTATGAGGGGCGTGTTATGATTATTGACAGCAACCTCAAGATCGTGAAAGATACCTATGGAATCAGTGAGGGAAAAATCATGATCTCGGAGGAGGTTATCAAATGCTTCAGAGGAGATAACACATCTCACTATGATCCGGAGCATGGTTATATTGAGATGACGACGCCGATCATGGATACCACATCCACCACCTCCGGAGATGGAAATAGCGATGCAAATGCGGTGAGAGGTGTGATGCTTACCAGTATTTCCACAGATAGTATTGTGACGACCATGGAGATTTTGTACCGGAATTCTATTATTTTGGAGGTGCTGATGATCTTGGCAATCGTGGTGCTTGCCATGATATTGTCCAATATATTAATCAAGCCCTTCAATCGTGTGACAGAAGCCTTTATGAATGTGAAGGCAGGTTATAGCGATGAGAAGATTTCGGTGCCGGATTATGTGGAGACAGTACATATTGTAGACGCGTTCAACCAAGTGTTGAAGCGTATGAAGGTATTGGACGATTCCAGACAGGAATTTGTTGCCAATGTGTCTCATGAACTGAAAACACCTATGACTTCTATAAAGGTCTTGGCGGATTCTCTTCTGATGCAGGAAAATGCACCGGCAGAGCTCTATCGGGAGTTCATGGAAGATATCGTGTCGGAAATTGATAGAGAGAATCAGATTATTACAGATTTGCTGGCTCTGGTGAAGATGGACAAAAAGGTTCAGGATCTCAATATCGTTGCCCTGAATATCAACGATTTGACAGAATTAATCTTAAAGAGACTCCGTCCCATCGCCCGTAAAAAGGACGTGGAGGTGGTTTTTGAGAGTGTTCGTCCTGTAGTGGCAGAGGTGGATGAGGTCAAGATGACATTGATCATGACCAATCTGGTGGAGAATGCAATCAAGTACAATAAGGAGCACGGTTGGGTCAAGGTGGTGTTGGATGCGGACCATCAGTATTTTATGTTTTCGGTAAGTGATTCGGGTTTGGGTATCCCCGAAGAATCCATCGCGCATATCTATGAACGATTCTACCGTGTAGATAAATCTCATTCCCGTGAGATAGGCGGTACCGGTCTGGGGCTGGCGATTACCAAGAGTGCAGTGCTGATGCACAGAGGCTCTATCACAGTCACCAGTACGGAAGGAGAGGGGACAAGTTTTCTTGTGAAAATACCGCTTACCTATATGGGAAATAAAAGTTGAGTGTAACGATAAGGACTTAGCGTATGAAGAAGATAGTTTGTTTGTTGGAATTGAGTTTACTGCTGTTTTTTTGCATGGTACAGACAGCCTGCAGCAGGGAGCATCTGGATCCGGAGAAGACCTTTCAGATATACAGTGTCAGTAACTCTGAGACCAAGGTGGAGGCGCATCCTGTGGAGATACAGTCGGAGAATACGTCGGAACAGTTGGAGGAATTGATTGCGTGTCTGTCTACGATGCCGGAAAAGCTGGAGTACAAGCCGCCTTTTACGTTTGGATTTGAGGCACAGCAGGTGGAACTGAAGGATGGGATGCTGCGAATTGATGTGGATACTGCTTATTTGAATCTGACGGGAACTACGGAGGTGTTGGTGCGCGCGGCGATTGTACGAACCCTGACCCAGTTGGATGATGTGAAATATGTGGAAATCACAGTAAACGGAAGTCAGTTATATGACAATAATGATGAGCTTGTAGGATGGATGAATGCAGAAATGTTCATCAATAATGATGGCAATGCGATCAACACCTACGAGCTCACTCGTGTGATGCTATATTTTGCCAATGAAAATGGGGATAAACTGATTCCGAATTATCGCGAAAAACATTATTCTACCAATACGCCCCTGGAGCGGTTTGTGGTGGAGGAATTGATTGCGGGACCCAGCGGACAGGTGGATGGGATCTATCCTTCTATCAATCCGGAGACCAAAATTGTCAGTATCTCCACAAAGGATGGGATATGTTATGTGAATCTGGATTCTGCATTCCTGACAGTGACAGGTAATGTATCCACGGATATTTCTATTTATTCCATTGTCAATTCATTGGTGGAACTGAATAATATCAACAAGGTGCAGATTTTGATAAACGGCGAAGTACCGACGTCGTTTCAGTCCACCTATGAGCGCAATCTGGACTATGTGACAACTTTGGATATGTGATAGACCTATTCATGTTATCAGGGGATTGCGAAACATCTATAATTGTTCATAAAATTGTGCAAATCGTACAATTCCATAGCAGACGCGCTTTCGCTCCGACCTCTCCGTAGCGGCACATAAGGTGCCTGGCACTTACAGTGTCGTAGTACGTCACCTAAGTGCCGACGGCTCGCTAGGGTCTGCGTATGGAAATGTACGTCTTGCACAATTACGATAACATTCTAAGTGAGTTTCGCAAATACCTATTCATATTATAAGAGAAAGGGGGATGGGACATGAGGCGACCGCTTTTTGCGGTATGCCTGTGTATTGTGATGCTGATTGCCTTGTGGGAAGGCTGGCATGGTGAAGCTTTGCGTGGAGCAGATGATCCTATGCAGTCTGAAAGCGGCAATGTGATTACGGTCACAGGACAGGTATATCAGAGAGACAGCCAATCATTTATCATAAAATCTGTAAGCATTTATCAAGAAGCTCAGGAGGCTGCAGTATCGCAGCAGAATATTCCGTATCATAACATTGAAAGTAAATACAATATCATCTGTGAATCGACACAGGAGCAGTGTGACCGTATTCGTTTGGGCTGCACTGTTTTTCTGGAAGGAACATACTATGATTACCCTATCGCTACCAATCCGGGTGAGTTTGATGCGCGGGCGTATTACCGTACCCTTGGTATTTCGGGGACATTGCGTGAGGTGAACATTCTTGCGGTTGGAGAGGATGCTTCTACACTTCTGGAGTCTTTATATGCCCTTCGTGTACATTGGCGACAGCGTCTGTATCAAGTATTTCCGGAGCGGGAGGCATCTATTATGTCAACAATGCTCTTGGGGGAAAAAGAAGGGTTGGATCCCGATGTGAAAGCATTGTATCGCAGAAATGGAATGCTCCATATACTCAGTATTTCGGGACTGCATATTTCAATTATAGGAATGGGTCTCTTCAGGCTACTTAGAAAATTAGGATTGCCGCCCTGGGCGGCGGCAGTCACAGGCAGTGTGATACTGGTGTTATATGGTTTGTTGACTGGCATGAGCGTGTCGGCGTGTCGTGCCATCGGAATGTATGTGATCCGGATGTTGGCAGAGGTGGCAGGGCGCACCTATGATATGCTGACTTCACTAGGGATATTGGCAGTTGTGATGCTGGTCGGCAATCCAGCATATTTGCATCATCAGGGGTTTCTGCTTTCCTTCGGGGCGGTTCTGGGAATTACCGTACTGGAACCCGGCTTGCTATTGCAAATAGAGAAGGGGGAAGCGAAACGCTATGAAGCAAAGACTTGGAAACTGTTTTGTAAGAGTGCAGTAAATGGATTTTGCCAAAAGAGTGTGCAGGCATTATGCAGTGGACTTGCTGTCAGTCTCGCCACATTGCCGATACAGCTTTGGTTTTATTATGAAGTGCCGGTCTATTCTCTTTTTCTGAATTTTATGATTCTTCCCTTCATGAGTGCTGTCATGATTTGTGGCTTGTTGGTAATGTTGGTGCCGGGCACAGGTGGGGTGGGAACGATTAATGTGTTGATTCTCACGGGATATGAAAAGCTTTGCAGATGGTTTGACTTATTTCCGTTCCACACATGGAATCCCGGACGACCGACAGTATGGCAGCTTGGATTGTATTATGGCTCGCTGTTGGCGTTTGCATGGCTTGGGCAGAGACAAACCCGGAAGAAAAGCTTTGCAGTGGAGAGATTGCTGCCGGTATTGTCGATTCTGCTGCTGTGCCTTCGCTTTCCGGAAGAGAATCGGGTTACTATTTTAGATGTGGGGCAGGGAGATGGCATCGTGTTAGAGACGGCTGCAGGAGAGGTTTATCTGGTGGATTGTGGCAGTAGTAGCAGAAGCAAGGTGGGCAAATATGTGCTGTTGCCCTATCTGAAATATAGAGGGATTCAAAGAATCGATGCGGTATTTCTGACCCATGGGGATTTTGACCATTATGGAGGAATTGTTGAGCTTTTACAAAGCGCAGAAGAAGCAGGTATCGAAATTGGTGAACTGGTATTTCCCGACATTGCACTTCAACAGAGACAGGAGGCATTTGCGCCCCTTTTTCAGGTGCTTGGGGAGATGGAGCACCCGATTCCTGTGGGATATCTGAAGGCGGGAGACAGATGGGAGACGAAGACGGCGACGTTTACCTGCCTTCATCCACCGGAGCAATTTGTCGGGGAGCGTAATGCGTCATCCCAGTGCCTGGTGGCAGAGTTTGGTAAGAATGGGGCAAAGGGTTCGATTTTGCTTACGGGGGATGTGGAGGAGATGGGAGAAGCATTACTGCTTGAGGAGCTGCAGAGACGAAACATACGAGCGCTTTCTGTTTTGAAGGTTGCACATCATGGCTCTCGTTATTCCACCGGGGAGGCTTTCTTAAATCAGATTGATATGAAGCTTGCGGTCATATCCTGCGGAAGCAATAATCGCTACGGTCATCCCCATCAGGAGCTCATGGAGAGACTGGAAAAAGAAAACGCCCCTATCCTGAAAACATCGGATACGGGCGCGATTACGATTTTGTTTCAACGGGATAGGCTCGTAGTTACAACACAGATAAAATAAGAATTTCTACGCTCATCATGTCGTTCATACGCCCGTTTTTGATAGCTTCCTCAGCTTCTACGCATTGAGCGACGGCAGCCTTCAATTTGGAGGTTTTGAAGCGCTCAGACTGTGTTACATACTTTCCGGCAATGAAGGGCGGGATGCCGAGCTTGGAGCCGATGGCTTTGTTGTCAAAACCACGGGAGCGCATTTCTTTTACCTGTAGCAGCATATTGCATTGTCTGGCAATCAGAAACAGGATACGCATGGGCGGTTCCTTTAGAGCCAAAAGATCATAGTACAACTGCAGCGCTTTCTGTTGGTGTTTATCCGCAATGGCATTTATCATATCAAAGATGTGATTGCTGATGCGGGTGGTACAGATTGCTTCTACATCCTGGGCAGTCACTACATCACGGTCCAGGCAGTAGCAGACAAGCTTCTCTAACTCCATACGGATATTCTCCATGTCAGTACCGGTTTTGGTAAGCAAAAGCTGTACAGTCTGTTCGGAGACTTTTTTCCCTTCCTTGCCTAAAATACCTGCAATCCAACGCTTTAAGGTATTTTCGTCCTGAACGGCAAACTCTACTGCACAACCATCGGACTGCACGGTTTTGAAGAGCTTACAACGCTTGTCCACTTCGTTTTCTGTGAAGACAAAAAAGGTGGTTTCGTTGGGAGAGGAGAGGTATTCTGCCATTTTCTCGCCGCCGGATTTGAATAGCCCGCTTCCACTGATGAAGATGACTCGTCTATCGGCAAGAAATGGCAAGGTTTCTGCCAGATCGATGATCTCTCCCACGGGAACATCCTTGCCCTCATAGAAGTGAGTGTTCATCTGGTCGTCGCCGGACAGAGCCTTGCGCAGGCGCTCCGTATATTGTTTACATAGATAACGTTCCTCCCCATATAAGAGATAAATCTGGTGAAATGTGCCCTGTTTGATATCATTGTTTATTCGCTGCATTTTACATATGCCTTTCTATACTGTTACTCTTATCTTATCCCAAAAGTAAGGATTCAACAAGTACAAAAAGCCGTAAAAAGTGCTATTGTGGTTTGTGAATAGTTATGCTATACTGTGAATATTGGGTTTACTACAATAATTCTAACTATGGAGGAGAAAGTGATGAGTAAAGGCAAAGGGTTAGTGAAGGAGTTCAAAGAGTTTATCATGCGCGGTAATGTGCTGGACATGGCAGTCGGTGTTATCATCGGTGGTGCATTTACAGCGATTGTTACTTCGCTGAATGAAGACATTATCACTCCTATTCTGGGTATTTTTGGAGGTACTGATTTCAGTAATCTTCTTGTTAAGATGGGAAGCGGAGAGAATGCACCGATTTTGACTTATGGTAACTTTATTACTGCAGTAATTAATTTCCTGATTACCGCGTTGGTTATTTTCTGTATTGTAAAGACCATCAACACTGCTACCAGCAAGTTCAAGAAGGAGGAAGCTCCGGCAGCACCTACTACTAAGAAATGTAATTTCTGTAAGAGTGAGATTGATATTGAAGCTACCAGATGTCCTCATTGTACTTCTGTATTGACTGAGGAGTAATTGGATTTTACGAAATTGCCAGAGGTGAAGCAATGTTTATGCGTGGCAGGAAGAGGATCAGTGTTGCAGTGGCAGGACTGTTGCTTGCAAGTGTGCTTGCCGGATGCGGTGGGCAGGAAAAAATAGATAATGGCATGCAGCTCATCAGGGAACTGGACTATGACGGAGCGCTGCAACAGTTTGAGGAAGCACAAAGCGCGGGAGAAAATGCGCGGTTGATTGCCAGAGGGCAGGGAATTGCTTATATGGGGCTGACAGAATATGAACAGGCGATTGCGTGTTTTCAGGAATCGCTGTCTGGAAGCGATGGATGGGTGCAGGATATTGATTTTGATGTGAACTATTATCTTGCGGCAGCCTATACAAAGAATGGGCAGTATCAGGAGGCAAAGGAGGTCTATGATGCGATCCTGGCACTGCGTCCCGGACAGGAAGACGCATATCTTCTCAGAGGCAATGTGTTGTTGGCACTGGCGGATTATGATCATGCCAAGAATGATTTTGACCATGTGATAGCTATGGATACCAGGAACTATGACCGGCTGCTTGATATCTATCAGGTGTTGGAGGCATATGGTTATCGGGAGGTCGGTTTAGAATATCTGCAGAGAGCGTTGGACGCATCCGACAGCAGTAAAATGGATAGCTATGACAAAGGGCGTATCTATTATTACATGGGTGATTATCAGAAAGCATATATCGCTTTGGAGGAAGCAAAGGAGAAGGGTGGCGCACAAAGCTACTTGTATTTAGGCAAAGCTTACGAAGCGACGGGGGATTATAACTACGCATCCAGTGTTTATAACAATTACATCAGCAAGGACACTACGAATGCGGAGGTATATAATCAGCTTGGACTGTGCGAGATGGCAAAGCAGGACTATGCAAGAGCACTGGAAGCATTTCAGACGGCCATGCAGATTGAGAATAATGGCATGATGCAGACGTTATCCTTTAATGAAATTGTAGCTTATGAGTATTTGGGTGAGTATCAGAGGGCATCTGTGCTGCTTTCCAATTACCTTAAGGCATACCCGGATGATGAAAAAGCAAAAAGAGAACAGATTTTTCTCAGTACCAGATGAGGATATCATACAGTAGGGCGTTGCCTCAGGGAGCAACGCCCTAGTTGCGCAAATAACGGAACATACACAGAAAGGAGATTGTTATGATCAACAAATTGATTGCAAAGATTCAGAAGACGAATGCACCTATTGTAGTGGGACTGGACCCTATGATGAAATATGTTCCCCAATGGATTCAGGATAAGGCATTTGCCGAGTACGGTGAGACACTGGAGGGAGCAGCGGAAGCAATCTGGCAGTACAATAAGGGGATTGTGGATGCAATCTATGACTTGGTTCCGGCTGTAAAACCCCAGATTGCCATGTACGAGCAATTTGGTATTCCCGGGTTGATTGCTTTCAAAAAGACCGTGGACTACTGTAAGGAGAAGGAGCTGGTCGTGATCGGTGATATTAAGCGTGGCGATATCGGTTCTACTTCCGAGGCATATGCAGTGGGACATTTAGGTAAGGTCAGCGTGGGAAGCAACAGCTTCTATGGTTTTGATGAGGATTTTGTGACGGTAAATCCCTATCTCGGCTCTGATGGTGTGACCCCCTTCACCAAGGTTTGTAAGGAAGAGGGAAAGGGGATTTTTGTGCTGGTTAAGACCTCTAACCCTAGCAGCGGCGAGTTTCAGGATCGTGCGCTGGACGGCAGACCGCTCTATGAACTGGTAGGCGAAAAGGTAAAGGAGTGGGGGGCTGACTGTATGCCGGGGGAAGGTAATTACAGCTATGTAGGCGCTGTGGTAGGAGCTACTTATCCGGAGCAGGGTAAGATTTTGCGCGAGCTAATGCCTAACACTTTTATTCTGGTGCCCGGTTACGGTGCGCAGGGAGGGAAAGGCGCTGATTTGGTTCATTTCTTCAATGAGGATGGATTGGGCGCTATCATCAATTCCTCCCGCGGAATCATTGCGGCATATCAGCAGGAGAAGTATGCGCGGTTTGGAGAGCAGGCGTATGCGGAGGCATCCAGAGCTGCGGTGATCGATATGAGAGAGGATATTGCACAGGCATTACAGAAATAAGAAGCCCTTAGTGGAATCATAATAGTCGAAATTGGATTCGAACAGTACATAGAGGTTTGCAGATATGAATACAAAAAATATTACAGATATGACCACCGGAAGTACGACCAGGCATTTGTTGCATTTTGCGCTTCCGCTGTTGGTGGGCAATCTATTCCAACAATTTTATAACATGGTGGATTCCCTTGTGGTGGGGAACTATGTGGGAGCAAATGCGCTGGCAGCAGTAGGCAACTGTGGTTCCATGAATTTCCTGTTCTTTTCGCTGAGCCTGGGACTTTCAATGGGAATCGGTATTATTGTGGCACAGTATTTTGGCGCAAAGAATGAGGAAAAGATCCGGACGACCATAGCCAATTCCATCTATGTGCTTTTGTCGGTGGCTGTGGCAGTCAGCGTGATTGGTATCCTGATCTCCCCGGCACTGCTTAGATTGCTTGGGACGCCGGCTACGATCATTGGAGATTCCATTATCTATCTGAGAGTAACCTGTGCGGGAATCATTGGTATTGCACTTTATAATGGTGTGGCTGCAATCCTGCGTGCGCTTGGAGATTCCAAGACACCGTTATATTTTTTGATTGTGGCATGTTTGATCAATATCGTGTTGGATCTGCTCTTTGTATTGCAATTTAACTGGGGTGTGTTTGGAGTGGCATTTGCAACCATTATCGCGCAGGCGGTATCCGGCATTACCTGCGTGATCTATGCTTATCGGAAGGTGCCGTATTTTCACCTGACGAAGGAGCAGCTTCGCCCGGATATGGATATCATCAAGAAATCGTTTGTGCTGGGGATACCCATGGCGCTGCAAAATTCCATGATTGCCATTTCCTGCATGGTATTACAGGGTGTGGTGAATTCTTTCGGAGAGACGATTATGGCGGCGTATACAATCATTGGACGTATTGAGCAGGTGGTACAGCAGCCCTATAGCTCGTTAGGTATGGCGATTACTACCTATACTGGTCAGAATGTGGGAGCGGGCAAGCAGGAGAGAGTGGAGGAAGGCTTCCGCAAGTCTACCGTGATTGCATTGATTTTCAGCTTACTGCTTATTCCTATCGCGTATTTGCTTGGACATCAGATTATCGGTGCTTTTGTGAAGGAACCGGAGGTGATAGCCATCGGCGTGAAAGCACTGCGGATTAACAGTCTGTTTTATTTTGCGTTGGGTATGATTTATGTGCCGAGAGCGTTGTTGAATGGGGCAGGAGACACTGGCTTTGCAATGATTAACGGACTTACAGAGGTAGCAGGACGTATTGGCTATTCTCAGATTTTGACCAGAATCCCCGCTCTGGGCTATTGGGGCATCTGGTTGACCACTGGAGCGACATGGGCGACGACGGCAATCGTTTGTGTGATTCGTTATAAGAGGGGAAAATGGAGAACAAAGTCTACGGTGAAATAGTTGATGCTTGCAAAATGCACAAAAAATACCGGGTAGAATATTGGCAAAACACCGAAATTCCTTGATTCTGCAAGAAAATACTGACATTTTTTTAAAAAAGCGGTTACAATAATAATATGGTTACTGTAGTATTGTGGATGATTTGCGTTGTGAGAAGAAAGGAAGATTTGCGTGTTTGAAAAAGGTGAATATTTAGTTGCTGGCAACAAGGGCGTATGTCTGGTGGATGATGTCACTACGCTCAACATCTCCGGTGTGAATAAGGAGAGGGAGTATTACATTTTGAAACCGGTGTATATGCCGGGAAGTACGGTTTATGTGCCGGTGGACACGGCGGAGGATTCTCTGCGGAGAGTGCTGACCCATGAGGAAGCAGATGTGTTGATTCACGAGATTCCGGAGATTCCGCTTTTGGATACCTCTAATGACAAATTGTTGGAGCAAGAATATCGGGATTGCCTTAAGACAAATAATTGTGAAGAATGGGTACGAATCATAAAGACCATCTATCTGCGTAAGCAAAAGAGACAGGCAGCCGGCCGCAAGGAGACAGCAGTGGATGCCAAATATTTCCGTATGGCAGAGGAGAGCCTGTACGGAGAGCTGGCGATTGCACTGGATATCCCCAAGGCAGATGTGGCAACATATATCACCAGCGAGATGGATAAGCAGGCAGGATAAAATTGAGAAAGACGGCTTCTTTGATAAATGAAAAGTTTATCAAAGAAGCTGTTTTTTTATATGACAATAAAATGGTCCTGAATAGTTGCATGCAAACAGGGAAAACTATTTCTGTGACTATCAATGGAAAATGATATGTATGACGAGATAGAAGGAGGATTTTATGGCAGATTTAAAATGCGGTGTGGAAAACTGTACCTACAATATGGAACATCTGTGCAGTAAAGGAGATATCATGGTGGGAGGCGTGCATGCCTGTGACTGTGACGGAACCTGTTGTGAAAGCTTTATACAAAGAGCATCAGGTCACGATTCCTTTACCAGTTCCATCACTCATCCCAGTCATATGATCAGTATTGACTGTGAGGCTGTGAAATGTATTTATAACAGCAATTACAAATGTATTGCCGACCATGTGGATATCAGAGGAAATGGAGCTGGTGAACACAGAGATACCTTGTGCGCAACTTTTACAGAGAAGTAGACAAAAGAGCTTGACTTTCATAAGAGGCTATGTTAATGTCAATACAGGTTGAAAAATCAATAATATACTAACGTAGCTTTGCCGACATGGATTCTATTCAGGTCGGCAATTTACTTAGATACTTTCATAGCTGGCTATGAAAAAGGAGGAATCGACTATGCTTATATTTAAAGAACAAAGGGGTAGAAATATTACCATTTTCCAGGATAGCAATGTAAGGAAGGAGCCTGTGTATTTACAGAGAGCGCGGGATGTATGATATAGTAGTAGGTGACAGTATATCAATTATGCTCAAGAGAGCGAATATTGAAATTGACCGTATAGCCAATCAGCTCTTGATTCCATATGGATTGACATACAGTCAGTTTAAGATTTTGAAATTTACTTTAATGAATAAGAACAGGAATATTCGTCAGATTGATATTGAGCAGTTCTTTTATATGACAAACCCGACGGTAACCGGGCTTTTGCAGACACTTGAGAAGAAAATGATCTGTAGAACTACAAATCCGGAGGATAAGCGCAGTAAGCTGATTCATCCGACGGATGATGCGTTGCAGTTGGAGGAGGAGCTGCAGTGTGTGGCGGCGACGCTTGAGAAGCATTTTACGACGGCACTAAGTGGAGAACAGGAGAAACAGTTGAAAGGCTTATTACAGAGTATGCTTGGAAATATTGTAGAAACACAAAAATAATAAAAATTTATAATTATAATTGACATCTGGAAAAAGATATGGTATAGTAACCAAGTGTGTGATAGATAGCGCACACTGAGAAGCAAGCAGAGTATCCACTCTCACCTTACAGCTAGCGGGCTAGTAAGCGTTCATATCTTATCTAGATACAGCGGACATTTATGGATTGTTGTGTTTTGGTAACAGATAGTGGTGGATAGCGATGCTATCCATTTTTTATTATTTTCTTTCATGGAGGGTAAAGCCATTAGCGATTTAATGATTAACGAACAGATCAGGGACAAGGAAGTACGTTTGATTGGGGAGAACGGAGAGCAGCTCGGTATTATGTCTGCAAGGGAAGCGTTAAAGCTTGCCGAGGAAGCAGAGCTGGATCTGGTGAAGATTGCTCCCACTGCGAAGCCGCCGGTGTGCAAGATTGTGGATTACGGCAAGTTTAAGTACGAACAGGTTCGCAAGGAGAAGGAAGCCAAGAAAAAGCAGCGTACCATCGAGATCAAGGAGATCAGACTTTCTCCTAACATCGATACCAATGACTTGAATACCAAGGTCAATGCCGCCAGAAAGTTCCTTTCCAAGGGCGACAGAGTGAAGATCACACTTCGTTTCCGTGGACGTGAGATGGCACATATGAACAACAGCAAACACATTTTGGATGATTTTGCTGAGAGTCTGTCTGATATTGCAGTGATTGAGAAGGCACCTAAGGTGGAAGGCAGAAGTATGACAATGTTTTTAACTGAGAAGCGTTAGTTTGTACAGTTAAAATAGATTAAGGAAAATTAGGAGGAACTCGTTATGCCAAAAATGAAGACAAGCAGAGCAGCAGCGAAGCGTTTTAAACTGACCGGAACAGGTAAATTGAAGAGAGCAAAAGCTTATAAGAGCCATATCTTGACCAAGAAGTCTACTAAGAGAAAACGTAATCTTAGAAAGCCCGCAATTACCGATGCGACCAACGTTAAGAACATGAAGAAGATTTTGCCCTATTTATAATCAGGTAAGGAGGAGAAGAAGACATGGCAAGAATTAAAGGTGGCTTGAATGCCAAGAAGAAACATAATAGAGTATTAAAGCTTGCAAAGGGATACAGAGGAGCCAGAAGCAACCAGTACAGAGTTGCTAAGCAGTCTGTTATGAGAGCTCTGACCAGCTCCTATGCAGGTAGAAAAGAGAGAAAGCGTCAGTTTAGACAGCTTTGGATTGCTCGTATCAATGCAGCATCAAGATTGAATGGTCTTTCTTACAGCAAGTTTATGTATGGCTTGAAGCTGGCTGGTGTTGATATGAACAGAAAGATGCTGGCTGAGCTTGTCGTAAACGATGCAGAGGGCTTTAAGACGCTCGCTGAGTTGGCTAAGTCCAAGATTGCATAAATACTTAACAGGAATCTACGCCTGGCCGCAGTTGCGGTCAGGCGTTTTGTGTAGGCGAAAGCCCATTATTGAGAGCGAAGCTTGAGATGTTTCGGGCGATGAGGACAGGATAATGAACAGGAAGCTAATATTTTTTGATATTGACGGGACACTAATTGGCGGGGGCAGTCAAAAGATGTCGGACAGTACCATCAGGGCGATTAAGAGAGCCAGACAGAACGGTCATGTCTGTGTGATCAACACGGGACGTACCCAACCGATTGTAGGAGAAGAGATTACCGGACAGGTAGAATTTGATGGGATACTGATGGGATGTGGCACGCAGATTTACTACCACGGGGAGGAATTGTTACACCATACCTTTTCAGTGGAAATGGCAAAAAGAATTATAGAGGGTTTGAAAAGGCATCGTATTGATGCGCTGTTAGAGGGGGCTGATGATATTTTTTGCCAGGCGGAGGAGGATTTATACACAAATGGATTTCGAAAATATATGAAGTTTTTGCGAACAATATATCAGTTTGGAACACAGGCGGAGGCACCCGGAAACTTCGATAAGTTTTACGCTTATGTAGACAAAAGAGAAACGATGGAGGCATTTGCAGAGGAGTTTCAGGAAGAACTGACTTTTATTGACAGGGAAAAAGGATTCTACGAAATTGTCCCTAAAGAGTGTTCCAAGGCAAGCGCAATGCGTTTTCTTTCTGACAGGTTGCAGATACCTATGGAGGATACAGTGGCGATTGGTGATAGCAACAATGATATACCTATGTTAGATTGTGCAGGAGTAGGTATTGCCATGGGCAATTCATCCGGGGAATTGATTGCGATGGCGGATTATGTGACCACGGATGTGGGGCAGGATGGTATCTGGAATGCACTAAAATGGTTGGGGGTACTGGACACACATGCCTGATAGAACTCAAATGATTGAAATAACTGATTTTACAGCACCGGAGCTTGATATTTATGCCAGACTTTCGGAAAACGAATTAAGACATTTTTACGAGCCGCATGGCGGTTTATTCCTAGCGGAGAGTGCCAAGGTCATTGAGCGGGCTTTGCATGCCGGATATGAGCCCATATCGCTGTTGCTGGAGCCAAGGCACATTGAGGGCGAAGCAGCAGAGATTATTGCCCGTTGTGGGGAAATCCCTATTTACATTGCAGATTATAAGGTATTAAGAGAACTCACCGGGTTTCAACTGACAAGAGGTGTATTGTGCGCTATGCGACGGAAGGCACTTTGGGGTGTGGAGGAGGTGTGCGATGGGGCAAGGCGCATTGCCGTGTTAGAGAATGTGATGAATCCGACCAATGTGGGAGCAATTTTTCGTTCTGCAGCAGCGTTGAATATAGATGCTGTATTGCTGACTTCTTCCTGTAGTGATCCTCTGTATCGGCGAGCCATCAGAGTGAGCATGGGAACCGTATTCCAAGTGCCGTGGACCTATCTGGCAACGGCGAAAACAGATATTGACTTGCTGAAGAACCTGGGATTTCGGACAGCAGCCATGGCGTTATCGGATGATTCTGTCAGTATTGCGGATGAGCGTCTGCAAAGAGAGGAGCGCCTGGCTGTGGTACTTGGGACAGAAGGTGATGGGCTGGCAGCAGCTACGATAGAAGCGTGTGATTATACTGTGCGGATTCCTATGGCGCATGGAGTGGATTCGTTGAATGTGGCGGCAGCAAGTGCGGTCGCTTTTTGGCAGCTAGGGGTTCGTTCATAGTAAAAGAGAAAAAGAAAAAGCAGGATACGGGAGTCGAACCCGCCTCCTCGGCTTGGGAAGCCGATGTACTACCGATGTACTAATCCTGCAAACAAATATATTATCAACAAAATCTATTATACACGAAAAGTGTTTGGATTTCAATGTATAATTTTTGAAATTGCCAGAAATAATAAGACGAGTATTAGATTTAGAAAAACGTTTAGAAAAATTGTGGCATTGTATTGACATTATTTGGATAAATCACTATACTTAAATATAGCTAATATTCCTCGATAGCTCAATGGTAGAGCACTCGGCTGTTAACCGAGTTGTTGTAGGTTCGAGCCCTACTCGGGGAGCTGATATCAGAGGGAGTCTTAGGACTTCCTTTTATCGTGGAGAACCTGACAGGAGATTGCCTGGGGGAGCTTGCAATCACTGTAATAGAACAGAAGGGAGTTGAAAGAATGGGTGTTTTGTCTGGTTTGGAACCCGAAAGCGTGTTTTATTATTTTGAGGAGATCACGAAGATTCCTCATGGATCGGGTAATGTCGAGAGAATCAGTGACTATCTTGCAGACTTTGCGAAACAAAGAGGGTTGTTTTGCATTCAGGATGCGTGGAAAAATATTATTATTGTCAAGCATGCAACGCCCGGATATGAGAAGGAGCCTCCTCTGATCTTGCAGGGGCATATGGATATGGTTGCGGTGTGCGAGCCGGGATGTACTATGGACATGAAAAAGGAGGGGCTGAAGGTTGCTGTTGCAGGAGATAACATCTATGCGGAACAGACCAGTCTGGGAGGAGACGATGGTATTGCTGTAGCTTATGCGTTGGCGATTCTTGACTCTCAGACATTGAAGCATCCTCGTCTGGAAGTAGTTATCACGGTGGACGAAGAAGTGGGTATGGACGGTGCTCGCGAAATTGATTTATCTATGCTGCGTGCCAATAGAATGATTAATCTGGATTCGGAGGAAGAGGGGATTTTTCTCACAAGCTGTGCAGGTGGAGCCAGAGTTAGTTGTATTTTTGACGTAGAACAGGAGGAACGCAGAGGAATTCTCTGTGGAATCAATGTCGGGGGTCTGCAGGGAGGGCATTCCGGTACAGAGATACATAGGGAGCGTGCCAATTCCAACTGTTTGTTTGCGCGTGTGCTGAAAAGGCTTACGGATGAGCTGCCTATACAGTTAGTGGAGATAAAGGGTGGACATGCGGATAATGCGATTTCCCGTGAGACCAAAGCCATTGTATTATTACCCGGTGAGTCAGGAGAGCCGGATAATATGCAGAGCATGACGGAGCAGGCGAATCGTTTGGATGCCATTATGACCGTGCTGCAAAAGGATATTGCGGCGGAGTTGGCTGTCCGCGATCCCGGATTTACGTTAAATTGGAATATCAATTGGAAAATAAATGTTCAGAAAATGCCCGCATTGCAAGTGTTGACCGAGGATTCAACGCGCAAGATCGCAGTGGCTTTGAATGCACTGCCCAATGGAGTACAGGCGATGAGCCAGGAACTGAGGGGAATGGTGGAAACCTCCCTCAATTTTGGAATGCTTCGCTTGAAAAACAATAAGATTGTCGCTGAGTTTGCGGTTCGAAGCAGTGTGGAAAGTGCGAAGAAGGCATTGATTGATCGCATGGCTTCCGTGGTGGAATTAGCAGATGGTACTTATATCGTTTCGGGTGATTATCCGGGATGGCAATTTCGGACCAATTCTCCACTCAGGGATAAGATGGTGGCAGTGTATCAGCAAATGTATGGCGTGAAGCCTAAAGTAGAGGCAGTACATGCAGGTCTGGAATGTGGTTTGCTGGGAAGCAAGATTCAGGATTTGGATTGCGTATCCATCGGTCCGGATATGAAAGATATCCATACGACAGAAGAGACCTTAAGCATATCTTCTACTGCGAGAGTATGGAATTATTTGGTGAAATTGTTAGAAACAAAAGATAATTTCGCTTAAATTTATACAATTCAACAAATTTCTAAGAAATCAAAAAAAGGTATTGCATTTTTTTTTAGGCTGCGGTATAATCTTATTGTTGTCACGGGGTGTGGCTCAGCTTGGTTAGAGCGCCGTCTTAGGGAGGCGGAGGTCGCGAGTTCGAATCCCGCCACTCCGATAAATGAAAAGTGCCAAAACCTTGAATTTACAAGGTTTTGGTACTTCTTTTTTGTCTGACATTCAAGCGGTAATCAAAAAGGGAAACATAGAAATCAAGAAAAAGGGCGTGAAATATCGGTGAAGTCAGGTATTTTTCAGCAATAAAAAATGGAAGCAAGGGGGCTCGAACCCCACGTACATTCTCTGAAAGTGGCGTATTTACTGGGAAAAATCCTTTGAGGTAATTAAAAAAGGTAATCAAGACAAAGGAAAGGAGAAATCCTGCACAAGTGCTACAAAAGATAAATCGACCAGAAATCGGTTTATTTTTTTGCCTAAAATTATTTTCTTATTCGAATCAATTATTTTGTGCCTGTGGCTTTCTGTGGGGCTCATTTTTGAAGTTTTGGGCTTTCAGTGTGTAAATCTGCCATTTTATCTTAAAATCCGTTTAATGAGTTTATTTCAGATTATAAAAAGAAAACCCCGCCTTTTTTGACGGGGAGTTAATGTATTATAGTGTGGAGATTTCGATTTGCTCGATTTCATCCCAGGTAAAACCTAACTTATGTAGATCGTTGGCTGCATCGCTCATAACCGAAGATGCTTCCATTGTCATGTCCCTGTTGAAGAGTTCACAGAAAATCCTGTATGCCTTTACAACTCCCTCATATGTGAAAACCTGTAAGTTGCCAACCTTTGCGCCGTATTTATTGTTAATTTTGATTGTTCCCTTCATGTTCTTGTACTCCCTTTCATTTGATAAATTAATTATAGTACATGTGTACACATTTATCAATAGATATATTTACCAAAATGTACACATACATTTTGTATATTTTATATGTGTACACATGTCGCGGGATGTGATATTATTATTTCAGCGGGAACGGTGCCCCTTGAGATTACAAGGGGGTGATGCCTATGTACGTTACATATAGCGATTTGATACAAATTGGTATATTTATCGTTGCTCTGATAGGTCTTGTTTACAAGATAAGTCACAAAGACAAAAAATAACCGCCCCAGATTTGGCAGTCTAAGCGGTTATTTTTAACGGTTATTCTTCCAAGGGGCAACCAAGTACCGCCTTGTAAATAAATAGTATCACATATCAGAAATTTTTTCAAGGGGCGATATTATGGGAATGGCAGAAAGCAGATTAAAAGCCGATTACAAATATTAGGCGAAACATATTAAGCGAGTACCTGTGGACATGCAGATAACGGAATATGAGGAACTAAAGGCGGCGGCAACCGCCAGTGGTCAGACTGTCAATGGATATATAAAGGCAGCGATCAGGGAGAAGATGGAGAGGGAACCGGCGGATACTAACTGAAATATGATCGATATAGGCAAATAACCGTTTGGAAGTTGAATATCTAAGCGGTTATTTTTGGGTGTAAATTTCGTATTACATAAATGATATTTATGCAATACGGCTAACACGTATTTATGTAATATACCAATGAATGTATTTATGTAATACGCAATATTTAATATTTATGTAATACGCTAAAAATCGTATTTATGTAATATATTGCATAAATACGCCATTCATGATAGTATTTGTGTAATACAATTATATGGGGTATGATATGGCAATGAACAAGAAAGCTAAAGTGCATTTAGAGAAGCAATACAAACGCCAAAATGAACATATAAAAGAAAAATATGACAGAATATCTATAACGCTGCCAAAGGGCACCAAAGAGCGAATAAAAGCCAAGGGGGAAACTGTCAACGGATATATCACCAGACTTGTTTTGGCTGATCTGGGAGAGAAGCAGGGAGCAGAACCGGAACCGGTAGTAGCGGTTCATAGGAGCAGCGATTTTCCAGATGTACCATTCTTGTGAAACTTGTCCTTGACAGATTTATTTTATTATGCTTTATAATATAACCATAGGGCAGTGAATGTTTAATTATATATTATAGCCGCTGGGACTCGGTTCCCTTAACCGGCTTGAGATGACGTGAAAAGCATCCAGTACGCAGATCATAGCGTGTTGGGTGCTTATTTTATTTCTGGGAGGTATAACAATGCAGTGCAGAGATTTTAAATGTGTTTATGAGATAGACGGAGAATGTGATCAGATCGGCGGCGAATGCATCGGTGACATGTGCGAAAATTTCGGCGAGTGTATAGGCTGCCAAGATCAGGAGCGCGAAGAGTGCGACGGAATCCAGTAACTAATTTATTTATAACCCAAGGAGGTGTATATAATACATGAAAAATAATGCTGTAGTAACTGATACAGGTGTAGAAATATACACCAGTAATATATTGGCTTATGCTGATGAGTATATCGAGCATGAGCTTGACGAGGAGCGCAGAAAAGAGATCTACACCAACAACAGTATATTTACAGCTATGCTCCTTTATATCTCTGACAGAATACCTAAACCAGATAACAATGATATACAACTCTTAGATAATATATTTAATATATATATACGTCTTTGTACTAAATATGATAAATTACCCAGCTTAGAAAAGTTTAGTGTATTAATAAATATTAATCCTGGTACTTTATCTGATTGGAGTAGTGGAGTATGTAGAAATAATATATATTATGATTCCAATGGTAAGTATATTAAAGACTTCCCTGCATGGCAGTTGAACCATAAAGGGGAACAATACAGGGTAGAACCCAGTACAGCACACGCCGAAGCGGTCAAAAAATGGAAGAATATTTGCAAAAATTTTTTGGTGGATTCATTGCAAAATTCGCCCGGAAGGGACATAAATAAAATTTTTATTGCCAAAGCTGCCTATGGCATGGTGGAGACAGCACCGGTTCCAGTGATCAACCATGAGCAACACCGGACAGCGGAGCAGATCGCTGCAGATTATGGGCAGCAGGCGACGCTTCCTGGGGATGTGGTGCCAGATTTCTAGGCAAATTGCACAACAGAAAATTGCATAGTATTTGCAGACAAGAGGCAAGAAACACAGTATTTACAAGGGTTTAAAGGTATTTGAGATAACAAAATAACTCTTCGCAAAATTAAGGTTTTGCGAAGAGTTGAACCCCAAAAGGCAAATCAAAGTCAAATTGAGCAGGGCAGAGCGGAAATGATGTGAGAATTGAAACAAATTTCCGGAGACCTCCCCCAGGGGTCTGTGGGGATACTGGGGGGCGGTGCAACTGAGCAGGGTAAATAGTGAAAAAAATAAAAAACGAGGTCCAATGCATGAAATACGGGGTAGGGTATCATTCAAAACCTTCAAAACGATATGGTGATACAAATGATAAATGCTTTTTAACATGGAGAAACATGTTGAAAAGGTGTTATTCTTTAGAGGATAAATATAAAAACTATAGAGACCTTGGAATTACCGTATGTGAAGAATGGCATGATTTTTGTGTTTTTGAAAAGTGGTTTGATAGAAACTATTATGAGGTGCAAAATGAGGAAATGCAGTTGGACAAGGATATATTAAACCATGGGAATACAATTTATTGTCCAGAAAACTGCATCTTTGTTCCAAGGAATATAAATGCATTATTCATCAAAAGCAGAAACAGGAGGGGTGATTTACCAATAGGTGTCAGCTACAGTGAAAAACATCGATGCTACATTTCCTGTTGCAGTGTGTATGGTAAAAATATTAAGGGTCTTCA
The DNA here is from genome assembly GCA_017478245.1 of Lachnospiraceae bacterium. Lineage (GTDB taxonomy): Bacteria > Bacillota > Clostridia > Lachnospirales > Lachnospiraceae > Acetatifactor. The sequence goes on from JAFVDW010000096.1 coordinate 33,739, forward strand.
TAAAGATATAATTTCTGCATTTGAAAGATATAAGTCGGTGAAGGAAGATTATATTCACACTGTGGCGGAATCATATGCAGGTAGGATACCACATAGGTTATATGTCGCAATGATGACATATGAGGTGAAAATCACAGATTAAAATTCTAAAACACATCCGATAAACTTACAAGTTACTGTCGATAACGGTATTCCAAAATTTTTAAAATAACAAAAAGCATTTATGAGGTGATAATACATGGATAAACCAGAGACAAAGAGAACCATATTTTTTAATAACACGTTCTTCGAGGCAGGAGATATCGTGGTGATTAAAAAACGCAATGGTAGTGAGTTCAAAGGACGTATTTGCTTCATAGACATTTTATTTTTTGATTTGGACATGTCAGAGCAATACAACAAGGTAGAGCAAAGGTTTTATCTTGAAGATGTGTTATCCATACGATATCTGTCGGAGGAAAAAACGGAATGAGAATCGTATCACAGGATCGTAAGCTTTCAGTGGATTTTGACCGCTGCGAAATATGGATGCAGGGCAATACCATTTACCGCAGGATTGGCAATGACAACCAGTTACTCGGAGTATATGAATCGCCGGAGCGCGCGGTGGAAGTTTTGAGGACATCCATAAGGCCTATGCACCGGTGTATAGCATATCTGGTAATTTCAGCGAGGAAGAGATCAGAGAAATGCTTGTAAAATCACCAAACATAGTTGCAAACAACGTGATCGGCGTATCAGACGCGCAGTTTGTGACCACATACAGCGATTATGTGTATTATATGCCAGAGAGATAAAAGCTCCCTTAGCTCAGTTGGTTAGAGCATCCGGCTCATAACCGGACGGTCCCGGGTTCAAGTCCCGGAGGGAGCATTTCATTCAACCACAGATGTGTGATAGGGCAGGCGTGGGGTCTATTGCATGATAAGGTTGTCTAAGAATCACGTCGGAAAGAAAGTGCTTACTTGCTTTCCATGTTTTGCATTACTCCTTTTCAGCCACTAGGACGATTCTGTAATGGGCGGTGCGAGACCGCCCGGTGGCTTTTCGGATGAGCAATTAAATACGACGTAAGAGACGGTAGCGGAATAAGGTTGTAATTCCTTGCCATAGAGCATGAGACAAGTCAGATAAATATCCGGGAGCAGCCCTGCCGATAAACAACAGAAAATCATAACGTCTATCCTCATTCGTGAGTGCTGACTAACTGTTGCATAATCTCATTTGCTCATTCAATTCAATATTCAAAGCCGGTGCGTGGTCGTACAGGTAGCCGAATGGCAGATATTGAGCAACCCTGCACAGTCCTTGCAGACATAAGATGGAGGGTCTCCGAGATACGGTCTTTTTAGTAGGGTTCGAGTCCCTACCGGAGATAGCAAGGTTTGAGAGCAAATGAAACGATTTCCTAGTTGCAAAAACCAATAACGCCGATTCAGAAGCAGGCACTTAGTCGACAGGTGTTTGTAAGACGTTGGTAAAAAGCAAGGCCAAAATCAAGATGTGCTGTTTTCGGTGAACATGAAACCGACAACGGAAAGTAGCTCAACGGTAAGAGCAGCGGTGCGCATCATAAAACAGGGAGAGCAAGATTGACGTTCGAATCGTCACTTTCCGATTTTTGTGAACGCTAGTGTAAAATTTTTGTAGGAAAAATAAATAGACATAAGAAGAAAGCACCAACTTTGTGTTAAGATTGAGTTGACAAGACAAAATCCAAACAAAGGAAGGTGCTTTCTATGATTAATAGTATACAACAGTTTTGTCA
>JAFVDW010000097.1 GCA_017478245.1 Lachnospiraceae bacterium
GAAAGATAGCAGCGTTGAAAAATCATATCTGGGGTTTGTAAAAAGGGAAAAATCTGATATAGTAAAGATAGTGAACCAATCTAAAGCACATTTCAGGTGAAGTCTGTCTTTTGTTTTCCTACAGTAAATTTACGCTATCGGCGTCCACCATCACATGTTGACAACAAACCTATAAAACGATAAAATACAAATAATTATTGTGATACACTTCGCTATTCTAGCATTCTCAATTACAACTATCGGAGAATCAGATCAGGCAATCAATAAGGTATCCATTTAGAGATATGACTATAAAACAACTTACGGGAGGTATTCTTTTTTGCGAGACTCTGATGGACTGAAACAAAAACTCCATGAAGCCCTGTCATCGGTATTGCCCATCGCAGCCATTGTAGCGATACTATGTTTTACCATTGCACCCGTGCCTACAGATCTGATGCTTTCCTTTGTGATCGGATCGTCACTGCTGATCGTAGGTCTCGGCTTATTTATGTATGGTTCGGACAATTCCGTGGCTAAAATCGGAGCCCATATCGGTGCTACCCTGACAAAATCACGCAATCTGTTTTTAATTCTTACACTGTCTTTTATCCTGGGGGTCATTGTGACCATTGCAGAGCCGGATTTACAAGTGCTGGCGAAGAATGTGCCACACATCAATACAATGGTGCTCATTCTCACGGTTTCCCTGGGTGTGGGATTGTTTCTGATGCTATGCCTGATGCGTATTTTGCTGGGCATACAACTGAAATGGCTTTTGATCCTTTTTTACATTTTGATTTTTATTCTTGCAGCCCTATCTGATCCGAATTACTTGAGTGTAGCTTTTGACGCAGGAGGTGTTACCACCGGTCCCATGACCTCCCCATTTATTATTGCTCTTGGTATCGGTGTGGCTTCCATCCGTAGCGATAAGAATGCCGAGGCGGACAGCTTCGGTCTGGTAGCGCTATGCTCCGTGGGACCCATTCTGGCGGTATTGATTCTTGGCTTTTTCTATCCCGGCGAGATGTCGGAGATTGCGGCAGCTTCCGCCAGCACTTATCTGAACACTGTGCAGTTGAGCCACGATTATCTGCGGGCGATTCCGGTCTATTTGGGAGAAGTGGCTTTGGCGCTGGCACCGATTATTGTGTTTTTCCTGTTGTTTCAGTTTTTTATGCTCAGATTGCGCAGGACACCGTTTATGCAGATTTTGGTGGGACTTGGATTTACTTATATTGGACTGGTTGTTTTCTTAACCGGTGTAAATGTAGGCTTTTCCTCGTTGGGTGTGATACTGGGAGGGGTTCTGGCAGAAGGCTCCAAGAAAGTGCTCCTACTGCCCATTGTAGGTGCCATGGGCTGGTTCATCATCTCCGCCGAGCCCGCGGTGCATACTCTGACACGCCAGGTGGAAGAAATCAGTGCAGGATCTATCTCCAAGAAATCCTTAAAGCTTAGCCTTTCTGTAGGGATTGCTGTGGCTATGATGCTTGCCCTGATCCGCGTACTATCCGGTATCAGTATTTTATGGTTCGTGTTACCAGGATACATCCTCTCTCTGGCACTCTCCTTTTTTGTGCCGCCAATCTTTACCGCCATCGCCTTTGACTCCGGCGGTGTAGCATCCGGACCGATGTCTGCCACCTTTATGCTTCCTCTTGCAATGGGAGTATGTCAAACGGTAGGAGGCAATATCCTGACAGACGCATTTGGGATTGTTGCTATGGTTGCTATGATGCCGCTGATCACCATACAGACAATGGGCGCTATCAGTGTCATCCGCAAGAAGAAGTTTAAGCCTGCTGTGATTCCAATGCCGGCGGAGCACTTTACAGAAAACGATGTCATAGAACTTTGGTTATAAATGGAGGGCAATGTATGGAGCTTTATTATGTGATTGCCGTGTTGGAGCGTTCCAGAGAGCGGCAGTTAGTGTCTCTGTATCGTGAGCAGAATGTACCACTGATTCTTACGGCTCTGGGACATGGAACAGCCACCAACGAGCTATTGGATATCCATGGACTACGAGCGACCGCGAAAGCAATCATCTTTACAGTCACTGATGCAGAACAGACAAAGCAGTTATTTACCAGCGCAAAACGGAAACTGATGATCGATATTCCCGGGAATGGCGTTATGCTCTCCATTCCCGTCAAAAGTGTAGGAGGAAGCAGAACCTTGGCATTTTTTACAAACAACAATGAAACAGCAAACAAAGGTACACCAAATATGCAGTTCGCATATGAGATGATTATGGTAATCCTGAATCAGGGCTACACCGATGTGGTAATGGATGCAGCCAGAGCCGCCGGGGCACAGGGTGGTACAGTCATTCACGCCAAAGGAACCGGAACAGAGCTGTCAAAGAAATTTCTGGACGTCTCTATAGCCACAGAAAAAGAAATCATCCTGATTGCTTCTGTAGCCAACAAGAAGGCAGACATCATGCGCTCCATTATGGAGCATGCAGGGCCAGACACCCCCAGCGGTGCTGTGACATTTTCCCTACCGGTGTCCGCCATCGAAGGAGTCCGCCGCATAGAGGAAGTGTGAGGTATGAAAATCATAAGAGCTTAAACTAAATATGCGCAGGAAATGCGCAGAAGTGAGGATAATATGAGAAAATTAGAACAATTATTACGGGAAACTGACCATAAGGGTTATCCCGCCTATAAATCATTGAAAGGACGTTATCAATTCCAGACCTACGAGCTATCTATCGACCATGTGCAGGGCGATCCCTTTGCGGCTCCTTCATCCCTCAGTATTCGTATAAAAGCTCCTCAGCATGGTATTCCCAAAGAATATTATGAAACACCACACCGCCGCATTATGCTGCAGGACTTTCTGCTGAGAGGCTTCGGACGAGAGCTTGCCAAATACGATCACCGTACAAAGGGCTCCGGCAAGAGCGGTTCCCTTTCCGTGAGCCATTGTCATCAGGAGGTATTGGAGCGCTCTGCACTGCAGATTGAACCTGCCACCGGACTGTTGATTGTACGTTTTTCCGCAGGTTTTCCGGCAGCCGGACGCACTACCCTGTCTATGGAACTAAAGAAAATGCTAATGGACTATGTGCCGGACTGTGTGGCACATTCCCTGCGTTTTGCCGCGCTCTCCAAGCCCGCTCTTCAAAAATGGATACAGCTTGCAGATGATCAGGATTGTATCCGCGGGCAGCTCTCCAAACAGGGACTTGTGGCATTTGTTGCGAACGGAGCCTGCCTGCCCCGCAAAAGCGGCGTAGATGATTTGCCCATGAAGGATGCCGTTCCCTTTGTCAGTCCCAAGGAGGATGAAGTAACCTTGTCCCTGCCGGAAGGACGCAGTATCACGGGCTTAGGCATCCGCAAGGGAATCACTCTGATCGTAGGTGGCGGCTATCACGGCAAATCCACCTTACTGAAAGCCTTGGAAAGAGGGGTTTATAATCATATCCCCGGCGATGGCAGAGAATATGTTATCACAGAAAATACTGCCATGAAGATTCGCTCAGAGGACGGTCGCTGCGTGAAACAACTGGATATCAGCCCTTTCATCCGCAATCTGCCGGGCAAGAAGGATACTACCTGCTTCTCCACCGAGGATGCCAGCGGTTCCACCTCTCAGGCAGCTAACACGGTAGAGGCGGTTTTGTCCGGCAGCAAGACGCTGCTGATTGACGAAGATACCAGTGCCACCAATTTCATGGTGCGCGATGACTTGATGTCCCGTGTAGTATTGCAGAATCAGGAACCCATCGTTCCGTTTTTAAGCCGCATGCGTCAGCTTTATGATACAATGGGAATCTCCACCATATTGGTAGCGGGAAGCTCCGGCGCTTATTTCGCAGTATCGGATTGTATCCTACAGATGAAAGAATATGAGCCTTCTGATATAACAGATAAGGCGAAAGCAGCAGCACAGGATATCCAAAGTACGCTCTCCACTTCCGGGGGCTCTGCCACTCCTCCGGACGAGCTGACTCAGTGGCAGGACAAGCGCGTTCCGCTTGCCAACAAGAATGTCACCGAGAGCAGAAAAGTCAAGGTGAAGGGTGCCGGTACAGATGCCGTAATTCTGAACCATGAGTCGGTGGAGCTGCGTTTTGTAGAGCAGGTGGTTGACTCCGAGCAAACCAATCTGCTGGGTACTATGCTGCGCTTCTTAGAGGAAAATCAATTTAATGGACGCGTTTCTCTGGAAAAATGTATAGACGCTGTATACCATGCCTACACCGCCAAAAGCTTTGGTGCTGTCACGGCATCTTCTGCCATTCCGGGCAATCTCGCTGATGTGCGCATTCAGGAGCTTTGGGCTATGGTGAATAGATATAGGGGACTGAAGCTGTAAAAGAGCGTGCTCTTTCGAGCACGCTCTTAAGAGAATTTGCAAGCAAATTCTCCCTAACTCTCACTACTGAACTTGAGAACTTTCCTATAGTATACAAAGGGCTTGTCGTTCTTTCTCTCGACAAGCCTTTTGTCACTTTATTTTGTTACTTTATTTTGTTACTTTACAATCCGAAAGGATATTATCCCAACAATTCCTTCAACGCAGCCATACCGTCCGCATTGACAGCCTCTTTGTTGGACTCCTGAATCTGAAGGTATACCTCTTTACGATAGATGGGCACCTCTTTGGGAGCAGTAATACCAACCTTTACCTGATCGCCCTTTACCTCCAAAATAGTAATCTCCACATTATTGTTAATAATGATTGCTTCATTTTTCTTTCTCGATAACGCCAGCATCCTATTCACCCGCCTTTCTAGCCTGCAGGATATCATAGATGGGGAATCTGATCGGGAACTGTTCGCCTTCTACAATAATCTGACTTGCCTTACGCTCTTCCACATTGATGATGATCGGTCCCTGCAAATTCACGGTCATCTTTGTAAGATCGGAAGGTACTGTTACAGACACCAATACCAACACATTTTCTTCCGTCAGATTACCCAGATTTTGCAACAAATCATCACTCACTTCAGGGTTGTAGTCCTCTTTTACAACCAAGGGGTCCATCACCGGCATTGCAAACTCCGGCTCTTCAATGGACTGCAGATAGCGAATACCTGCACTGCTTCCCTTATCCGCATCATGAATCAATGTAAAATGTTTCATGTCCGGAAAGCCTATGATGCCCTTCTCAAAAGTAATAATCTTGTCATCTGCAATTTCTACTTCGCCAAAAACTCTTGTATTAATCTTCATAGGACTCCTTTTCTGCGCCTCATGCGCGGTTATAGTATAGTAGTTCTTATATATAATTCAGCAATGTGGTCTGCATAACCTTACCGGTTGCCATCAACGCGGCTTCATAGGTCAGTTCCGCACTACTTAGCTGAATTGCTACCTCTGTAATATCAATGTCTTCGTTTTCACTCTTCAAAGTCTCAAAGGTGGTCTTCTGATTCTGCATACGCGTCTTGATTAATTCCAGCTTACTGCTCCTGGTACCGCAGTTGGTGATACAAAGATTCGCGTCGTCCAAATGCTTTTGAAAAGTGGTAATACCACTTTCAAACAACTTCTGGCACTTGTCATTTGCCAAGGTCAACGCTTTCTCTGCCGCATCCAGACGTGTCTGCAAGATAGCTCTATCCTCTTCTGATGCAGTCTCCATCGCACTCTCAATGGTCACCTTTACCGTCTCAATATCCTGAACCTCCTGCAAAGCATTCACCAAATCATCCACTTCTCTGCCGATTCCGTGATTAAAGCATTCGTCTGCGGTAGAATTGATGCGGATTGTCTGATTAAAGCCTACGTCATATTCAATATCCTGACGCTCACGTTCCCCATCCAGATAACTCTCATTGTAGGTAATACCATCCGCCTCACAATAGAAATAATGCTCCGGTCTTAAATCTCCCTTATCCCACTCACTCTTCTCATAGGTAATCTGTATCTCACTCTCATCGGCACTGGTAGACGCATCATCCTTCGCTGTCATCAACTGATTGTAACGATTCTCTCCCAACAGCATCTCTCCGCTCTCCGGCACAAAAATAATCGCATCGGGATCTGTCGCCGCCTGTGTGTATGGATCCTGATAAGAATGCACCACCTGTATTGTGGCATCTCCATTGCCATCACTGGACCATGTGGTAGGGGTATATATAGATTCCCCTGTGTCCGGGTCGGTGCTCTTCTCATGAAAAGCAATCTTTAACGTACTATCCTCATTACATTTATCATACGCCAATCTAATACGATACGCTTCCACAGAATCTATACTTTGCTCCGTTACACTTCCCATCTCTCCGCTGTTGTAGTTACTGGTATTGAGTTCCAACAGCTTCCCCATATTCACATTGGTTACGGTATCAATGGAATCATTCTTTAACTGCTCCGTAATACTATATTTTTTGGTCTCACCGGCCTGAAAACTAAGAGAAGTGTCTGTGCGATAACCGGTGAATACATATCTTCCTGCATAATCGGCATCGCCGGTGGTATATACCTCATCGCCCAATGCCTTCAACTGCTCCAGGATAATCTGTCTGTTTGAGCTATCCAAATAACTGTTAGCCCCCTTATTGCACTGTGTAATCATATTCGTAATGATCTGTGAAAGATTCTTAAGACCATCCTCTGTCACACTCAGCCAGCTCTCTGCATCAGGAATATTTTTACTGTAATACTGGGATATTTCTGTCACACTGCTGCGCAGACGCAGCGCACGGATAGCCACAACAGGATCATCAGAAGGACGATTTACTCTCTTCTGAGTAGACATCTGATTACTCAGCTTGTCCTGATATATCTTATTGGTATTGATATTGGACAGATTGTTTTTCTGCATAATCTTATTGGTAATTCTCATGTCCCACTCTCCTTCTTTGCGCGCTTACACGCCGGTCTCCAGTATCAGTCTGTCATAAATCTCTGTCAATGTCTGAATCATTTTGGACGCAAGATTATATCCATTCTGATATTTTACCAAATTCACAGCTTCCTCATCCTCATCTACACCGGAGATTGATTCTCTCTGGGAATCAATACTGCTTCCGATATTTCTGAAGCTGGTATACAAGGTATTTGCACCGGAAGTATTTAACGCCACATCCGACAAAATACATTGTAAAAATTCTGATGCCGAAGCTGCACGAAAGCTCATTTTAGACTTATCATACGCCATGGCACGCAGATCCTTCAGCAAATCGCTTTGTTCCACGCCGTCCCCCTGACTATAACGGTTGGCAAGAATACCTGCATCCAATTCCATGGCATCCAAAATATCAAAGTTTGCCGCTGTCATACGATAATAACTGTCGTCACTGACATTGACTGTCACCGTCCTGGCAGCTTCCCTTGCCTGCGTTTCAGCATCCTCTTCCGACAAAGCTGCATCCGCCTTCATATACTGCTTCTTCAATTCTTCAACACGCTTTTCATAGCTCCAGTCATAGCGTTCTTCACCGGGGAAATCAAACTGCTCATTGGAAGCTGCCATATTGGCTGTGAACATCATAGCTCCCGGATTATTATGAGAGTCATATCCGCTGGTCAATATATCGTTAAACTTCTGGGCAAAGGTTCTGAGCCACTCATTCATCTGATTCATATAATACGGTATTCCCTGATAGGCAATATTATCTCCAATATTTGCCGTCTTACCCACTCTGTCATTTGTCACACGTCCTGCATTCAGCTCTTTGTCGGCAGACAACTTAAATGTATAGGAGTATGTAGCGTTACCGTCATCATCATAGGTACAATGATACTCCCATGATTCATAATAAAAATCCTGATTCCCCAGGGAAATGATTCCACCCTGATCGGAAAGGTTACTTTTGTTCAAATCCTTCAAATACTCTTTGCTGACCTGAATCGTCACGGTATCCTTGACTGTATCTCCATCCTCAACTGTTCCGATACCGGTGACGGCACCCGTAAAATTCTCACCGTTGTTGCCATCCCGCATCTCTACGAGCCCTCTCAAAGCTCCGCCCATAGCGGCATTGTGTAGGTCAAATTTCTGTCCATTAGACCAGTACACTTCGTACAGACCGTCAATATCCGTCTGGTTGGTTTTCTCGTAATCAGCCTTTGCCACGCATTCCAGTCCGTTGAAATCACTGTCATCTACCAACACCTGCCCACCGGCAATCTTCACGATGCAGCGGTGTGCTCCTGTCAATCTATCCGGATTATTGGTATCATACACCGGTGTCTCAATCACCTTCACATCTACAATCTCCGATAACTGATCGAGCAATAACGTTCTTCTGTCCCGAAGCTCATTGGCAATAGGACCTGTCAATTCGATCGTATTGATCTGCTTATTCAGGGTAGCAATCTCTCCTGCCAAAGAATTAATCTCATCAACCTTTAACTTAATCTCCAGATTTACATCCTTCTGAAGCTCTTCCATATTACCTGCTAAACCATTGAAGTACTTTGCAACCGAACCGGCGTAACCCACAAACTGAGACTTTGCTGTGATACTGTCTGGGTCTTTTAAAAGCTCCTCAATCCCCTTAACCATAAATTGGTCAAACACGGTCTTGAATCCGGCATTCTTGCCATCATCATCAAAATAAGTCTCCACCTGCTGCATGTAGTACTGTTTCATATTGTACTCGCCGACCTTGGAATTATTATTCCAGTACTTGGTGTCGTAAAACTCATCTCGCACACGTTCAATCGCCAAAGTCTCTACACCGGCACCGGCACACCCATAAGTCTGAAATACCCGAATCGCATTGGCAGCCTGCTGTTTTACCTGCTGCCTGCTATATCCTTCTGTCTGCACGTTGGAAATATTATTGGCGGTAGTATTCAGTGCTGCGTTACTTGCCAGCAATCCTGTATATGCGATATTCAATCCAAAAAATTGTGAGGGCATATGCTACCTCCTTTCTTACATTCCCAAGGTGTTGATAATATGCTCCAGCATCTCACTGATCACATTGATGTATCTGCTGGATGCGTTAAATGCGTTTTGGAACTTAATCATATTGGACAGCTCTTCATCGGAGGATACTCCGACAATCTGCTCTCTTGCACTTCTGGTGGCTTCCACCGTATTCTCCTGATTCTCATAGATACTGCGATACACATATCCTGAGTTGCCCACCTGCGACACCAAATCCGAATAATAATTCGTAAAGGTGGTTCGCTTCTGAACATTGGGATTTAATGTATAAATATCTTCCGTGAATGCTTTCTTCAATTCCTCTGCTGTGGCAATATCCTCAGAGCCATCTGCCAATCTGAAGCCCAACATGGATGGCTTCTGCATCAATTCCTGATTCACTTCCAGATTGCGGACAGAATACAAGCTGTCGGCACTATCCGGATTCTCCTCATTGTATACCAAATATTCCTTGCCGTCTGCTCCGGTAACTCTGCGATATTCATCGGTGGTCGCCTTATGAAACAACTGTATCGGCACACCATCATCGTTTCGCATATATCCTCCCGGTTCCACCTCACAGTAACGAACATTTTCAAGTACCTCGCCGCCGGCAGTCGTCAGATTGCCCTGCTGTACTCCTGCCGCACCTGCCAGTACGCTGTTCACTCTGGTAGCAACATTGTGAATCAACTGGTCGAACTCGGCTTGTATATTCATAATAACGGACTGGGATATGGATTCATACCGCCCCGGAACCATGTCCGTATAATCCGCTCTGTGATCGCCGCGAGCAAGAAGCATTGCTTTCAGGCCACCCACATCCGTATTATAATCCGAAGATATCTCTCTGGTTAAGTCAAACACTTCCGCTCCGTCAATGTTATACACCTTATTGCCTTCATCATTCAGATAATAGGAAGCATTTTGCGGCCAAAACGGCGTATAAAAACCGGTAGATTCATCCATCTGCATGTCAATTTCGTAACAAGTACCGCCTTTTACAAAATCAACCCCCTCGATTTGAATAAAAACATCTCCGAAGGTATCCTCTGTCCAGCTCATGTCCGTAAGCTGTGCCAGCTCATCCAAAATCTGATTGCGGATATCTCTCATGTCATTGGCATGTTCAACACCGCCGCTCTCCACCTTACGAATCTGATCATTCAATTCAAGAATCTGCTTCCCATAATCATTTATCTTAGTCACCTGCTGCTTAATCTGCAGATTCAAATTGTCCTGATAAAAGGCAAGACCCTGATATACCGAATCCGCACGTTCCACAAACTCTGAAGCACGCTGTACCAGGAGTCCCTGTGTCACAGAACTGCAGACATCCTTATTCAACTCCTGAATAGCAGTCCACAAATCCGACAAGGAATCCTGAAATGCCTCCCCGTTCAGTTCTCCAAGCTGGCTCTCCACCTCTTCCATCACATTGGTGGAAACCTCATAAAACATACTGCGTCCGGATTCCTTGCGGTATGTCTTATCCAAAAAATAATCTCTCACCTGTTTTGCTCTGGAATAAGCAACGCCCAGTCCAAGCTGTTTATTTGATATTCCCGACGGATTCTTCTGAATCGTAATGTAGCTCTTATCGGAAAGCTGTACCTGCTGTCTGGTATAGCCCGATGTGTCTACATTAGAAAGATTATGCGCTGTGGTATTCAGCGCATTTTGACTTGTCTGTAATCCGGATGCTCCTATATATAAACTACCCATCAATGGCATGATATCTCACCTCAACATTTCACAAGGATCTTTTATTGTTTTGCATCAAATCCTTTGCTTACACCCATGGTGTCACCGGCACTGTAGGCACCACGGTTATAATTGGCGGTTTCAGGTGCTGCTTTCATGGCTTGGAGGACATTCATTTCAAATTCCACCATTTCCAGCGCATTGTCCAGCAGCTCCTTGTTCTGTTCATTGACCCTTTTCAGCTCTTTCACCGCATCCTGCAGTCTGTCATGGGCAGACGCCAAAGCTTCCTGCTCTGCGGGTCTTCCCTCCAACATTGTAATCAAGCTGGCGATTTTCAAAGTGTTGACATCCTTGTTCAATACATTGGCAATATCTGCAGTCACCTCCACTCTCGTCTTATCGAGATTGGCAATCCTGCTCACCAATTCCTGTTCCTCATCCGTGATCTTCTGTAGATTTTCCAAATCGCCGCTCACAATGATCGGCGTCTTACTTTGGGATAGCGTAAGTAGCCCCTCATATTCACTGCATTCTTTATCCAGTACATCTATCAGGTTTTCCATCAAACTTGCCACTTACGTTCTACCCCACTTCTTCTAATTTGCGCATCAACTTGTCTGCAAAGCTCTCATTGGATACTGTATAGGTACCATTCTGAATCTTTGCCTTGATGGGAGCCGTCAATTCTTCACGAATATCGGGAGTTCCCGCAAGTGCTGCCTTTGCAGTCTGGATATCCTTTCCAATGCTGCTGATGGACAACATATCCGTTGTCTGTCCGACGCCATGAGCCACCTGCGCTCTACCGGCTTTCTGCGGCTTATAAATCTGCTGAATCTGTGCATAAGCCTCCACACGCATATCTGACTCCTCCTTCCTTGTTATGACTTTTTAAATGAATTCAATATGAATATCGGCCACCGGGTCAAATTCTTTAGTCCGGAAGTCAAAAAACATGAATTTCGTCAAAAAGTCAAAAAGAAGCGTCCTATTTACTGATTTTGAAAGCATTCTGCCAGTTCTGCCCGCTGTGCCTGTGTCAAAAACAGCTCCGGTGAATTGTCATCGCAGGTATTCTGATTCTCCACGATCAGTACGCTTGTCTCCTCATCCAAGGTGTGTGTATGCCAGACGCCGGCTTTTACATTATACATTTTATAGGGCTCAAGCTTCGTAGCCTGAATCTTGCCGATCTCATCCCCGTTGCCCGCAGTGAAAAGCGTAAAATTACCCTTCAAAAGTACGAACACCTCGTCACTGAGCAGATGCTTTTGCATCTTTTCAATGTTGGGCACCTCCAATTCATCAATATAATTGAGGATTGCAACCCTCCATGTCTCATAATCAATGACCGGCTTATAACCCTCACCTGTGTATTCTCTTACCTCAATATCCATAATTCATATACCTCCTTTTTATTTCAACGGTTATTAGGCATCTACGAAACACCCTATCAACTGTTGTTCATCATCCACTCTCACAAAGCGCTTGAACCTATCATGATTACGCTCTGTCTATTTTGGCAGTGCGTTCTGCCAGCCATGCACGCTCCTCCTGATTGAGCAGCGGTGCGATTGTCTCATACACCTGTCTGTGATATGTATTCAGCCGTTCCAGCTCTCTGTCTGTCAGAAGCTCAGTCACAATCGCTTCCCTGTCAAAGGGCACCATGGTAAGCGGCTCTAAATACATAAACTGACCGTAGGAGGTCTTCTCCCCCTTGCGGACAAGCACCAGATTCTCATGACGGATGCCGAACTTGCCTTCCAGATATAAGCCCGGCTCATTGGAGATGACCATGCCTTCCTCCAACACCACCGGTCGGGCATTCTCCGACACTCTCCAGTGAAATCTCTGGGGACCCTCATGCACATTCAGCAGATATCCCACTCCGTGCCCTGTACCATGATTGTAATCCATTCCTTGCTCCCACAGGGGCTCTCTGGCAAGATAATCCAGATTCACATCGCATACACCATATACGAATCTGGCAGCTCCCAGGTTCAAATGCCCTCGCAAAACCGTAGTGTAGGCATTTCTTTCCTCTTCGGTCAGCTTGCCCAATACGATCGTTCTGGTAATATCTGTAGTTCCATCCAGATAATGTCCCCCGGTGTCCGCAAGGCAAAAACCTCTGGGCTCAAGCGCTACATCCGTCTCCTCTGTGGGATCGTAGTGGACAATGGCTCCATGGGCGCCATATGCCACAATGGGAGTAAAGCTTTGCTCCACATAACCCTCCATCTGCGAGCGCAGCTCCTCCAGCTTCGCCGCAGCCGTCAGTTCTGTGATGTTTTCTCCCTGTTCTGCTGCATTCCTGACACTCTGTTGCATCCAACGGATGAACCTGCACACAGCCACACCGTCCTTCACATGTGCCTTGCGCATATGCTCCATCTCTTCTGGCGTCTTCACAGCCTTCATAGCGATGACCGGACTTGGCTGATCCAACACCTTCACCGTCTCCGGAATGCTCTTCACAATGGCAAAATTGGCTGAACCACCGTCCAACAGGATGGTTTTCTCCCGTTCCATCCCCCGCAGCGTCTCATAGATTCCATCATAGGGTGCCAAGCACACCCCACACAGAGCCAACTTCTGGCGAATCTCATCACTTATGCTCTCCTCCTGCACATAAAGTGTGGCGCCATTCTCCGTAAGCAGCATATATGCCAGAAAAACCGGTGTGCACAGAACGTCCCCACCGCGCAGATTCAACAGCCATGCAATCTCATCTAACGCAGTAAGCAATAAGTAATCTGCTTTCTGTTCAGACAGCTTCGCCCTGACTTTTTGCAGCTTTTCCTCTCTCGTA
>JAFVDW010000098.1 GCA_017478245.1 Lachnospiraceae bacterium
TCATTATCCGGTATATAATTGGAAAATGTTGCCGCAAATGGTATTCCATCAACCCTTTTTGTGTAGAAAAAACAATATGCCGATTCCTTTTCCTCCGGTCTCCAGACACTGTTTTCGACATCCTCCTCCGATTGCGGGTTCATATACCCCTTGAGGGCAAAGGAAGCCATCATTTCCACATCAACGCCAAGCTCTGAGAAAAATTCATCTGCCTCTGCCAATGCAGCCTGATAAGATATTCCGATATTTTTCTCGATTTCATCAAGCCTTTCCTTATCAAGCTTATTATCTGTATCCCCGTCCACAAAATAGGTGCATTCTGTTTTCCTCAGATAATAGAGACTGGACCAGCCGGAGGAATCGACCGGAAAATTCGCTACTGAAAAAAAGGCATCATCACTTTGACAATTAACACCGTATATCTCATCCTCCGGATTTTCCGTCTGCGTATTCTCATCCCTCCTCAATATACTGTCAGCCGGAACCTTTTTCGTCGTAGGTTCCTCCGGTGCATCCGCATATGCCTCCTGCAGTCTTTGAAGCTCATCCTCAATACTCTGTAATTTAAACTCCCTGTCTTCTTCACTTAAGGAATCATCACCCTCGATTTTTGCTTTTTCCTCCTTACATTTCAAAATACGGTCTTCAAATACTTCCTTTGTGGCATCCGTTCCCTCCATTCGATATGTCTCCACGCCATCAAAAAAATAGTTGTATGCCTTCGTCACCAGCTCCTGGGAAAAGCCTGTACTGCTCACCTCATACATTGGAATCGTGTCCTTCTCCGGCAGCCACACATCTGCTTCCGCCTTAACCGTTAGTGTCTTGTCATCATTTGTATATTCATAGCTGTAATGCTCGTCCGCTTCTTTCGCCACCGCTGCCAGACTGTTGCTCTCATCCGCACCCTTTTGTGCCTCTTCCTTAAGCCTCTCATTATTCTTCCGGGCAACGATTTTCTCATCCGGTGTCTTTTCGCAGGCACATAGGACAATTCCCAATATTACTGCCAGCCCAAATGCGTACCATTTTTTCTTCATAGTCTTAATATTCCTTTCTATCGTCTGTCTACTTTAGATAATCGCAA
The DNA here is from genome assembly GCA_017478245.1 of Lachnospiraceae bacterium. Lineage (GTDB taxonomy): Bacteria > Bacillota > Clostridia > Lachnospirales > Lachnospiraceae > Acetatifactor. The sequence goes on from JAFVDW010000098.1 coordinate 1,088, forward strand.
CACGCTATATCTTTCAAGAAGCTATATCTTTCAATATGCTTTATGCAGCCTGACCTGTTTCACAATGTCTGCCTGCCTGACAATGAGAGTATAACAGGATTGCTGTTTTCAAATCATCATGGAGTTGTAAAGAAATTGTAAAATACTTAAAACCCCAATATCCAATTGCATAGAACTAAAGCTCATAAGCCTTTTCAACAATTAATTGTCATATAGACACAGCTCCCCTCCCCAACCACACTCATAATCCGAAGCTCCATACGGTGCAGGTCGGCAATCTTCTTACAGATAGCAAGCCCCAGTCCAAAGCCTTCATCGCTCCTGGATTTGTCCCCCTGATAAAATGGCTGCATAATTTTTGTGAGTTCATCCTCCGGTATGCCGCAGCCGTTGTCCGTGACAGTCCATTCATTTACTGCGAAATGAATCCCTATCCGGCAAGCCCCCGCCTTATATGCGTTATCATAAAGGTTAGTAAGAAGCACGCACAGAAGGTCTGCATCACCTTCAATATTATAATCATCCTCCGGCACTTCTATGTGCAGACTGACATTCTGCCTATCCGCCTTAGGAACCAAAATCCCTTCAAGCTGCTTAGCAAAGGCATGAACGGAGATGCTCTGTAATTCGATCCTGTTATGCTCTGCCATGATCAGCTGTGTAAGCTTAGAAGAAAGACGCTCAAGCCTCCTGCTTTCCATGTCAATAAATGATACCGCCTCCTCCTGCTGTTTCTCACTTATATTTGCCGACTGCAAGGCAAACGCATATCCTGCTATTGCAGTAACCGGTGTCTTCATTTCATGTGCCAATGCGTGGATAAGCATATCCTGCTCCTCCACCTTATTTTCCACTTCCCGTATATGAAGCTCAACCGCCTCGCCCATCCGGTCAAAGGAATCCGCAAGCTCGCCCACCTCATCCTTTCTGACACTGCCTATCCTTTGCCCGTAATCTCCCTGTGCAATCGCCCTGGTACTCTCCTTCAGCTGTTCAAGGGGAGCGAAGCTGTGCTTTAAGAACAGAATACTTATCACAATGGATACAATAACAATTCCGAGATTAATGAAGATGCACCAGACCGCCACCATACGCACACGGTTCATACTCTCTGTCACATCCCTTACCACGGATATATCGTACTCCTCCCCATCATACATGATCGTCCCGCCCGCCACGGAATAATACCGGCTTCCGTATTTGAAAAATGCTGCCCTGTACTTTTCATTACCCATTTCTATCTCGTCGGTTTTCATGGAATCCAGAATATAGCTTGCATTTATACTTGAATTGTTGAATATGTCCTCCTCACCCTTTTGAAGCACATAGTCCATATCTTCACGGCTTAGTGACGCATACTGCTGAATCCGGTATCTTAGAATCGTATCCTTAATATACGGAGAATCCTTAATATCCATTGGATAGTTCTCGGAATTTAACTTCCACACCAGTGCATTCAATTCACTGACACTGTACCGTTTCGCCTCGCTCCTTTGCGTATTCCATGTAGTGTAAGACATAATTCCGCAGAAAAGTCCCGCCGACACAACAAATATAATTATCATTCCTATTGTAATCCTGGTTCTCATGTAAAACCTCCATTTGATACCTGCATCTATGCTTATTTGCAGCTTCCCTGCTTCATTGTGAAAACACAGTAAAACTTTATTGCATCACTCACGGCTTTCCTGCGAAACCTCCAGCCGATACCCGATTTTCGGAATACTTACAATCCTAAGACCCGTCTTCTTTCTAAGCTGTGCAATATGAACATCCACTGTTCTTGTCTCACCCTCATAATAAATGTTCCAGACCTCATTCAGCATTTTCTCCCGTGAAAGCACTATATTTCGGTTTCGTATAAGCAGCAGGAGCAGATCAAATTCTATCATTGTAAGTACCAGCTCCACACCATTCTTCCTGACCGTGCGCTCGGCTGCATTTACCTCCACATCATCAATGTGAAATACATTCTCCCTCTTTCCGTACCGCTTCAGCACCTTATCGATGCGTGCGATTACCTCCAGCATTTCAAACGGCTTTACGATATAATCCTCTGCGCCACCGGTGAGCCCCCTAAGCTTTGACTCCAGATCCCCCTTTGCGGTCAGAAATATAACCGGAATCTTCTTCTCCAAGAGCAGCTCCAGCAATTCAAATCCATCAGCCTTAGGCAGCATAACATCCAGCAGTGCCAGATCAGCATCAGCGTTTCCATCCCCGGAAAGCCGCTTAATAACCTGCTCCCCGTCTGTAAACGGCACCGTTTCATGCCCCACCAGGCCAAGATTCATACACAGCATCTTATTGATTGCTATCTCATCCTCTATGATTAGTATTTTCCCCATTTGATCATGCCTCCATATGCAGATATATTAACGCAATTTATCTTTATTAAAATGATTCCTATATAGCCTCATTGCTTAAACATTTATCAATAATATTCTATATCATATCATTTCTTGCAGTTGTAAAATAGTTGTAAAATTTTCAATCAAAAAAGGGCAACCCCTCTCCATCTTTGGAATAATCGATTGCCCTTAAACTATCTATAACAAATTACTTATTTTAACAGTTTCATTTTTACCTGCTTTTGGAAAAAAGCCGCTCCATAGCATACTATCTGCTCATAGCCTCTGAGCCCTTCGGCATACTTCTGTGTTCTGATCTGATCTATAGCTTCATCGCAGTCCTTATCCATATCCGATTCCTTGTCAGA
>JAFVDW010000099.1 GCA_017478245.1 Lachnospiraceae bacterium
CCTTGGGGGTCATGATCAAGAGGGACAAGGAACCCTCCACTGTCTCCAAGGCATATTGAATACCCTCCACCAGATTATCACGTTGATTGACCATAGCCGCCACCAGCTCTGTGGCATTGATGTCCCCACCACTCATCTCCAGAAAATGGGAATGACCGCTGGCAAAAAGCCCCTTTAGAATTTCCTCTGTATTGTTAATCTTGCCCACCGTGGTGATGGCATAGGTACCATGATGAGAACGCACCATCAAAGGCTGGGGCTCAAAATCAGAGATACAGCCGATACCTAGATGTCCGTGCATCTCATTGACATCCTTATCAAACTTCGTACGAAAAGGCGCATTCTCAATATTGTGAATCGCCCGATCAAATCCCCTGTCCTCACTATAGACCGCCATTCCGGCACGCCTAGTTCCCAAATGGGAATGATAATCTGTTCCGAAAAATAAATCAAATACACAATCATTCTTTGATGCTACTCCAAAAAATCCGCCCATCTGTGCTCTCCCTTCCTCTACCTGTTATGATATTATGGACTTATAGCTATTCAGAACCCCATTGACTCTGAATAGTTACACATTAATCTCAGCCTTTACGCCCAATAAATCCTTATTCTCCTCCAGAATCGGATTGATCACATTTGTAAGGAATGCCTCCACCTGCTCCTTACTTCTGCCAATGTATCGGGAAGGCTCCATGCACTTCTGTAGATCCTCCAGGGTCATGTTGAATGCAGGGTCTGCTGCAATCAGCTCTAACAGGTTGTTATCCTTGCCCTCTACCTTCACATTACGTCCCGCTTCCATGGAAAGCTCTCGAATACGCTCATGCAGCTCCTGACGGTTGCCGCCCATTTTAACCGCATCCATCATGATATTTTCGGTAGCCATAAAAGGCAGCTCGGAAAGCATATGCTTTTCGATGACCTTGGGATATACCACCAGTCCGTCCACCACATTCAGACACAGATCCAAAATACCGTCGATTGCCAGGAAACCTTCCGGAATGGACAGGCGTTTGTTGGCGGAATCATCCAAAGTTCTCTCAAACCACTGGGTTGCTGATGTAATAGCGGGATTCAAGGCATCCACAATCACATATCTGGACAGGGAAGCGATACGCTCACTTCTCATGGGATTTCTCTTGTATGCCATCGCGGAGGAACCGATCTGGCTCTTCTCGAAGGGCTCTTCCACTTCCTTCAAATGCTGCAGCAGACGGATATCGTTACTCATCTTATGTGCAGAAGCCGCAATGCCTGCCAACACATTGATTACGCGGGTATCCACCTTGCGGGAGTAGGTCTGACCGGATACGGGATAGCACTCCTTAAAGCCCATCTTTGCCGCAATCATGGGATCAATCTTGTCAATGGTCTCCTGATCTCCGTCAAACAACTCCAGGAAGGAAGCCTGCGTACCGGTTGTCCCTTTAGAACCAAGCAGCTTCATATTGTTCAATACATAATTCAAGTCCTCCAGATCCAAAGAGAACTCCTGTAGCCATAAGGTGGCTCTTTTGCCCACACTGGTGGGCTGTGCAGGCTGAAAATGAGTAAACGCCAGGGTAGGCTGTGCCTTATATTTGTCAGCAAAATCAGCCAGCTCCTTCATGACATTCACCAGCTTCTTCTTCACCAGCTTCAAAGCTTCCGTCATCACGATAATATCGGTATTATCACCCACATAACAGGAGGTGGCTCCCAGATGAATGATACCGGCGGCCTTGGGGCACTGCTTTCCGTATGCGTACACATGGCTCATCACATCGTGGCGCACTTCCTTTTCTCTTGCTTTTGCTACATCATAATTGATGTCCTCTGCATGGGCTTTCAGCTCTGCAATCTGTTCATCTGTGATGACAGGCTCACCGTTCTGGGACAATCCCAACTCTTTCTCGGTCTCCGCCAATGCAATCCACAGCTTTCTCCATGTGCGGAACTTCATGTCCGGTGAGAAAATATACTGCATCTCCTTACTTGCGTACCGCTCTGACAGCGGGCTCTGATATCTGTCTGTACTCATTCTTGTTCTCCTTATTTTTTTATTATCTTTTAGGTTAAGCATCGAATTCACCGCGAATATCTTCCACCGGCGGCTGCAAAGGATACTCTCCTGTGAAGCACCCTTCACAGACACCGAGTCCATTCACAATTTCCCGCAGGCGCTCAATGCGTAAATAATCCAGACTATCTGCACCAATCATATCCCGAATCTGAGGAATCGTGCGATTATAGGCTATTAACTGCTCTCTGGCAGGCACATCGGTTCCGAAATAGCAGGGCCAGAGGAACGGCGGTGAACTCACGCGCATATGAACCTCTTTTGCTCCTGCCTCCCGCAGCATGCGCACAATACGGTCTGAGGTTGTACCTCGTACAATCGAATCATCGATCATTACGATGCGTTTTCCCTCCACTGCCTCCCGAATGGGATTCAGCTTCACCTGTACACTGCTTTCTCTACTCTTTTGTTTTGGTTTGATAAAGGTTCTTCCCACATAAGCATTTTTCATAAATGCAATCCCATAAGGGATACCGGATTGCAGGGCATATCCCATTGCTGCACAGTTGCCGGACTCCGGCACACCTACAATCAAATCCGCATCCACAGGGGAATCCATCGCCAGGAATTTACCCGCCATAATTCTGGAGTGGTAAACACTGACACCGTCTATGATGCTGTCCGGTCTGGCAAAATAAATATATTCAAATACACATCTGGCGTGTTCTGCAGGCGTGATGGCATGGCTCATATCCGATTCAATCCCCTTCTCCGGGGAAATGGTGACGATTTCACCCGGAAGCACATCCCGCACAAAGGTGGCACCCACCGTGTCCAACGCACAGCTTTCAGAGGCAAGCAGATAGGTGCTGTCTCGTTTGCCGATACATAAGGGCCTGAAGCCAAATGGATCGCGCGCTCCGATCAGCTTTCTGGGAGACATGACTACCAGAGAGTACGCGCCCTTGAGCTTTCCCATGGCGCGTCCCACTGCCTCCTCCACCGAGCCCACATTCAAACGTTCTCTTGCAATCAGATATGCTATGACCTCAGAGTCAATGGTCGTCTGGAAGATTGCCCCGGTATACTCCAGTTCTCTTCTAAGCTCCGGTGCATTAATCAGGTTGCCATTGTGCGCCATACCCAATGTTCCCTTTACATAATTGATGACCAGCGGCTGTGCATTCTCTCTGGTGGAGCTGCCTGCAGTGGAATACCGCACATGTCCCACGCCGATGTCTCCTTTTAATTTATCCAGATGCTCCGGAGTAAAAGCCTCGTTTACCAACCCCATATCCTTGGAGGAGCGCACACTTCTGGCAGGTCCATTGGTGTCACTGACTGCAATACCGCAGCTTTCCTGTCCTCTGTGCTGCAGCGCCAACAATCCATAGTATACTGTGGATGCCACATCCCCGCCGTCAAAATCATAGGCGCCGAATACACCACATTCCTCTCCCGGCTTGTCTTCCATTTCCGTCTGATTGTAAATACTATCGGTCATCTGATCCTCTCTCCCAGTAACAGTTTGATCCCCTTGTTCACAGCGGGGACTTTGACTTTTTACGCCTACAGACTCTTTCCTGTCAGCAGTTCATATCCCTGCAAATACTTATCAATGGTCTTCTGTACAATCTCCTCAGGCAATGTCCAATCATTATCGGGATTGCTCTTCAGCCAGTCTCTTGCGAACTGTTTGTCAAAAGAGGGTTGACTGTGTCCTGCCTCATATCCCTCCGCCGGCCAGAAACGGGAGCTGTCAGGGGTCAACATCTCATCCCCCAGCACAATTTGTCCATCCTCGTCCAACCCGAACTCGAACTTGGTATCCGCAATAATAATTCCCTTTGTCAGAGCATAGTCTGCACATTTTTTATAGAGTGCGATGGTATAATCGCGAAGCTTTGCAGCGTACTCCTCTCCCTTGCCGGGAAAGCGCTTCTCCAAATATTCTACACTTGCTTCATAAGAGATGTTCTCGTCATGATCACCAATCTCAGCCTTCGTGGACGGTGTATAGATAGGCTCAGGGAGCTTATCGGACTCCTTTAAGCCCTCCGGCAGGCGAATACCGCAAACACAACCATTTTCCTGATAGCTTGCCCAGCCGCTTCCTGTGATGTAGCCGCGAACAATGCACTCCACAGGGAGCATCGTAAGCTTCTTACACATCATGCTGTTACCATCAAACTCAGGCTTCTGGAAGAATTCCGGCATATCCTTTACATCTACGGAAATCATGTGATTGGGAATGATATCCTCTGTCATATCAAACCAAAACTTAGACATCTGTGTAAGCACAGTGCCCTTCTTGGTCACCACATTGTTCAGAATCACGTCAAAGCAACTGATTCGGTCAGTCGCCACCATGATCAGGCTGTCTCCATTGTCGTAGATTTCGCGCACCTTACCCTCTTTAATTGGTTTCATCTCGTCCTCCATTCTGAAAGCTCTTTCTTATCTCTCACTCATCTTTGTTATGCTGTCCCTAACGTCTTACAGACAGCAGGGAAAAATGTCCCTATATTAGCTAACCACATTTACGTCAAAAACTCAATAGGCAATTTCATAGAATATATCCGGCAATTCTCTATAAAAATCGGCACAATATAATCTCTTATACCGTGCCGACTCCTTCGTCTCAATATAGCTTATTGATAAATTCTTTTACTCTGGGATTCTCCGTGGCAAAAAGCTCCTCAGGACTTCCCTCCTCCACAATCACACCGTGCTCCATAAATACAATGCGATCTGACACCTCACGGGCAAACTGCATCTCGTGGGTCACAATAATCATGGTCATATGCTCTTTTGCAAGCTCCTTGATCACCTTCAATACCTCTACCGTAAGTTCAGGGTCCAACGCGGACGTAGGCTCATCAAAAAACAAAATCTTGGGTTGCAGAGCCAGTGCCCTTGCAATGGACACTCTCTGCTGCTGTCCGCCGGAAAGCTGATAGGGAAAGTTGTCCGCCTTATCAGAAAGTCCAAGCTGCGCAAGCAATCTTTCTGCACGCTCCACAGCCTCCCCATGGGGCACCTTATCCACATGGATAGGCGCATCGATGATATTTTTCATCACGCTATAGTGGGGGAACAAATGAAAGCTCTGAAACACCAGCCCAAAGCTTTTGCGTATTTCCTTAAGCTCTGCTTTGGAAGCATACACACACCTGGACTTTCCCTGTTTATCGGGCTTCTCGGAGCAGGCAGTCTGTCCCAGATAAATCAGCTCTCCTCCGTCCATATGCTCTAAGAGCGTCGCACAGCGAAGCAGCGTAGACTTTCCCGAACCGGAAGGTCCGATAACAGATACCACCTCGCCCTCTCTGACCTTTAGAGATATATCCTCTAAGACTCCCTTGCCGTCAAAGCTTTTCTTCACATGATTCATTTCCAAAAGTACTGCTTTTTCACTCATATTTCATCCTACCGATAATAACTCAGCTTTTTCTCCAAGCCTTCCATGCCTGTGGCAACAATCAAATTAAAAATATAGTAAAATACACCCGCTGCCAACAATGGCATAATATTGGTCTGCGCCGCACCAATCTGCTTTGCAATGGTAAACATCTCTGCAATGGAGATGGTGAACGCCATAGAAGTGTCCTTCACCAATGTAATCGTCTCATTTGTGATAGGCGGCAATACGCGTTTGAACACCTGGGGCAGGATAATCCGCACAAAGGTCTGCAGCTTACTGTAGCCTAACACCTCTGCTGCCTCGTACTGTCCCACCGGCATAGATTCAATACCGCTGCGATATATCTCTGCAAAATATGCCGCATAATTAATCACAAAAGCAAGTATGACCGCCGGAAAGCGATAGCCGGAGCCCACCCTGATACGAAATACATAATAGGGCGCAAAATAAACCACTATTATCTGCAGCATTAACGGTGTGCCGCGCATAATTGATATATACACTTTTGAAATCAGTTGCACTATTTTTACCTTGGACATTCTTCCAAAAGACACCAATAATCCCAGAGGAAGGGAAAAGACCAATGTCAGTACGAATATCTCAACCGTCATCAAAAAACCACCAAGCAACTGCGTAATCATGGAACCTACACTCATCTGTAAAAATCCTTATCTCTTATTTGCCAAGACATACACTGTCAGTCAATCCCCATTTCTCTGCAATGGTGGCGAACGTACCATCCGCAGCCATCTCATCCAAGGATTTCTGCACGGTATTTCTAAGCTCCTCATTGCCAAGCAGGAAACCTACTCCATACTGCTCTGTAGCAAGCAGCTCATCCAGTTTTACGAAAGCTCCTGCCTCACGCTTTTCAATCTGATAATCAGCCACACCAATGTCGATTGCCACAGCATCTACAGCGCCCTGCTCCAAATCCATGAAAGCAGTGTTGTAATCTGCATACTCAATCAATTCAGCAAAAGAATCTCTCAGCGCAATATTTGCCTCATTCTCCTCATCATTCAATGCAGCCAGCGCGGAAGAATCCTTCTGTACAGCCACAACCTTGCCCGCCAGATCTGCAAGTGCACCAATTCCGGCATCAGATGCCACAACTACTACCTGACTGTTGTCTATATAAGGAGTAGACCATGTATACTCATTCTCTCTGCCGTTTATGGTAAAACCATTCCAGATACAGTCAATGGTACCGGAGGAAAGCTCCATATCCTTCGCATCCCAGTCAATCGGCTGCTTCACCAACGTCCAGTCATTTCTCTTGCACACCTCTGCTGCCAGATCCAGATCAAAGCCAACATACTCACCATTGTCATCCCGATAACCGTAAGGAGGAAACTCTGCATCAAATCCTACCGTGAAGGTCTTCTCCTCCTTCTTGCCGCAGCCTGTAAGCATTCCTGCCGCCAACACTACAGCCAACCCTAATGCCATCACTTTTCCAAATGTCTTTTTCATAATTCTCCTCATTTCCGCGCTGTCTATTAAGCGCTTGCTTTCACTTTTTGTATCTGCCAGCGTCCTGCACTTCACCATGCTAAATCGCTAACACGCCACCATATTAACACGACCCTTGCTTCCTTGTCAACTTTTATCAACCGATCATAATCCCGTCCTGTCGTATCGCTCCACCATCTCCAAAATCTCCTGGGCATAAAACGGATATCGCTCCGCCACATCCAGTATCTCGGTACGAGCCGTCTGTGCCACATCATTGTTGTAGTCCAGATTTTTTCTGAGGGACTGTCTGCGCAGGATTAGCTCGTGACGTATCTCCACCATCTCACGGTCATCCAAAAGTGCAGTCGCCTGACTCACCCATCTGTCGGGAGCAGTCACACGATAACGCGCCATGCGCTCCACCAGTTCCTTCTGATAATACTCAGTCTGCGCCCACACCTCCGCATACTGCTTGCGCTCTTCCTTTTCCTGTTGGAAATTCCGCCACATCTTCTCCAGCTTTGCGGCACTGGTCGTATTATATTTCATATATAGATAATTCAGTAGATTTTTGCTGTTTACATATCGTATTTTTACTTTATTCTGTAGCTGAATCAGTTTGTTGATGGACTTATCAAGCTTCAAAACCTCCTTGTTTGCATCGATATGCTTGACGCAAAGCACAGTGATGGAGATTGCTGTCGCCATCACTGCCAGAAAATACCCGACGGTGGTGTTCATCTCGAAGGCAAATTGCAATACCAATAACAATAAAATGCAGACAGCAAACGCGCTTAAGAAGATAACTGCCATTCCCCGCAGGTTCACCATCATAGTTTCCAGTTCCTCTCTGCGAAACTCATAAGCATGTCTTTCCGCATCCAATCGCTTCATGTCATGCTTTACCAGGGAATGATAATGCTCTTCTTCCTTCAGCTTTTCAATGCCCTCCGCAATTTCTCTTTCCTGCTTGCGTATTTGATAATAGTCCGAATCGCTCATACGTTCTTTCTTATCGCGGTATTTTTCCCGTTCCTTCTCCAATACCGCCAGTTTACCTGCGACCTGATTCAGTTGCTGCCTCTCATGCTCCGGCAGTGCCTCAATCTCCTCAATATCCGTCAGATATGCGGTCACCAGAGAGTACTCGCCTGTGAGGAGGTTAATTTCTTTGGACGCCTCCGCCATTTGCTCCAGACAGTTGGTAATATATCTGGTGCGCTCCTCCTCCTTGTCGAAATCCACATCATCTCTGGCATATACGAGCTGCTCCCAGTTTTCCCCCGGAGCTTCCTCTTGTTTTCTTTTTTTGAATATTCTCTGCCAAAGTCTCATCCGGCTGCTCCTACTCACTCACACTGTTGCGATAGCTGATTCTGAGAGTTCTCGTAATATGATCACTTTCATCATAATAGCGCTGTCTGTTATCCGTCCTTAGCTCCCTATGCTCCATAAGCATTCGATGTCTCTCCTGCTCCTCATAGTCTTTCATCAACTGCTCCATGGTCTTTTCCAGCCTCATAGAACAATCATAGCTTCCGGGAAGCTCCGCTATGAACGCTATGTAATCCGTCTCGTCCAGTTCAATTCTCTTTGCCGCCAGATACGCCTCATAATAGGTCTTATCGGCATCCTGCTCATATGCCTGCAGAAAGCACTGTGCCGCTTCCTCGTACTCCATCATACCTGTAAGTGCAACACCTTTGTTGTGCAAAATCGATGCAAGCACCTTGCCGGCGGGTACCTCCCCATCTTCGCCTGACTCCTCCCACCTGCAGAGCAGCTCATTGTAGCGATGAATTGCCGCAGGATATTTTTTCTTCTTCACCAGATAATCAATTTGCTTCTTGCGTCTTTCAATGCCGCTCAAACCCGAACCGTTTCTGACAGCCCTGCTAACCTCGCTGATAACCTCTGCATCGTACATCATCACAGCTTCCATCAGGAATGTGACAAATGCGCTGAGTGTGGTCTGACCCATCAGCATATTTCTCACCTCTGCTGCAAGTTCCCTCAACCCGCACTCCTGCTCTATCCAGTCAGCCAATTCTTCGTCCATCAGGTCTGCATCCAGCAAAAAGGCATTTTCGCGTATGCCATAGCAAAGCTCCTCCATGCAATACACAGAAATCTCCAGACCCGGCATACTATATGGAGTTGTGGCATAATCACCAACACATACACTTACCTGCATGTCCTGCTCTCCTCCTTGTGTGCTATCACTCACTATAAATATCAACCTCTTCTTCCCACACCCGTCCGGTAGATGGTCTGAATTCTCCGAATCCAAGATCCTCCACTTCAATCTTTAAATGATTTTCATCCTTCAGATATAACTGGACGCCAAGGCGTGTAAAGCCTCCCGGTAAATCCGTCAATATCATGTCTATATTCTTAATGTTCTTACCAATCAAGGGGGTAATCACAAATTCCAGTCTATTGTCATCCTGTATATAGCATTCACAACTCTGCTTTGCTTCAAACCAGTTCATTCCGGCATCCAACATGGCAAAATAGGACGGTTCACCTCTGCGCAATATGTTCATTCCAATATTTGCCTTTAATTTATCACTGCCAAGGAATACATGATTTTTACCGACCTCCGTCTCCTCCATCCGCTCCAGCAGGCAGAAGCAGGCTCCCTTGCTAAACAGATTATTTCCCTGAAATACCCTTCTGCTCTTGCACAAAAAGCGAAGAGACTCCTTCATCCATTCATCCGTAAAGCCTTCTCCGATCAGATATACAGAAGAGACAATTCTACCCTCGCATATCTTCTCACACAGCTCCAGGAATTCTCTGTCCATGCGCTCCATCTTTTCCCTGCGCAGTCGCTCAGCATCCGGCATGGGATCATAGGATATAAAGGGGTATTCACTGCTCTCCATATACGCCACCACCGGCGTTGTACGCTTGTTGCATTGCATACAATACACGTTCATTTTGTCCTGTCTGTAGTCACACAATACAGACTGGAAGCTCCACAGCTCCTCCGGCTGACGAAGCATGTAATTGTAGTAGCTCTCCATATGTCCCTGAAAGTGCACATTAGTGGTCTTTAACTTCAGTCCATCCACCACTTGATTTAACACCTCCAGCATGCGGTGATCCATATAGCTGCATGTAATCATCAACGCTTCAATCCGCTCTGTTCCCGCCACCTGAGAGAGTAATCCCAGACTCCTTTTGACAAACAGCGTCAACAGCGCCACCGGGTCAAAGGGATTCCCCTCTATCCGCACCTGCTCACCGTCCATCGCCATCTGCAACAGATTGTCCACCAGAACTCCCTGATTTTCCTGAACATAACGTAGTGCTTCCTTTCCAAAGAACCACTGATTGACCTTCTCTCTCTTGCACAACACAGTGGGGATACTGAACACCTCATCACCCGCCACCAGAGACAGCGTTTCCACTTGGTTGTCTCCCACCTTGCAGTAACTGATCTGCGAATAATCATTTCCCAGATCATATCCTACTATCAGTTTTTCTCCACCAAGCATTTTCATCAAAACATCCGCCTCCTTTCTATCTCATTCATCCATTTCCCAAACCCTTTACACCAGCTTAAACAGCGCTTCATTCAGATACTCTCTGCGATAATATTCATACATGAGGTTATCCAGGGTATCATAATCCTGCAGGGTCTTGCTGATAATCATGTCGTTAATCATATCATACCGATTGCCACCGGAAGTATTGACAATATCACTCTTTTGAATATTGCCGCTCTCCGTTAGCTGCTCCTCCCCGTTATCCTCCTCCATAATATAATATTGCAGATTCTCCCCAAAAAATAATACAAATTCCTTGAAGAATACACCCGGATAGACCTCCTGCATATACTCCCATCTGTACTCATCAGCCTCACCGTTCTCGTGCACCATCACATAATGAATCCGTGCCCTGGCACCGGGGCGTGCACGGTATTCGATAATGGTACGGTCATCCATCACATGCGTCATATGGGCAAATCCCCCCAGCTCCCGGAAGAAATTCAGATGAATTCCCTTGCGAAGCATTTCGCCAAGATATTCCTCTATCAAAGGCACTTCCTCCTCGCCAAGCTCCTCCGGATTCTCCGCATAATATTTCAAAAAGGCAAGCTTACAGACCAAGGTCACCTGTTCACCGCGCTGCTGTTCCAGGCGCACCTGTTGGAACACATAGCTTTCCGTCAGTCTTTCACGCACAAAGTAATCATAGCAGCACTGGCGCAGGAAGGCTTCCAACACTTCCTGCCTGCCCCCCTGGGATACATAGTAGCGGAAGATATCCATCTTCTCTCCCACAAAGCTGCCGGAGTATAGCATCTGTAGGAGCATCTTTTCCGTAAAGTCAAAGCAATCAACGTCATAGGACTTTGCCGCCTTCCAGATATCCCGCATATCTCTGGTGAGCCCCTCAAAATATCTGGTGAGATATTCCAGGACTGCGCCGTTGTATTTCCCTCTGACAAATGCACTCTCTGCCGCTGTCAGCAGCGTATCGCTCTTAAGCATATCCATACGCCGCATTTTCTCGGAAACCAGACGTACCAAGGTCTTTGCATCCACAAAATAGGGACCGTACTGCTCTACCCAGCTATAGGCTGCATCATATTTTTCCCGCAGTACCATATATTTCACCACATCACGACGCTCCCGCATGGTGAGCTCCTCCGCCGGGAACTTCTCCAAAAAGCCATCTAATGCAGCCATATCATCCGAATCATAATAATAGTGTAGCGCACGCAGGTAAATATCCTTGCGAATCTCCGGCGCTATCTCCTCCGATGCTGCCAGACGCAAAGCCCTATCCACCGTTTCAGGCACAATTTCCTTGTGATCCGCCTCATACAAATACAAATCCAACGGAACGGAATCTTGCACATAAGCAGCCACCTGACGTATAAATTTGCCCGGTATCATCAGTCGCTCCAGGGTATACTCCACGTTGCGGATAAACCGGTTACCATAGGCATCCTCAAACACTATCGTATAATCATTTCCATACAGAGCAACCCATGCAGTGCAATCTGACAACGTGTATTCCATTGCTTTCAGATTGCCCGGCTGATAAACATATGCCTTTCTAAGCCGTTCATCCTCCACCACGAGCCGATGAGCGAAAAGCAGATACTCCAGACTTCCCGCATTCTCCTCTGTGATATATTCCGGAGTAATCACACTTTGATAAAGCGCTGCCAGTTGCCTGCTGATTCGCTGCTTCTCCAGTTGTTCCTTCACAAAATGCTCAATCCTCAGTCGATAGCTGTCATACAGGTCAGCCAGTTCTTCTTTGTGCTGCTCTACATAGTTGTATAAATAAGCGCTGTGATCGCAATCCAAATCACTCTGATAAGCAAAATACATCAGAAGGGACTTGGGCAAGGTATGAGTTGCATTCAAATCCAGCGACATACAGTAATACTCATACAAATTCGTAATACGCAGTTGTGCCTCCACGCCCTTTTTGTACCACTCAAAATAGTTCGTCCCCACCTTATTTCCCTTGATCAACAGCGCACAAATCTCCTGTAAAATCCGGTTCTCCGGCTTGCGTTCATAAAGCTTTTGCAGAATCATAAAAAGCACATTTGAATATTCTCTCACCTTGCCGAACAGATATAACATCTGTTCAATCAGCTCTGCCGAAAGCAACTGATTTTTAGCTCCATAATATAGCACCTGCTGCTCATAGGAATCCAGCTTACGAAGCAGCGCCGGATTATTGTTGAGCAGAACAATCGCCTCACCATACAAAATCGGACTGATACAACCGTTGACAAACTGTTTCTCCAGAAACAGCCATTTACCTGAAGCCGACCGATTGTACTCCTCCGCCAGATACAGCAAAAGCCATGCCACGCGCCACTGGGATTTGTCTCTGCGGTAAATGCGGTCAACCTCATCGGTGACTTGATTGACGTAGCCCTCTTCTCTATTGACTAATGTAGTCAAATACAAATAATACGCCCAAAGCGCACTGTCCTTCTCATAATATTTTTCCAACAGATCTGCCGAGTGATCCATCAACCAACCGGCTTCATTGTATTTTTCCTCCGAAATCAATAACTGCGCCTGATACAGCCTTGCTTCCACATCCTGCTCATTCACTGCCGCCAGATGCTCCACCAGCTTACTGCTCTCCTTAATCCAGGTGGCAGAGCTGATCTTCTTCATCCGAAATGCCTGATAGTATTCCATTAACTGCACCAGTATACGTTTGCGGGAGAGCTTCTCTCTTCCCACAATTCCATTTTCGCCCACTTTGACCACCACCGGAACAGTCAGGTACACATAGGAATTGTACAAAACCACCTGCCCGTAATTCCTGCCCGGTCTATAATGCCCGCTGTCCAGAAAAATGGGAAGTCTGCACCTGTTTCCCACAAAATCCTCATCCGAGAGGAAACTTTTTTCTGTAAAAAGGAACTCTCCATCGCACTCCACCTGTAGGGCTGTGTAGCCCCATCCGTTGCGAACGATGGTAATTCCCTGCTCAGACACGGCATACGGACCGTCCGGAACTGCTATTTCCACAAATAGCTCCTGCTCCTCCACCAGATAGTCCACCTTTTGTTTTTTGTTTATCTGTATCAGGAACTCCTCCATGTTCTGCTCATTGCCGGGCTGTGTAGACAGACCTCTATAGCAATCGTAGATTTTCTCGTCCGTTCCCTCAAATATCTTTGCAAAGTCTTTGGAATAAAATAGACTGACCGCTTCCTGCCAGTTACTTTTGGCGAGATTGGCAAAATGAAACAGATTCTTGATATCACCCAGAGAAGACTGGAGTGCCGTATGCTCCACCGTCACCAAAAATGGAAGATAATACTCTCCCTGATTACTGATTACATTGAATACGCCCTTGAGTACATCCCCCTCTTCCATGTGCTCTCCGTGGAAGCAGAAAGCAATCTCCTCATCGCTGCCCACAAATTCAGGGGTGAGACATTCCATTCGGGCATCAGAGGTGGTGATATAACCGTTGGTGGGGCGTTCCGGCGCTGAGAAAATACGAAATGTTCCTTCCCTGCTCTCACCTGCTGCCAGAGTAAGTTCTAATTTCGCGCATGAAAAATCAAGAGAACCATTTTCGTAATCGAAATTTCCCTCTAAAATCTGTTGAATTATTTCCTGCTTCATAACTCCCATGCCTTTCTCATCATTCGCAAACGCCACTTTACAAATTTTTTAAACGTATGGAGTCATTATACCATATATACCATCATAGAGCAAATCTTTTTATAGATATAGTGTTTTGATTGGCTGAACTTTTACTTTGAATTCGACCTACTTTTCTTATAAAAAAACGGAAATAATAAGGGATGAGTATCCACATGATTATTTCCGTTTTGATTTGATTCTAATTCTATATCTATCCTATTCCATATTCAATTTCTGTTCATTGATATAATGCGCCACAAAATACATTACAACACCCATGATCAGAATCACCACCTGCCCGATAATATAAGTGTCCATGTAGCTCGTGAGCACATCGGATTCATCACTCAGCAATGCTAAATTGATTGACATGAATATACCACCCACAAAGCCTATGAGCCATACTACAAACAGGTATACAAAATAACAGATGATTGCCATCAGACCCCTATGCTTCTTAAAAAGCTGTCCCATCGTAATAGAGCCATACAGTCCGGCAATGGATGCAAAGGCAGTGAGCAAAAACAACAATAACACTATCACTGCTCGCGCTTTGCTGCCGGCATCCATATCTGCAAATGTTTCAAATATTCCACGCCACACATCAGCAAAGCCTACCCACCAGCTACCGTCCGCGATTGTAGCAGTCCCCGCAAAGGACGCCACAAACAGCAACATTGCCAATGCCATCGTCAATGCAACCAAGATTGACCAGATGCCGCCCACCAAAATCTTGCTAAGTAATAACTGATGATTGGTAACAGGAAGCGTATGTGTCAAATATCCTTCATCTCCATACATGGTTTTGTAGAACCGTACGCCCAGATAGATAAAAATCCCATAGGAAATGCTGGCAAGACACAGGCAGAAAATCATAAAGCCCATCACGCCCAGAACTGCGGTAAGCGCTCCCATCGCAGAGTCCTCATCCATCATAACGTGACCAAATGACAATCGCACCGTAATCATTCCCAAAATGGTGATGCCCCCTGCAATCAAGAGCAGCAGACCACCAATCCTGCTGACACTCTTCCACTCATATTTAAATAATTTTCCTAACATGCGAATACCTCCCTAAAATATGCGTCCACAGACTTGCCGTACTTTTCACGAATGTTATCTACAGAGGTATATAACGCTAACTGCCCATAACGCATGAAAATCACTTCGTCCAACACCTGCTCTATATCCCCGATCAAATGAGTGGATATAAGCACTGTTGCCTCCGGGTTATAGTTATTGATAATCGTCCGCAAAATGTAGTCTCTAGCCGCAGGATCTACGCCTGCTATGGGCTCGTCCAGCACATACAAATCCGCCTTGCGGCTCATGACAAGAATGAGCTGCACCTTTTCCTTTGTACCCTTGGACAAGGTTTTGAATTTCGTGCCAGGATCAATGTTCAGACTTTGCAGCATCTCCAATGCCCTTGTCTTTTCAAAATCCTCATAAAAATCACCAAAATATGCAACCATCTCGCTCACCGTCCGATATTCCGGCAGACAATTACGGTCTGGCAGATATGCCACTCTCGCCTTGGTCTCCGGCCCAATGAATCTGCCGTTAATCTTAATACTGCCCCGTGTCGGCTTCAAAAGACCGTTCAGCATCTTAATCAATGTCGTCTTACCGCTTCCGTTAGGTCCCAACAGCCCGACAATCTTTCCCTTGGGAAGGGTCAGTGTGATATTATTCACCGCAACGCTTCTCTCATCGTAAGACTTTGTAAGCCCCACAATCTCAATTAACTCGTTCATGCACTTATCTCCCTCATTTACTTTATTCTTCTGAAGCCTGGTTCTCCCGGATAATTTCTACAATCTCCCCTCCGGTAAACCCAAGCTCCTTCATCTTGTTAAAAAACTCCTTTACATGCTCCTCGGCAAGCCCCTGCCTAATCTGCTTAATCAACGCTTCATCCTCCGTCACTAATCTTCCATTTGTACGCTGTGTCACAATCAGTCCGCTACGCTCCAGCTCCGCAAAAGCCTTTTGCATCGTATTCGGATTCACCGCAGCAAGGGCTGCAAGCTCTCGTACACTGGGAAGTTTTCCGCCGGGCGGATACATTCCCGATACAATCTGCATTTGAATCCGCTCCACCAGTTGAGCATAAATCGGTCTATCCGAATCAAGTTCCCATGCCATGCACATCTTCCTTTCTTGTTGTATTGTACTAAGTATCTAATACAACAATACATCAATGCTTTGGTTTCGTCAAGAACTTTTTTTATTTTTTACTATTTGAGCGCTTTCAGAAAGGGAGCCGGAGCCTACCGCCCCGAAGTGCCTTGCAACATCACATAACTTATATTATAATAGAAATAATTGTCAAATAAATATATAAATAAGAATGGAGAAACATATATGTCCGGATTTCGTAACGTATATAAAAATATCACCGATAAATTCGTATCCCTTAGGCAGTATACGCATCAGCTAATCTTTTTCATGCTTTTTAGCTGTATTGTTTATTTTCCCTTAATGAGCAACCGCCTGGTCAACCAGTATGATGGTTTGTGGGAATATTCTTACTACAAAGCAGGAAAATGGGAGCTTTCTCTTGGTCGCTGGTTCTGGTTATACCTTGACAGATTGCGTTTCAACATCAGTGAAGATCCCTTGACCAGCCTGATTACACTATTATGCTATTGTATCGGTCTGGTACTGATTTTAGATATTTTCGGCTTACAAAAAAAGAAAACCGGATACATTGCGGGTGCTCTTTTTCTGAGCAACACCGCGGTCAGCATCTCTCTGTCCTACCGCTACATGTCTCCTACCTTTGGCATGGCATTTTTATGGAACGTTCTCGGTGCATGGCTTCTCATAAAATTTGAAAAAATCTGGTATCTTGCAGTACCGGTCAGTGCAATCTGCATCTCCTTCGGCATGGGCTGCTATCAGGCAAATATCGGTTGCGCATGCCTGCTCTTCCTGAGCTTTTTGATGTACACAATCGCCCACGATTCCTATTCGATTCGCCAAATCGTCAAACTGACTGCCAAAATTGCCGCAGCACTTTTTCTTGGCGCCCTGCTTTATATCCTTCTCATGAAAGCGCATTTATCTGTCTTTGAGGTAGACCTGTCCTCCTATAACGGTGCAAGCAGCTATTCCATTTTGAACACTGTAAAAAAGCTTCCCACCAGTCTTTACAATGCTTATTTCCTATTTGGGTTTTATTATAAAAATCAATACTTTAAAACAAATTTGTTATCAGGCAGATTTGTTTATCTGATTCCCTATGTATTGCTTGCACTGCTCATGCTTACTGAGGAAAGCAGGCTCATAAAAAAGAATTATTTGCGCGCACTGCTCTTTGTCCTCTGCGCCGGGCTGATTCCTGTTGCTTGCGGAACAGTGCTTTTTATCGCAACAGATACCTCTACCAGTCTGCAGATGACTGCTCCCTGGGCATTAGCCCTGCCGGTTCTCATCTGTCTGCTCGCCACTTTCGATAAGCTACAGACAATGTTTACCGCCAAATGGCTGATGCGCCTCAACACCGTCGTCTTATTGATTGTGCTGTACGGCTGTATTTATCAGGTTCAGGTGGATCAGAATGCCATGCTGGAAGGTCAGATTGCAACCAAGACCATCGCAACGGAAATACTGGATAAACTGGAAGACGATGATCTGCTTTCTGCCACAAAAACCTATTGCTTTGTTGGATTACCTGCCGCAAATCCCCTGTTCACCACCACCGATATGTACCGGATGGCGAATACCTACGCCAAATTCGGAGCCTGGTGGACGGATCCCGCGTGCACAAGACGCTCTTATGAGAGCACCTTTAAGCATCTGATCGGCGTCAATATCAATATCTGCTCTCCCGACGAGTATCGCAGACTATTGGCAGCCGAAGAGGTACAGAACATGCCCATATTCCCTGACGAGGGATGTATCACAGTCATTGATGATATTGTAGTGGTGCGAGTATCCCAATAGGCGAGATACTTTTTCCCACAGGCTGTTATATTGCCCAAGCATTCGTAATATAGATTATAAAATCCCAAGCGACACAGAAACGAGGAATTTTATGTCTAAAAAAGAATTAACCATTACCCAGGACCCCGAACCCATCGACAGCGCTTATGCCGGACAGCTTCAGGTTCGGGTCATCTCCTCTCTGGGGATGATTCCGGTAGAAAACGCCACTGTCACCATTTCCATCACAGGAAATCCGGACTCCGCTCTTGAAACCCTGACCACAGATGAATCAGGGCTTACTCCTATCGTAGAGCTGCCTGCACCGGCACTGAATTTATCCCAAAATCCTTCGGAGGATCAGCCATATTCAGAATACAACATTGAAGTGGATGCGGAGGGATATGAACCTACCATGGTATCCGGCTCAGAGATTCTTCCCGATGAGCTATCCCTGCAAGCAATCCAGCTTTTTCCCCTGGCAGATGCACCTGCCAATGATGAGGTGATTGTCATACCTGCACATACACTGTTTGCCGAATATCCGCCCAAGATACCGGAGGATGAGATTAAGCCCATGCCCGACACCGGAGAAATTGTCTTAAGCCGGGTGGTTGTACCGGAATATGTCATTGTCCACGACGGTGTCCCCAGCGATACATCCGCTCCCAACTATTGGGTGCGCTACAAGGATTACATCAAAAATGTGGCATCCTGTGAAATCTATGCCACCTGGTCCGAGGCTGCGCTCTATGCCAACATATTAACGATTATGTCCTTCACGCTGAATCGGGTATACACGGAATGGTACCGCAATCAGGGATATGATTTTACCATCACCTCTTCCACAGCCTACGATCAGAAGTGGATTTATGGCAGAAATATTTTTGATAATATTGATTTTTTGGTGGATTCCGTGTTTGCCAATTATCTGTCCAGACCGGGTGTGAGACAACCAATCCTGACCTCCTACTGTGATGGACAGAGAGTGACCTGTGCAGGCTTAAGTCAGTGGGGCTCGCAATATCTGGCACAGGAGGGCTATACCGCCATAGAGATTATCCGCTATTTCTTTGGAAACGATATGTATATCAACACTGCCGACTATATCTCCGGTGTTCCTTCCTCCTATCCCGGATACGCACTGACCATTGGCTCTACCGGGGATAAAGTGCGTCAGATGCAGACCCAGTTAAACCGCATTGCGCGCAATTATCCCGCCCTTCCCACCATCACCGCTGACGGAATCTTCGGTCAACAGACTGCCGAAGCTGTCCGTATTTTTCAGCGCATATTTAATCTGCCGGTGACAGGCGTGGTGGACTATGCCACCTGGTACCAAATTTCGGATGTGTATGTTGGGGTTACAAGGATCGCAGAGCCGATGTAGATGCCGGTAGTATAAAATTTCCACCCCTAGAACTACTTTGTGGCAGGCAGGTAGCATAGAAAAATACACCTATTCATGCTAAAATAAAATTACTCCTTAAGGATTCTGACAACTGATTAATTTGCATGCGGGTTCATTTTCTCGCGGAAAGGAATGGGTGTATGTATGAGAAAATCATTTATCATCGGCTACATTGGTTATTTTATTGTAATTCTACTGGTGTCCATCGGGTGTGCAGGCTTCCGGTTTGTAAATCACTATTTTGATATACCGACGCTTGTCTACCTGCTGCTCACAATCATACTGTCCTTACTGCTCACGAACAGCTTCGGAGATTTTAAGAATTGTATACGACTGGGCTTGCGGAAGCAATATTCCTGTTCTATGCTAGAGCTCAAAAGAGCAGAATCTGTCCTGCACATGCTGACTAAGGTATTTATCCTCTTTGCTGTACTCTATGCTCTCTTCAATCAGATTGCATTATTGTACAATATGAGTGACCCCAGTGCGCTTGGACCCGCTTTGAGTCTGACACTTGTTGGAATTCTATATGCCTGCTGTGGACTTCTGTTCCTGTTACCACTCAAGGCAACTGTTCGCCTCTCTATGATTGCGTATGGTTTAGATAGTACCGGTATCGAGACAGCAAACGCGCAGGACAATGCCCAGACCGCCTATTATCTGCTGCGTTCCAAGGGCTTGACCGACAGAGAGACAGAGGTGACAAGACTGTGTTGTCAGTCCATGACCAATAAAGAGATTGCCACACAGCTTTATATCTCAGAAGCCACGGTCAAAAAACACATGACACATATTTTAGAAAAATTAGGCTTGGAACGTCGTGAGCAGTTAGCTGAATATCTTACAGAGCTGATAAGCCCACAAAGCTGATTCATCTGACATTTCTGCACACAAGAAAGGGAATCCGCTATCAGAATTGATAACGCATTCCCTTGTTTGCTATCTATCTTATTTTGCCAAAAGCAACATGATGTCATTGCTTCTTAAGACGAACTTAGTCATTGCCTCAGGAGCCAGCGGTGCATGCTGGAGCTTCGCCAGATCGTAGAGCTGCTCACAAATCATCTCCACATTTTCACCATCCTGATGCTCGGTCACATACTGTACCAACGGATGGTTCGCATTGAGAATCAACGTCTCGCCCTCGCTGCCGAAAGCCCCCATATCCATACCCGGCATGGAGTACATCTTCATCATATCCTGCATACGTCTGCTCTCTTCGGACAGGGTAATCACGGAAGATACTTTCTTGTTCTTAAGCTTCTCAAGCTTCACAGTAATCTGCTCGTTCTTAAGCGCCTTCTTCATAAGCTTCTCGATTGCTTCCGCCTGCTTATCCAGTTCCTCCTGCGCCTTCTTGGAGGTCTTGGATTTCATGGCATCTGTCACATCCGCATCAATGCGCTGGAACTTGATACCCTCATTCTTGGACTCCAGTTGGGAGATGAAGGGCTGATCGATATTGTGGGTGAGAATCACAGCATCCATCTTTGCCGCCTTAAACATGTTAATGTACTGACTCTGTTGCTTCTCGTCCGTCACATAATAAATAATCTTCTCTTTCTTCTCTTCCTCAGCGCTATCCTCTGTACCATCCTCCGCAGACTCGTCTGCCACGATTTCAGCTTCTACCTTTTCACCGTTCTCATCCACCGCGCCGCCTGCTGTATCTCCTTCAGCGCCTTTGCCTTCTGCATCCTCCGCGTCATCCAAAGGCTTCACCTCCAGGCACTCCGGAAGGGTAAGGTATTTGCCCTCCAGATTCTTAAAGAGGATATAGTTGTTCATACGCTCGCAGAACTTGTCATCCTTCAGACAGCCGAACTTGATGAACGGACTGATGTCATCCCAGTACTTGTCATACTCTTCCTTCTCGGTCTTGCACATGCCGGCGAGCTTGTCCGCTACCTTCTTGGTAATATATTCTGCAATCTTCTTCACGAAGCCGTCATTCTGCAATGCACTTCTGGACACGTTCAAGGGCAAATCCGGGCAGTCGATGACACCCTTTAACAAAAGCAAGAACTCCGGAATGACCTCCTTGATGTTGTCCGCTATAAACACCTGGTTGTTGTATAATTTAATCGTCCCCTCAATGGATTCATACTCCATGTTAATCTTGGGGAAATACAAAATACCCTTCAAATTAAACGGATAATCCATGTTCAGATGAATCCAGAACAAAGGCTCCTTATAATCCTGGAATACCTTGCGGTAGAACTCCAGATACTCCTCCCTGGTGCAATCGTTGGCATGCTTGGTCCAAAGAGGCGTGGTCTCATTCATGAGCTCGGGACGCTTTCTGATCTTTAATTTTGCCTCTTCCTCTTTTGCAGCTTCGTCCGAGGCTTCCCCGCCTTCTTGGGTCTCTTTCTGCTCCGGCGCAATCTCCTCGATGATTACGTCTCCCTCCAGCTTCTCTGACACTTTGATAATCTGAGTCTCCTTGGTGTCTGCCTTGGACAGATAAATCTCTGTGGGCATGAAGGAGCAATACTTCTTCACAACCTCACGCGCCTTATACTCATTGCAGAACTCCAGACAATCCTCATTTAAAAACAGTGTGATCGTAGTTCCCACTTCTGTTCTGTCGCCATCCTCCATAGAGAACTCTGTACCTCCATCGCACTCCCAATGTACCGGGGTAGCACCGTCCCGATAGGAAAGGGTATCAATATGCACCTCGTCCGCTACCATAAATGCGGAATAAAAGCCCAGACCGAAATGACCGATGATCTGATCGGAATTGCTCTTGTCCTTATATTTCTCAATGAAATCTGTCGCACCGGAGAAAGCGATCTGGTTGATATACTCCTCTACCTCATCAGCGGTCATTCCCAAACCATTGTCCTTGAAAGTAAGTGTCTTATGCTCCGGATCCACAATCACATCGATGCGCGCCTTAAAGCCATCCGGCAGAGTATACTCTCCCATCATATCCAGCTTCTTAAGCTTCGTCACTGCATCGCAACCGTTAGAAATCAGTTCTCTGTAGAAAATATCATGGTCTGAATACAACCACTTCTTGATAATGGGAAAAATGTTTTCACTGTTGATTGATAAGCTGCCTTGTTTTGCTGCCATCTTAACGTCACATCCTTTTCTTTTATAAATTTGATACATCACTGATTTTAAGTTTATTACCCGCCAAAATAAAAGTCAAGACAAAATTAGCACTCATTTGAAACGAGTGCTAATAATTACCGTGAAACCCTTTATTTTCAGGCATTCTACGAATTCTAAAATTTTTCTAAAGCTGCCCCTGACTACTCTTCCGCAAAATACTTATCATACACTGCAAAAAAATCCGCCGTGTCCACAGCCCCATCATGAATCAGTGTCACATCCTCCCAAAGCTTCTGATTCAGATTGCGGGCAAGGGTAGACACAAATTCATCATACTCTCTCCCAAAAGCCTCCTTGCGCCGCTGCTCAATCAGTTTCAGCTTGTTGGCATCGGTTTCTTCCCGATCGAAGGTGTTAATACATTTGATAATATGATATCCTGATTCACTTTCAACCACCGTGCTGATTTCGTCCGTCTCCAGATTAAATGCCGCCGTCTCAAAGGCTTCCTCCATCTCTCCCTTGCCAAAGGAGTAAGTGACATTGGCATCTTCACTATATTTTGCCGCCAGTTCTGTGAATTCGTGTTCCCCGCTTGCAGCCAATTCACGCACCTGACTGATTTTGTCATACGCCGCCTGTTTCATGGACTCCGTGTATGGAATGCGATTACCTGCGGCATCCAGACTGTAGGTACGCACCAAAATATGCTGTATGGTGATGGTCCTTGCCTCATCGTCGCTGATTTCCGGATTCACATCTTGAATAATATATCGATACACCTTGTCCGCCAGAGCATTTTCCCGATACAAAGTCTCAATGGTGCTTTGCGTGACACCCATTTTTTCAATCTCCGTCTCGTTCAGCGTGGCATAATACTCCTCTGCCGCCTGTGCAGCTTTTTTCTCCTCCGCTTCCTCCAACGTCACACCCTTTTCCTCGGCGAGCAGATACATGGTCTTAATCTGGGCAATTCGCGCCAGCACCGTCTCCTTCACGTTGTCCTCCAACGTCATGCCGTCTAATGTCACATCCCATATGGGCTCTCCGTATACCTGCTCATACTGGTTCTGTATGGTGGTAAGATACACCATCAATTCATTTAATTTACAGGATTCTCCTGCAATACGAAAAACTTCATCTTTGCCAAAACCAGTGGTAAAAATCACCTTCGTACCGTTTCCCTCTTTGCCGCAGGCCGCCATTGAAAGGCAGCACAACGCCAAAAAAGCTGCCAGTATCCTTTTTATGCTTTTCATATAATCAATTACCCTCATCATTCATTCTTTCAAATACCAAATTATATATCACTTAGTATACACAATTTTTGATGATACTTCCACTATTTGTTTTCTCTACCACTAATTGCCTGTCGATTCTCTCTCTTAGCTGCGGAACATGGGAAATAATTCCAATCATATGATTCTTCTCTACCAATCCCATCAGGGTATCACATGCCTGATCCAGACTCTCGCTGTCCAATGCCCCAAAACCCTCGTCCACAAAAAGCGTGTCCACACGGATTCCACCGTTCATCGCTTGAATCACATCACTCATACCAAGTGCCAAAGCCAGGGATGCCTTGAAGGATTCCCCTCCGGACAGCGTTCGCACAGAGCGCAATTTCCCTGTATAATAATCCATCACTTCAATCTCAAGATTGTCCTTGACTCTTCCATCTCCCACTTCGCCTACCCTGGACATTTCATATCTGCCGGAGGTCATCTTTAAAAAGCGCAGATTGGCTGCCCGCAAAATCTCTTCAAAATACCCCGCCAGCACATACTGCTCAAACACCAGTCGTTTGGGATTATTGCCGGACGCCATATTTTCCAAA
>JAFVDW010000100.1 GCA_017478245.1 Lachnospiraceae bacterium
ACATCAGATAGGGAACCAAAAACTGATTTTTGCCAAGCTGTGTATTCAGCCTTTTATATTTCTCCACAAACCGCTCATATACCGCGTTTTCAGGCTTTCCCAAACATTTTAACACCGTGTCCGAAATATGCTCCGGCGCCACCTTGAGCTGTCCGCTCACATGGTGCTCCACCAGTTCCCGGAAGAAGGTATCATCTTTATCTGCCAACAGGTAATCAAACCGGATGCCGGAACGAATAAACACCTTCTTAACGCCTGGCAATGCCCTGAGTTTGCGTAAAAGTGCCAAGTAATCAGAATGGTCTGCCTTTAAGTTTGGGCAGGGCTTCGGGAACAGACACTGTCTATTCCTGCACACCCCTCTCGTCAACTGTTTTTCACAGGAAGGGTACCGGAAATTGGCTGTGGGACCACCCACATCATGTATATACCCCTTAAAATCCGGTTCTTTAACGAGAAGCTCTGCCTCCCTGAGAATGGATTCGTGGCTTCGCACCTGTATGGTGCGCCCCTGATGGAAGGTCAAAGCACAGAAGCTGCATCCGCCAAAGCATCCCCGATTGCTGATCAGAGAAAACTTGATTTCCGCGATGGCAGGCACGCCGCCAAGCGCCTCATAGGAGGGATGATAAGTTCTCATATAGGGCAAATCATACACTTCATCCATCTCATCCATAGTAAGCGGCGGCTGTGGCGGATTCTGCACTACGAATACACCGTTGGGATAAGGCTCCACCAATATTTTACCCGTACAAAAGTCCGTATTTTCATATTGTATCTGAAAGCTTTTGGCATACTGTGTCCGATCCTGCTTCATGGCATCGAACTCTGGTAAGACCAATGGCTCATAGATGCCTGAAAGGTCCTTTGTCTTATAAACAGTGCCCTTGATAAAGGAAATATCCTTCACATCAATTCCGCTGTCCAAAGCATCCGCAATCTCCACAATGGCTTTTTCTCCCATGCCGTAAGAAATCAAATCCGCCTGACTATCCAACAGAATAGAACGCTTAAAGCTGTCTGACCAATAATCGTAATGTGCCATCCGGCGTAGACTTGCTTCAATCCCGCCGATGATAATGGGTACATTGCGATAGGACTTGCGAATCAGATTACCATAGACAACCGTAGCGTGGTCAGGACGCTTTCCCATGACGCCCCCCGGCGTATAAGCATCCTGATTTCTGCGTTTTTTTGACACCGAATAATGGTTGACACAGCTATCCATATTGCCGGCTGAAATGAGGAATCCCAATCTTGGTTTCCCTAAAATAGTCACACTGCCATCATCCTTCCAGTCCGGCTGTGAGATGATACCCACACTGTAACCATGCGCCTGAAGCATACGGCTGATAATGGCAGGTCCAAAGGACGGATGATCCACATAGGCATCTCCGATTACATATACAAAATCCAGTTGTTCGATTCCTCTCTTCCGCATATCCTCCGCGGAGATGGGCAAAAAATCATTCGTCACTGTACATTCTCCTCAGTTCATTCATCTTCCTCAAAAATATGGTAATAGTCTTCGATGTAGTAATGGGCAAGTCTTTGCTTCTCTTTCCTGTCATTCGCCGAATAGTCGTCTTCCACCGCACAGACCTCCATTCCGGCGCTCAAGCCCGCCTGTATGCCCGGTATAATATCCTCAAACACCAGACATTTATCCGGACTGACGCCCAGCCTCTTTGCAACTGCAAGATAAATATCCGGTGCCGGTTTTCCCTTTCCCACCTCGCAGCCGGTCATAATACAGGAAAAATAATCATCCAAACCATGTACCCTTACTATATTGTCAATTAAATCTCTGGAATTGCTGGTGGCAATTCCCAGTCGGATACCTCTCTCTTTACATTTCTGCAAAAACCCTAATACACCCGGCTTTAACGGCACTTCCTTCATATATTTGTCCCATGCCATGCGATTCCAGTCCGATTTAATCTGCTCCAGCGAATCCGCAAGCTTGAAACGCTCCTTGAAATAGACTGCAGTTTCATGAAAGCTCATACCCTCAATACAATTCTGCAAATCTTCCGGTAAGGAGATTCCGAATCGTCCGAGATATGCAATATCAATATCCCGCCACATCCACATAGAGTCCACCAGGGTTCCGTCCAGATCAAAGATGACCGCTTCTTTCTGCTTCATCATCTGTATCTGTTGCTTTATCCGTTTCAACCTGTTTACCTCGTCCTCTGTCAGTTCCCGATAAGCGCCGACATCAAGCTCCTCATCCAGCCGAAGGCTTCCAAAAGCCACTCTCTTTAAACTGTGCACACCATTTCCCACCGCATGCAGCATACGCTTAACCTGATGAAATTTGCCTTCCCTGATGGTCATAAGAATCTGATGGTCACTGACACGCTCCACCTTCGCCGGCAGTGTTGGACGCTCCTCGCCAATATCCACGCCATGCTCCAGTCTCTCAATATCCCCATCGGACAAAGGCGCCTCCATGTCCACCAGATAGACCTTATCCACATGCTTTTTGGGCGAAAGCAATTCATGCGCCAAGGCACCGTCATCTGTCAAAAGCAATAACCCTTCCGTGTCTTTATCCAACCTCCCCACAGGGAAAATCCCTCTGCGTAATGGGGCAGGCAAAAGTTCAACCACCGTTTGGGCGGTATTGTCCTCCGTAGCGGACACCACGCCCCGGGGTTTATTTAACATATAATAGTGAAAGCTCTTGAATGTGAGGCTTTCTCCCCGAAAGGATACTTCATCCCCCTCTTCATCCACTTTGTAATCTGCTGCTCTGACAACCGTTCCATTCACCGCTACTATGCCTTGCCGGATGAAGGTCTTTACCTGACTGCGGGTACCGATATTCATTTCGCATAAAAATTTATCCAAACGCAACATTGTATGCTCTCTTTCTGTATCTATTGTTTTGCGACTCACGAAACATGTTTCGCGTATCTGTGACATAACCTATTAGGGGGCCGCGAAACTCCCTTCAGATGTTGCGGCGATTGTGCAAGACGTACATTTCCATACGCAGACCCTAGCGAGCCGTCGGCACTTAGGTGGCGTACTACGGCACTGTAAGTGCCAGGCACCTTATGTGCCGCTACGGAGAGGTCGGAGCGAAAGCATGTCTGCCATGGAATTGTACGATTTGCACAATTTCGTGAACAATTATAGAAGTTTCGCAAATGCCTATGTAACATAAATTATGAGGAGGAATTACAAAATGAACATGCCGTCAAGCTATAGAAACCGCATTTACTTTCTCATTCTAATCATGCTCACCTTCTGCATCCTGACTCGTTCACAGGTCAGCTTATTTTATGCGTTTACCGGGCTTTCTCTCTGGTACGAGAAAATGCTGCCCTCCCTGGTGCCGTTCATGATTCTCTCCGGCATCATGATTCGTATGCACTTGACAGAGAGCTTCTCACGGCTGCTCTATCCTATTGTGGGACGGCTGTTTTGTGTTTCCCGAAATGGCTGCTATGCCATCATTATCGGCTTTCTGTGTGGTTTTCCCATGGGTGCCAAAACCATTGCCGACCTTTTGGAGCAGGAGCTCCTCTCTGAGAAGGAAGCGGAATATCTGCTTGCCTTCTGCAACAACATAGGTCCTGTTTATTTCTGTAGTTTTGTACTTCCGCTGCTGTACAGACAGCTTGTGCTTCCCTATGTGATAGGCATGTATGGCATTCCCGCCTGCTACGGGATTGTTTTGCGTCATACACTCTATCGGGAGCCACAGTTTTCCAGCCCCGACGCTTTAGTATCCAACAAGCACAAATCCATGCCCAAACCGCTGCTTGCCGCATTGGATGAATCAGTTCTCTCCTCCATGCAAAGTGCGCTGGGACTTTGCGGCTACATGATTCTTTTTAACCTCCTGAATCTGCTTCCGCATTTACTGCTAGGACACATCCCCATCCTTCTTGCTCCCTTGTTTGAAATCACCGGAGGTCTAAGCTTTCTGGGCGATACATATCCCTTATATACACTGCTGCTATTACCCTTCGGGGGATTGTCCTGCATCGCTCAAACCTATCATTGTATCTGTAATACCAAGCTGTCCATTGCCGCCTACACCCTACATAAGCTTGTCCTTACAGCGCTCTGTACACTGTATTATCTGGGATGGTTTTTACTGGCGCCCTCTGCTTTTCTGCGCTGACGACGTTTTCTGCGTCGCCTGTTATAATAAATCATCTGCGAGAGCATAACCGTCACCAGAAGAATTGCTGCAATAATCAGACACAGCTTGATAAAATTCGAGAATCTCACCCCTTCTTCTTTGACAGGCTGCTCCGGTGATTGAGGCATAAAAGTGGTTGTACCAGGCAGATTGCTTTTCGCTTCTTCTGCCGGTTCCCCCGCCTTCTCTTCCACAGTCTTTTGAGGCTGTAATTCCTCCCCGTATTTAAAAGAATATGGAATATCTATGAAATTACTGTCGGTAAACACATCAAACAAATTGTAGACCCGCACCATCACCATGGGCTGCACGCCGGAAGGTATCTCCATGAAAAAGGTGAAGGTATCTGTATAGGTGTTTTCCAGAACATCACAATCAGGCCATGGCTGCAGCGGTCCAAAGGTCTGTCCGCCGTCATAGCTTGATTGGTAATAAATCAACGGGCTGTCATAATCTGCCGCCGAAAGCTTCAATTTCAAAATTCCGTTGTCATAATCTGTATCCAGAAGCTCCAATTCGCAAACCTCCGGCTCAGTCTCGTCCTTTATGGTGGAGGGCACTCTTGCCCCCTTGTTGACTTCAGGCAATTCCTCCGCATAAGAGCTGTAATCCACCCCTAGCTCCTGACTGGACAATCCCAAATATTTTGCCACAGAAAGCGCATCCGCTTTACCAAAAGCAACCAATTCCTCCTCTGAATCACAGAAGGGATAATCTCGTTCCTCATCCACATGACAATGCTCTATGATAACCGCAGGCAATCCCAATTCAGTTGATTCCCGTATGATTCCATAATAGTCTGTGCCGCGATCATTCAGCTTGGTCTTAATACCGCGCAGATACAGCCCCATCTGGCGCATGGTGAGCATTTGGGTATAACCAAATTGATATCCGTAGGCGTTGTAGGGAGGAAACGAAGAAATCCAGACCTCCGAGCCGAATAAATCATGATCCACCGAGGCGTTATAATGAATACTGAAAAGAAAATCCGCCTTTACGCCTGCGGCATACTCCGCACGCTCCTTGAGAGGCAAATACACGTCCGTCGTGCGGGTCAGGTATACCTCCAAATCATCATAATGACACAATTCTTCATACATCGCCTGTGCAGTGAGCATAGTCATAGATTTTTCCAGAAATCCATTTTCTATGGTGCCTTCATTTTCACCGCCATGTCCCGGGTCAATCACAATGACAAAATGATCTCCGTTAGACGGCTGCTGTACTCTCGGCGCTGCCTGTACCGGAAGCGTAGTACGCATGCACCATCCTATGGCACATGCTATTATGAAAATAATCATTCTGTTTACAGTGTTTTTTCTCGACATAACTGCTTCTCCAAATTCAAGAAAAACCAGCTTTCATAAGGAAAACTGGTTTTGTTCTGACCGTTTGTTTGTCTTTTGCAGCTTAGATTACATCTATATCGGAGGCGTCCTCTTCCTCCGTCTCCATTTCGAGCCCTTCAACCATATCCTCCACGGGATGCAATTCATTGCGATTGGATATAATAATATCGCGATATTGATTCAAGGAGCCCAACAAATTGTCATAGTTGGAGGAAGCAGACTGCGACGCGGAGGTTACAACATTCTCCAGATGCGCCAGCATATCATCCATATACTGCATTGCTGCGGCGCGCACATTGTTGGCTTCAATCGTAGCATTGTCCAGAATCTCCTGTGCCTGTCTGGTTGCCATAGTCACAACCTCATTCGCCTGAGCATATGCCTGCTGCATAATCTCGTGCTCATTAATCAGCTCATGGGTCTGTACCGTTGCCTCATTGATTAACGCCTCCGCTTTATTTCTGGCGTCGTTCAAAATCGCCTCCTTGTTGCTGATAATCTTCTGATAGCGTTTGATTTCATCCGGCGTCTTCATGCGAAGCTCACGCAACAGCTCATCGATGTCGTCCTTATTGACAATAATCTCTGAGTTAGACATGAATTTCGGCTTGCAGCTCTCAATATAATCTTCTATTTCGTCAATTAACTGTTCAATTCTGCTACTCATGTTCTCTCCTTATTTGTTATCAATATTGGCATATTTTTCGTGTATCAGTTTTTCCACAAATTCCGGAACACATTGGCTGATATCTCCGCCAAAGCATGCGATTTCCTTCACGCTGGAGGAGCTTAGGTAAGAATACTCCAAACTGGTAGTAAGAAAAATCGTATCCAATTCTTCATGGGACAGCTTTTTATTTGTCTGTGCAATCTGCAGCTCGTATTCAAAATCGGTGATTGCACGCAGTCCTCTGACAGCAATGTGCAAATCATGCTCCGCTGCATAGTTAATCAACAGACCACTGAAGCTATCCACTTTTACATTGGGCAAATCCTTTGTTGCCTCTTTAAGTATCTTAACACGTTCCTCCACAGAAAACAACGGTGTCTTTGCTTTATTATTCAACACACTGACGATCAGCTCATCAAACATCTCCGAAGCGCGCTTGATAATATCCAGATGACCGAAGGTTACCGGGTCAAAGCTTCCGGGGTACACAGCTTTTTTCATAACAATAATTTCCGTACCTTTCTCTTGCGCATTTATTCACTGCCGCTTTTGTCAGAAAGGGTTATGAACATATGCTTGTTAGTCTTATATTTCTTTTCTTTTTGCAGGGTATATCCGTATTGCTCCAAATAGGAAAAATCGGTGTCCAGTGCAGCTTCCACCACAATCAGGGTGTCCTCTGTCACATATTTCATGCCGCGAAGCGTCTGTAATACTCTCTTCTCGTGTTCCTGACCGTAGGGCGGATCCATAAAAATCACATCCACAAAGGGCTCCGAAATGCTATGTAATGCCGCAACAGCATCCTGCTTTAATACTATACCATATTCCTTAAATTTCGTAAATGCCAGATTCTGTTCGATACACGCCAATGCCTTGGGGGCATTTTCTATAAAATACGCTCTTTTCGCACCGCGGCTGATAGCTTCTATGCCTATCCCGCCGCTGCCGCTGAACAAATCCACAAATATCGCTCCGGGGATATACGTCTGCAGCATATTAAACAAGGTCTCTTTGATACGATCCTGGGTGGGTCTGGTGTCCCATCCCTCCGCCGTCTTTAAGGGCAGACTTCTGGCTGTTCCTGCTATCACTCTCATCATCCAAATCCTCTTATTCGCACTAAACTCTTATCTTTGTTCCTTTGGTATCGCGCTTTCCGGCTTTTAAACTATTCAATACCAGATGCTTGCCTTTGTAGTCAATCGCTGTCTCTACCGCATTTTGTGTGAAATACACTGCCTCCACCTCGTCCTTGTCACCCAGCTTCATGCCGCGCACACCGATAGCTCCCTTTTTCTTCTCCGGGATATCCTCCATGGAAAAGCGAAGAAAGAAGCCTTCCTTGGTCTGTAATACGATGTTTTTCTGCTCAAAAAGCGATGCCACACAGACCACCCTGTCATCATCCATCAGCTTGGTGGCAGCCACGGTACGCTTAGAAACATCGAACTCGCCGCCATCCGTGATCTTCATCATGGACTTTGCCGTGACAAATACCACCTGTCGCAGATTCAGCTCGGTCTGACTGGTGATATAAACAATCTGCTCCTTCTCGGAACTAAAGTTGCTGACATTGTCGATGGGAACGCCCTTATCCCTGAATTTTCCAAAGGGCAGATCCAACGCTTTGATGGTGTGCAACTGTCCAGTGTCGGTAAAGAGGCATATCTTACCAGTATTCTTGCAGGTAAAGATATATTTGTTCTCGCTGTCGGCAGCTTCCTTGTTGCGCTCATAGGTGGCAAGATCGATGGTCTTGGCATAGCCAAAGCGGTCCATGAGGAAGACAATCTCCATCTCCTCCAGCTCTTTCTCCTTGTAGACAGCCTCCTGACCGTTCTCAATGACGGTTCTGCGCTTTCTGCCGTATTCCTTCTTGAAGCCATCCAACTCGTTCATGATGACCTGTGCCATAGAATCTCTGCGTTCCAGAATATCCTCATAGCGATAGATATTTGCCATAGTCTCCTCATGCTCATTGATCAGCGCTTCAATCTCTAAGCCGATTAATTTATACAGACGCATCTCTAAGATGGCATTTGCCTGCTTCTCGGTAAAAGCAAGCTGGGTTGCCATAATCTTGGACTCCTTGGATTTAAACTTGATTCCATCAATTTTACCCTCCACCAGACAAGCCTTTGCCATGGCACGATCCTTGGATCCCCGGAGTATTTCGATAATCAGGTCGATGACATTGCATGCCTTGATCAGACCTTCCTGTATTTCTTTCTTTTCTAACTCTTTCGCCAACAGATTGGTGTATTTTCTAGTGGCAATCTGGAACTGGAAATCCACATTTGCCTTGATGATCTGCTTCAAGCTCATGGTCTCCGGTCTGCCGTCTGCGATTGCCAGCATGTTCACACCGAAGGTATCCTCCAAGCGGGTCTTTTTGTAGAGCAGATTCACAAAATTATCAACATCTGCATCCTTGCGCAGCTCAATGACAATGCGGATGCCCTCCTTGGAGGACTGGTTGGAAATATCCACGATATCCTGCGTCTTCTTTGTCTCTGCCAAAGCCGCCACATCGGACAGGAATTTGGCGATGTTTGCACCAATCATGGTATATGGAATCTCAGTGATAACCACATTGGTCTTGCCGCCCTTGGCTTTTTCATATTCCACCTTGCCGCGCAGCTTAATCTTGCCTGCGCCGGTCTCATAGATATTTAACAATTCATCTTTATTGATGACAATGCCGCCGGTAGGGAAATCCGGTCCCTTGACATATCGCATCAGTTCCTTCACCGTGATATTTTCATTTTGCATATAGGCTTTGGTCGCATCAATCACCTCCGCCAGATTGTGAGGGGGAATACTGGTTGCCATACCCACCGCGATACCCTCGGAGCCGTTTACCAACAGGTTTGGAATCTTTACCGGCAGTACGG
>JAFVDW010000101.1 GCA_017478245.1 Lachnospiraceae bacterium
ATAAACGCCGGATGGTATCCTGATTGCATCAGCTCATACAGAGAGATCAATGCTGTAGGTGCATTCCCTACGGCAAAAATCACCGGCTTTGTTCGCTTTGCCGCCATCTCCATACTCACTGTGGCTCTGGTGACCTTACGTTCCTTCGCCAACGCCGCCACCTGCTCATCCGCCATATAACAATGGGCTTCTCCACCGTACTTTGCCAAGGTCTGCTTATTGATACCAGCCAGTGCCATGTTGGTGTCCGTCACAATATCTGCTCCCCCACGCAGCAGCTCCTTGGCAATCTCCACCGCATGGTACGAATAAGTCATGGTCGTTGCATAATCAAAATCCGCACTGGTATGAATCACCCGCTTGGTCACCGCCTCCTCTGCAGCAGGCAGCACAATGCCACGCAATGCCAGCTCCTGACCTATGATTTCAAAGCTTCTTTTTTCAATTTCTCCGGGTAAAACAAATTCGATCTCTCGCGTCATATCCGTCTCACTTTTCCTTTTCACATCTGACATACAACTTCCTTTATAGCCTCCACCAGGCGACTGTTCCGCTCCGGTGTCTGAATCGCCACCCGATAATATCCCTTTTTCAACCCCTCAAAATCACTGCACTCCCGTATCAGAATCCCCCGCTCTAACAAAGGCATATACAATTCCTTCTCACTGTACAGCAGCAAAAAATTCGCCTTCGAAGAAAACACATGGACTCCCAACTCCTCCAACGCTGCTACCAGTCCCTCCCGCTCTGCTTGTATCAGCCTCAGGGTATCTTCCAGATAGCTTCCATCTATTAGCTCCTTCACTGCCGCCACCCCCGCCGCCTGAGCAAAAACGGAGATATTCCACTCCGGCACATGACGCCGCAGGCACTCAGCTAACGTTACATCCCCACAGACACAATATCCCAACCGCACCCCGGGTATGGCACAGATTTTGGTAAAGGCGCGCACCACAATCACATGGGGATACCGATGCAGAGCCTGCATAGGCGAATGACTCATTCCATCCTCCACAAATTCCAGGAAGCATTCATCTAATACCACCGTAATCTGTTTCTCCCCGGCTCTCTTCAGAATCCGGTCAAGCAATTCTTTATCCATCAGATTCCCTACCGGATTATTAGGGTTTGCCAAAAAAATCAGATCCACCTCGTCCGTCAGCAGCTCCTCTACCCTATCCGGCAGGGCAAACTGGTCTGCCGCATGACAGTAAACATATTGCACGTCACAGTCTGCCGCCTTACAAGCCTCTCTGTATCCCCCAAAGGAAGGTGCCTGCAACAACACCCTTTTAGGCTGCAGGGCATGAACAATGGCGAGGAACAGCTCGGACGCGCCATTACCCACACAGATGTGTGCCGGACTCACCCCCACATATTTTGCCAGCGCCTCCTTAAGCTCCTGCGCCCGTATATCCGGATAACGCTCGCTCATTCCCACTGCCTTTTGCAAAGCCTGCTTCACATGGGCAGTCATCCCCAATGGATTCACATTGACGGAACAGTCCAGATTCACTTTGTTGCGATAAATATCTCCACCGTGCATACCGCTCAAACTCCTTTACCCTCTCCTCAACCAAATCGCGTCAACAGATATAACACTGCCCCTAATATGGTCTCCGCCAGAAAAGCAGTGCCGTAAAGCAGTCGGTTGGCTCTGGCTATGTCCTCTGTCTCCACCGCTCTTTGGGCATCTCCGATATAGGGCTTTTCCACCATTTTTCCAAAATAGCTTGCACTCCCCGCCAACTGAACTCCCAGTGCTCCCGCACAGACGCTTTCCGTCTGGGCAGAATTGGGACTTGCATGCTTTCTGCAATCTCTTCTGTGAATACGCAGTGCGTCCCTTGCCGAGAAATCCTTCCCCAACACCGCACACGCCCCAATCATCAGATAAGCAGCAATCCGGGATGGCAGGTAATTGACTGCATCATCCAGCTTTGCCGCTGCTCTTCCAAAATCTAAATAACGCTCGTTACGATATCCCACCATGGAATCCATGGTATTAATCGCTTTGTAGGCAAAGCCCCCGATAGGACCACCTATCGCTGTATATATAAGCGGCGCGATACTGCCGTCAGAGGTATTCTCTGCCACTGTCTCAATGGCTGCCTTTGCCACTCCGATTTCATCCAGATGTTCCGTATCCCGCCCTACAATCATAGAAACTGCGCATCTTGCCTCCTCCAGAGAGCCTGCCTTCAGATGGGTATACACCTTCATACTCTCCACCTTCAGACATTTTGTAGCAAGTATCTGGTAGGTCATGACACACTCACACACCATTCCTAACATAGGATGTATCCGATAGGCTCCCAATAAAATAACAGCCGTAGTTGAAACAGTCCCCAAAAGTACAATTTCCACCAACAGCTTTCCAAGCCCACGCTTCTGTCTGACATTCAAATCCTGTCTCTCCTGCCCTTTTGCTCCGATAAAATACCGCTCCAACACACTGATAGCACGACCGATGACGCGTATGGGATGGGGCAGCCAGTAAGGGTCACCCAACATCATATCCAACAAAAATCCACAGATATAAGCAATGAAATGATAGCTCATGAAAAATCCCTCTTCTTCCAACCGCCAATCTGTCCTGTTCCACGGTGCAGCGTCATTTCGTAACCACACCCATTGGCAATCTGATAATCATAATAATCTCCGCCACACAGTACGCTGCCCAGTGCCATGAGCGTACCGCCATGCACCACCAGCCCAAGACTTGTAAGCTCCCTAAGCCTTACATCGCATGTAAGCATTTCCAACAGACGCTCCCATCCCCTCATCACGCGTTCTATGAAAAGCCTCTTGCTTTCTCCCTCCGGAAAGGGCTTTTCCCCATGGCTGTCTATCCAGCTTTGATATGCTGCATCTCCGGACAACTCCCGATAGTGTTTTCCGTCCCACTTTCCAAAATCAATCTCACGAAACTCCGGGATAACAATATGTTCCTTCGGAGCAATCTCGCTCCAAAGAAGCTCTGCTGTCTGCCCACAACGCTTCAGGGGGCTTACCACCACCCCATCCACGGGAGGATAAAAGCCCGCCTCTTTTTGCTCTAACAGCCGGGCAATACCTGCCTGCGAAAGCGGTTCATCCCGCTGCCCCAGATATCTTCCGGTTTCATTAGAGGGCGTTCTCCCATGCCGCAGTAAAATACACTTTATTTGATTCTCTGACCCAAGCCACATATCACTCGCTCCACCCTGTCTGCCTGCTTTGCAAAACGGATGAGCAGGCGTCCCACCCACTCTCTCCATTCCCGTTCAAATCCATCCACCGGCACAATTCCATTGCCCACCTCATCACTGATGACAATGACTCTGCGCCCCTCCTGCTCCCATACCTGTATCCTGTCCGTCAGCTTTTGAAACCACAAGGTCAGATCCGCTTCCTCCCCATTGGTCTGTTGACGCTTCTCCTCATGAGGGACAATCTGTCGCAGCTCTCTTTGCACCATCAGATGAAAATGCTGCAAAATGATGATTCTTTCTTCCAAATCACCCCCAAAAAGCCGCGCGCAATCCCTCTCATCCAAAAGCAACACCTTGGAGGCTTCACTATCCCTAGCAATCATTTCCATAACATATGTTGTTTTCTCTTGTGCATACCCGCCTACATACAGTTCCATCTGAATCTTCCATTTCTTTTCCATCTGCCTATTTTGTCTGTCTTTGTATCTGATTTTATCAAATGATGCCTTTCCCGCCGCTATCCCTACAGTCTGCTGCCCACCGCGGCACCCAGCACCGCAAGCAGCTCACAAATCGTCACAAAGTAGCCTGCCGTGTCCCCGGTGATTCCGCCAAATTGTTTGCGCATCCGATATATATAAAAAAGCAAAAACAACAGCATGGCATCCACAATTACCACCGCCGCCAACGAGCCCCATGCAAACAAAAAGCCGATTCCTGCCACTACTTGTACTGTGAGTGCCGCTCTCACCACGCTTCTGTGCGCTGTGGCGGCAAAGGTCACCAACAGTCCGTCTTTCTTTGCCGCCGGTAGACTCACCACCATCAGACCGCTAAGCGCCCTTGCCAGGAAGAAACCTCCACACATACACACATATGCCTTTTTACTCTGAATCT
The DNA here is from genome assembly GCA_017478245.1 of Lachnospiraceae bacterium. GTDB lineage: Bacteria > Bacillota > Clostridia > Lachnospirales > Lachnospiraceae > Acetatifactor. Next base: position 4,092 of record JAFVDW010000101.1, read on the forward strand.
CTGAAAAGCCAGCCACCTCTATCATGAGATAGATTACCAACATAATTACAGAGAATGCCCCGATATGCGGGTCCTTCAGAATAGCCAGCTTTTCCTCTCGGGACCTGTAGGAGTGCAGCGCATCCATGGTATCCATATAGCCGTCCATATGAAAACCGCCCGTCACCAACAAGGGAAGCGCCACCCCCACTAGCGCAAAAGCCAACATTCCAATCTTAAAAGTTTCCGCCACGAGAAGCCACAACCATTCCGCTCCTCCCACCGCGGCTCCCACCCATGGAAAAAAGATCAGACTGTACTGCATGTCCTTTTCCTTCCAATCAAATTGCGGCACGGGAATCTTGGAGTATATAGAAAACGCAATACACAATGATTTCAACACGCTCATAGGCTTCCTTTCCACACTACGGGGATTCCAACCACCACTTCCACCACCAGATCCGCAGACTGTGCCAGTCGCGCATTGACCATCCCCAATGCTTTCATATATTCTTTGGTGGACGCATCGTAGTCCACCCCATCCTCAAACACATTGTTTGAGACAATCACAAGCCGCCCCACCTCTTGGGACAGCTTCCCGATTTCCTTCAAAATTTTGGTGCACACCGTCTCTGCCGCCAAAGAACACGCTCCCACAAACATCTCATTTGCCACCAGATTGGACAGGCACTCCAAAAGAACCGTATCCCCTCTGTCAAACCGCCTCAATTCCCCCACACTGCGGGGCTGCTCAATGGTTTCAAAGCCTTTGCCGGCACGCTGCCTCCGATGCCGCTCTACTCTGCGACGTCCTTCCTCACCATAGACCTCCATCGTGGCAATATAATATTTCTTCCCTTTTGCGCATCCTATTCCTAACCCCGATTCCCCGGCAAAGCACTCACACGCGTATTCCTCCGCAAAGGCTGATTTGCCGCTGCCGCTTCCTCCCAGTATCAACGTCATCATCTATGAAAACCTCCGGTAGGGCTCGATTTTAATATCTTCAAAGGTTCTGTTCTGCCCATATACCTGAAGTGCCAGATCCAACAATGGGAAAAGCATCACCGCACCAGTTCCCTCTCCCAACGCCATATCCCCATGGATAAAGGGCTGCAGACCTAACTCCTGCAGCAGAAGCATACTGGCAGGTTCCCTGCTTCCATGGGAGGGAATCATATATTCCCTCGCCACAGGCAATATCCGCACTGCCAACAATGCCGCCACCAGACTGATCACACCGTCAATGACGATGGGCATCCGATACTTCGCCCCTCCTAAGAATACACCCACCATACCCGCTATGTCCAGTCCGCCGACACATTGTAAAACCGTAAGCGGTTCCGCTTCCTTCAGTTGATAACGCTCCAACGCATTTAATATCACCTGTTTCTTTTTCTTCAGACGCAAATCGTCCAGTCCGGCTCCGCGCCCTGTCACCTGCTCCACCGGACAATGAAGCAATGCTGCCGCCACTGCACTGCTGGTGGTGGTGTTGCCGATTCCCATCTCTCCGGTTCCCAACAGCTCATACCCTTGTTCCCTGCACTCCCGCACCAACTCCATGCCGAGCCTGATCGCACGAAGCGCTTCCGCTTCCGTCATCGCCGGTTCTCTGGCAAAGTTCCGTGTGCCGAAGGCAATTTTCTCCTGCCGCACACCGACAAACACCTCCTTGCTGTTCACGCCGATATCCACCGGAATCACGTCTGCTCCCACCCGAACCGCCATGCGCCCCACATTGGTTTCATTGTTCCCCATGCCCCGCGTGACTGCTGCCGTAACCTCTTTGGAGGACTGACTGATTCCCTCCTCCACAACACCGTTGTCTGCGCAGAATACAATCACACCCTTTTTGTGCAAAGAAGGATATTCTGTTCCAAGGATACTGCCTATCTGACAAATCACGTTCTCAAATCTGCCCATAGAATCCAACGGTTTTGCGATAGCATCCCAATGTTTCTTTATCTGCTCTGCAATTTCTTTAGAGGGAGCCTCAATTTGCCCCTCTAACAATTCCTCCAGCTTCCCGCAGCATTCCATAAATTGCCTCCATATCCAAACTCTCCCGCAAGTTCTTTGCCAAGAGATCATATTGACTGTCCTTATAATCACGATAACTCATGTTATTTTCTCTTTCGGGTAAACATACGCCTTTTCTTTCTGCCAAAATCCATGCAATACGATGCGCAATGTCCCCCTCATCGAACACACCGTGTACATAAGTGCCGTACACATTTCCAACACAGGTTCCATCCTCCTTGCTACCCTGTTCCTGAGCGGTGCTAAGCTGACTGAACGCACTGCCTTCCCACTCCCCGCCGTCTCCTTCCACCCGGTATGTCTCGCCCATGTGTATCTCATATCCTGCGATGGTTTGTCCCGATAGAGGAGATAGGGGACCGCCAAGTGCCAGAACCCTTCCTGTACACTGGGTTCTGGTCTTTCGGTTTCGCAAGGTGGTTCTCACAGGCAGAAGAGCAAGTCCATCCATCTCGCCCCCTTCTTCCATCCCTTCCGGGTCCCAAATCCGTTCTCCCAGCATCTGATAGCCACCGCATATACCGATTATAACCTTGGTATTAGCTGCCTTGCAAATCGCTTCTTCAAAACCATTTTCCCGCAGCCACCGCAAATCTCCCATGGTATTTTTACTGCCCGGCAAAACAATCATATCCGCGCTCACAAGCTCCCCCGGTCTGGTGACATAGCGCACACTCACCCCCGCCATGCGCTCAAACACCGCAACATCCGTAAAATTCGAGATGCGTGGATAGTGAAGCACCGCAATCTGTATCACTCCGTCCTTCTTGTTATGAAAACGCTCCGTCAGACTGTCCTCATCCTCCAGATTCACCTCCATATAGGGCACAACACCCAACACGCGCTTCCCTCCACGCTCCTCCAGCATACGAATGCCGGGCTCTAAGATGGTTCTATCCCCACGAAACTTATTCACAATAAGCCCTTTCACTCGCTCCTGCTCGTTCTCCTCCAACAGCATCAGCGTACCCAACAGTTGGGCAAACACGCCTCCCCTGTCAATATCTCCCACCAAAAGCACCGGCGCATCCAATGCCTCCGCCAGACCCATATTGACAATATCATTTTCCCTGAGATTGATTTCCGCCGGGCTGCCTGCACCTTCTATGACAATGATATCCGCCTGCTCCTCCAGGGCGCGAAAAGCCTCTAATATTGCAGGCATCAGACTTTTCTTATAGGCAAAATAATCCACTGCCTGCATATTTCCCAGCACCTCTCCGTTCACGATTACCTGAGAGCCCATGTGATTGGTAGGCTTCAACAAAACAGGATTCATGAGCACCGAGGGCAGAATTCCGGCTGCCTCCGCCTGCATTGCCTGTGCTCGCCCCATCTCAAGCCCTTGTGTCGTGACAAAAGAATTCAATGCCATATTCTGTGACTTAAAAGGTGCCACACGATATCCATCCTGTCTGAAAATACGACACAAGCCAGCCACTAACAGACTTTTGCCCGCGCCGGACATGGTACCCTGTACCATAATAATCTTAGCCATTTTCCGCTTCCCTTCTCTCTACCAGCTTCCCCAACCGCTCTGCATATTGTAGCAATACTTTATTAAAAGCATTGTAAGTCCCAAATAACTCCACTGTGCATACCACTTCCTCACATACCTCTATCCTGCGCTTTGCCGCCTCAAGCAGCTCCTCCGCAGGCTCCTGATATGCCGCCGACACAAAGTGCTCCACCGCCAGTTCTTTTACAATGGGGTATTCCAGATCATTGGCAGAAAGAATGCCTGCCGCAAAGGGAATCCCCTGTCGCTGCAGCCGATAATAGGTATCCACGGCGCTTCCGCCTCCGCCGATGACAAAGACCTTTGCCTCCCCCTCCACCTTAGGAAGCTGGGGTACACCGAACAGGGACTCGAAGCTCCCCTGCTCCATGTTGTACAGCCGCGCAATGGTATCTCCGCGGAAAATCTCCTCCGGCTCACCCACGCGCTCAATCCTATCTCCTTTGACACAGGCAATCTGATCCGAAACCTTTTTCGCCAGATCCAACTCATGCAGGGACATGAATACCGCCAGCCTTTGCTTTTTTACAATGTCTCGAATGGTACTCAACAGCTCTACTTTGTAGCGCACATCCAAAAAAGAGGTGGGCTCATCCAGAATCAGAATCTCCGGCTCCTGGCACAATGCCCGTGCCAACATCACACGCTGTCTCTGTCCATCACTGAGCTCCATGAAATCCTTCCCTGCCACCTCTTCTGCGCGCACCAACTCCAGACTCTCGTCCACCTTGCGCCAATCCTGCTGCGACAAGATTCCCAGCCTTCCCGTATAGGGATACCGTCCTGTGGCAACCACCTCGCGACAACTCATCAGCTCCGTCACCGGCTGCCCCGTCATCACCATAGAGAGAGTCTGCGCCACCTGCTGTCTCGTCAATTTTCTTTTGTCCTGTCCCTTCAGATACACTACCCCGCCTAAAGGCTCTATCTGCCCCGCAATACTCTTTAAAATAGTGGATTTTCCGGCACCGTTGGGTCCGATAAGGGTCAATATCTCTCCCCTGCGCACCTTCAGCTCAATATCCCGAATCAGTGTTGTCCTGCCATACCCTACAGAGAGTGCGGCAAGATGAATCGCTATATTACTGCTTTCCTGTTCCATCTCCTACCTGCCTCCCTGTCGCTTTAACATCATCCAAATCACCACCGGCACCAACAATACTGCCGTCACCGAGCTGATGCTCAGTTCTGTAGGTGCGAACACCGTTCTGGCTATTCCATCGCAAAACAACGTCACCACCGCTCCCATCAAAAAGCATCCCGGCAGCATAATGAGCGGCCGCGCTTTTCCTGTCATAACCTTCACCAAATGCGGTACCGCGATGCCAACAAAAGAAATCGGTCCCGCAAAAGCAGTCACACAGGCTGAAAGCAGACTGGAGAGCAAAATCAGCATGACCCGGAGTCCCCGGATATTCACCCCCGCATTACGGGCATACGCCTCGCCCAACTGATATGCAGCCATGGGCTTTGCAAGAAAAAAAGTGACAAACAGTGTCAAAATGATTACCACCGTCATCACCGACACATTGCTCCAGGTGGTTCCCGAAAAGCTTCCCATAGACCAGTTATGCAGATTCACAATATTGGCATCATCCGCAAACGTCACTACAAAATCTGTGATCGCCGAGCAAATATATCCTATCATCACCCCACAGACAATTAACAGGGACATTTTATGAGTGCGTGTGGAAAACAACAACACAAATCCCATTGCCAACATAGCTCCCACAAAGGCAGCCCCAATCATATGAATAGAACCGATGGTCATCCCTCTGCCCAGAAAAAAAATCATCGTCAATGCCACCACCAGCTTCGCCCCGGAAGAAATTCCCAGAATGTAGGGACCCGCTATGGGATTACCAAAAAAGCTCTGCAGCAGGAACCCCGACACAGACAAAGCGCCCCCCAGGATTGCTGCCGCCAGCATTCTGGGCAATCTGATATCCCACACAATACGCAGTGCAACAGCATCCCCCCTTTTTAAAAGAAGCAGCTCCAGAACCTCTCCGGGCGTCAGTGCCACACTTCCTGTATTCACATTCCAATAAAATAATACCAACAACGCGACAGCCATCGCGACAAAGCATCTTCCTATCCTTTTCATCCCTACTCCAACCGCTGTAAATAATATGTCTCCTCTGCTTCATCCATCAAAATACTATGCAGCTCCTGCACAAACTGACCGACCCCCGTAGTTTCCTGAAAAAAGTTTCTGCCGGTACTGTATACATGCCCTTCCCGGACTGCCCGGAAATCCTGAAACAAATCACTCTTATCAAGCAATTCCTCCAAAGAGTCCAACCCGACATCCACCGTCGTATTATAAATAAGATAATCCGCATCCTTTGCCGCTGCATAGAACTCTTCCATCTGTATATTCATAGTTGCCAGGGCATTCTCTTCTTCCTCATCCAAATGAGAAAACACATAACTTCCCCCTGCCAGCTCTATCATCTTCGCCACATAATCCTGCGTTTTACGCACATTGACTGCACCATTTCCTGTGATATAAAAAAAGGCAACTGTCCGCCCCGTATTTTCCTGTTCCAACAGCGGTTTCACCCCCGCAAGCTGTCTATCAAATTCCTCCACTGCCCTGCTCTCTTTTCCCAACAAGACACCGTATAACTTCATCCATTCCAGACGTCCAAGCGGGTGACTCTCAAGGCTGGAATGCTCCACCAACACCGGTACGCCCAACTTTTCCAACTGCTCCTTCACCTCCGGCGTGTGATAGATCATGGTATTTTCAATCGCCAATTCACACCCTTCACTGATGATCAGCTCATAATCCGGCGTGCTGTATTTGCCCGCATAAAGCAGTTCTCCTCTTCGCATGGCTTCCCTGGCTTCTTCCAGATACCAGGCATTTTCTTTTGTGCCGGAGAGACGCGCAGCAGGCACACTGTCCAGACTGATAAAAAAATCCATCACGGAAGAGGATGCCACATAAGCATTCCTAATGGGCTGCTGCAGCACAACAATATCCTCCGGTATATTTTCCGGAGCCTCTTTTCCCTCCGGAATAAGCAAAAAACGATCGGTGTCAGCGATCGTAATTAATTGATATATTCCATAATAATCCACGGTAAATTGTGTGGCATAAGACAATTCCATACTGCCCTCGCAAACAAGCTCCTCCCACTGTATGGGCACATCTGTCTGCTCTGCCTTTACCAAAATATCCTCCGCATCCTTCCGGGATGCCTCCGTCCCTGACGACCCGCAGGCCGTCAGGGTCAGAGTCCCCATAAAAAGCAGCGTCATTAAAAACGAACTGATTATTTTTTTCACTCTGATTACTCCACCTTCTGTATACTGTCAGATGCAAAATAAAGCGTATAATCAATCTCATAAGGAGTGCTCATAGCCGTAGTATCTCCCACCACAGGCACCTTCCCGTCAAAACCGGCTACGGGAATCGTGAAAGTAGAATTGCCCTCCGGATTTTCATTCTCAAAACGCGCTCCATCCACTAGCATATAATCATAATTCTTGCTGCTCCAGATGATTGTGGCATAAGCCTTTCCATTCTCCACCTTGAGCTTTGCGGGAGATTCCACGGAAGACTTCCCGCTTCCGCCCTCCAACATCACAGCCACCGTGTATACGCCGTCCTCCAGTGACAACTCCTCCACAGTAGTGATTCTTCCCCCGGTAAAAGCATCCAACGGCAAAGAATCTGCACGGAACACCAGAATACGATCATACCATTTCTCTTTGCTATTGCTGAAAGCAGCACAGTCCACCGCCGCGTCCAGACTTTCTACCGGCACCGTAAAGGTATGCTCTCCGGAAGCATTCTCCACATAAGGGATATAATCCTCTTTCGATGCTTCCACTGCCTCCTCGCCGGTTCCCATATAGAGATAACGGTATCCCGTCCCTCCCATGGTCATTTGCGCTGTCATCTGTCCATTTTCCACAGTCAGCTCACAGGCTGTAATCTTGAACATGGTGGAACTGGAATCAACATTGATGGAATAGACGCCACTCTTCAGTTCCTCTGCCGTCACCGGAACCATATCCTCATCCAGGATATCCACCGGAGCCGCCATCTCGTCTGCTGTCGCCACCTGACTATTGGCAGTCTGCTCGCCAACAGCCTCTTCTGTAGCCCCTTGAACAACCGCCTCATCTGTCACCTGCTCTTGTACCGCCGACTCCTGTGTCGAAGTGCTCCCACATGCTGCAAACAACAGGCTTCCTAATAAAATACAAAAACATTTTATTGTCCAAAATCTTTTTTGCTTCATAATGCCATCTTCCTATCTAAATGTTACTTGTCTTAATTGCACATATGCCTAACGCTTAATGAGCGGCATCGATTGCAGCCTGTGCATGCTCCGCAAGTATCTCCTGAATAGCCGGCATTTCACCCAAGCCGCGCAGAATGCACTCTACCTCATAGCCCTCTGCCTCAAAAATACTCTTCCAGGAATCCTCCTCGTCGCCTGCCATATCATTATTTGCATGGTCACCTGCCACGATCATCAACGGCTCCAGCACTACCTTGGTATACTCACCTGCCTTTACAAGCTCCAGCACATCCTCCACAGTAGGTGTTGCCTCTACCGTGCCGATATAGTAATTGTCATAACCATTCTCTGTCAGCAGCTTTTGCATCTTAGCATATACACCGTTAGATTCAGCCTCTGTACCATGACCCATGAAGCAGATTGCGGTCTGTCCGTCATCATACTCTGCGGTTGCATCAGTAATCGCCTTCAGAACCTTCTGGAAATCTTCGTCGGAGGTCAGAATCGGCTCACCCACAGACACCTTCTCGAAAGCGTCTGCATAACCTGCCAGCGTCTCCACAAGCTCATTGTACTCAAACCCATTCATCAGATGAGTAGGCTGCACAATCAAGGTCTTCACCCCATTGTTCACTGCACGCTCCAAAGCTGCCTCCAGATTGTCGATGCTCACATTATCACGTCTCTTTACATGATCAATAATAATCTGGCTGGTGAATGCTCTGCGCACGGAATAATCGCTTCCAAACTCCTCATCCAGCTTTCCTTCGATGGCACCAATGGTAGCACGACGGTTGTCATTAAAGCTGGTTCCAAAGCTCACTACCAACAACTCCTGTTCGCCAATCTCATCCTGATTTCTGGTGTTATCAAGAGAAGCATCACCGGTCTCATAGTTCTCCTCGTCCTCTTCCTCTGCTTCACCTTCTTGTGTCTCCGTTTCCTGCGCGTCGGAATTCTCTGTTTCCTCTACCTCTGCGTCAGCCTCCTTAACGGTCTCATCCACCTCTGCTGTCTCGTCCACACTCACTTGGCTCTCATTAGCGGTTGCTTCTTCCTGGCTTCCGCAGCCTGCAAGCATGCTCATTGTCAGCGCAAGCGCCATCACTACTGTTACAATTTTGTTCTTCATAATACTCCTCATTCCTTTCCCGACATTCCCTGATGTCTGTTGTATGTTCTTTCCACAAAAAGACTCTGATACAAGCCGGACATCCGAAAATAAAAAAGGACGCACACAAAAAACTCCATTCAATTACTTGAACGGAGCAAATGGTCTAAAACGGTACGACCAATTACTCGTGATCCGGAACATGTTCCTGTACCAATAACCGGCAGGTTTCCTGGCTCATAGATCATCGCGCAAATATCACCTTCCCAACACATTTTTTTGCATCAGTGGCTGCACTTTTTTTCAAAAGTGCCCGACATCTACACTCCCTAAATACAGTGACGAGATCGCACAGGACTTCCACCTGTTTCCCTTTTACCCCTACCCAAATCACAGATTTCGCAGGGCACCGACTATCTTTCTGTATGAAATTGTATATATCATACCACAGTAATCGACAAAATGCAAGCCGACTCTTCCTTGCGGTGATGAATGACAGGCTTACCTACTTCTCCACCTCAATGCTCTCCCGGCTTTGCCTATCCTGCATACGCCTCCAATTCACAAAGCCGTACAGGTCATTAATCAAAAAAATTACAAAAAGCAGAATCATGGGCAAAAACACAATATCTGCCACTGTCGCCAATACCCACAACACAATCAACACCACATCATTGGCAGCATATGCTAACGCGTAATAAGGTGAACGTAAAAATGTCAGTGCTGCCGCCAGAAAGCTGGTAGCAATGGATACTGTACTCATCAACAGATTGTTGGTGTGAAAATATTTGAGTATCAAATAAAAAATGGCAGTTACCACTACCGTCAATACCGCCAGTACCATCAGCTTGTGCGTTGACAGCTTAGTTATTTTCACCTCACTGTGACTATTTTCTTTACGATACTCTTTACTGTATTCCTTATCATTCTCCCCCTCCACAAAAGGGTGCTTTATCCACTCCCATGCTGCCAAAGCCGCCATGGGCGCAGTCATCCCCATATAGGTAATCATCTCCCCGAAATACCGAAAGCGAAAAGATATAATCCCATAAAAAACACTGAACACCACCGTCAATATCTGTCCCTTTACATCTCCCTTTGCCAAAAATACCAGTGCGGTCACGCCAATCAGCGATGCCACTAACGTCAATATGTCCCGTCCGGGTGTTACCCAAAACAAAACACAAATCATCACACAGGAGCCTATCCACAATATCTTTTCAAATCTTGTAAAAGTACCAAACGGATTACAAAGCTTCATACACCTTTTCTCCTCTCGCAAGAAAGTGTGCTCCTTCGAGCACGCTCTACTCTCACTACTGTACTCAAGAACTTTCCTATAGTACAAAAAAGCATTCATCGGTTTTCTTCTAAGACCTAACGAAAAACCAATGAATGCTCTACATTCCTTCTACCCGGTGGCAGGAACAATATATTATGTAGTAATATATCACAGCTTCTTCCGGACTGTCAAGTTTTCGTCCAAACTAAACCACAGCCTCTAGCATACTGTCAGGATCCGCCCAGTTCTTCCACCTGCCTGCTATTCCTTGTCCCGGAACAACCACTTACCCCATCAGTGCTCGTAATGTGCTGCCACGTCCTTCAAGAACTGAACAATGGTCAGATGCTGCGGGCATACCCGTTCACACCTGCTGCAACCGATACAATCACTTGCCTTACCGAATTTCTTGCTCAGATTCGCATAATTGGTAAAGTTGATGGTCCATCCCTTCTCCTCCAGATGCTCCCGCATATCCTCATTATAGATGGAGAAATACTGCGGAATCGCTATTTTCTTCGGACAGCCTTCTGTACAGTAGGAGCAGCCGGTGCAAGGCACCTTAATCTGATTGTTGATGATATCCGCCACTTGGAAACATGCTGCCTTCTCTTTTTCTGTCAACGGCTCGAACTCTTCCATATAGCTTAAATTGTCCTGCATCTGTTCCAGATTGCTCATCCCGGAGAGAACCACCATGACACCCGGCAGGCTTGCCGCAAAACGAATCGCCCAGCTCGGAACAGACTTTGTGGCATCCAAACCTTCAAACAGCTTCTTTGCCTCCTCCGGAATCTTTGCCAGTGTGCCGCCCTTAACAGGCTCCATGACAATGACTGGTTTTCCATGCTTTACAGCCACATCATAGCAGTCCTTTGCCTGTATCCACTCGCTCTCCCAATCAAGATAATTAATCTGAAGCTGCACAAACTCCATCTCAGAGTGCTTGGTCAAAATCTCGTCCAACAGCTTTGCCGAGTCGTGGAAGGAAAATCCCGCATGCTTTACAAGCCCCTTTTCTTTCTTATCCAAAAGCCATGCAAAGCAATCAAACTCCTCATATTTGGGCAGCATATCCGCCTCAATTCCATGGAGCAGATAATAATCAAAATATCCTGCGCCTGTCTTTTCAAGCTGTGCCTCAAACACCTCATCCCGCCCCTCCAGCGAATCAAAAAACGCAGCATGCAGCTTGGTGGCAAGTGTAAAGCTCTCCCGGGGATATCTGTCCACCAGAGCTTGCTTCGCTACACTCTCACTGGCAAAGCCATTGTACATCCACGCTGTATCAAAATAAGTAAAGCCCTTTTCCATAAACAGATCCACCATCTGTTTCACCTGCTCCACATCCACCTTTGCAGCATCCGTCTTGTCCAACAGCGGCATGCGCATCAACCCAAATCCCAACTTTTTAACCGGTTTAAAATCCATATGAAATACCCTCCTTATTCCCAGTTCTGATTTTATTTTACAATATACCGCTATAGAATGTCATCAAAAAAATAACCAAATGGCAAAAATGAAAATTGTTTATAAGCATGTGCAAACGGAATGTTCCCATTCCGAGAAATGTTTACCTTTCAAGATTGAATCTTGTTTGCTACATTTTTATTTGCCTACGATACGCATGATAAAGACTTTCAAAAAAATCTGTAGGAGAAGCTTTATCTAAAGACTCATCAAAATTTATTGCAATATCTTGCATCGAAAATATGCCTTCACACTATATACCAAATCCATATCAAAGATAAATCGAGCAGGGATATTTTGCAATAACGCTTGACCATTCCTGAACATTTTAGAACATTTTTTGTGCCCAAAATCGGAAAGAAGCTGAGCAAATGCCAAACCGAATACGCGCTCACCGCAACGAAGTCTATCTTGATGATATGGAAGAAGGAAACAAATCTTCTACTGTATACCATCCGTACTCATCTAACTACTTCAGGTGGCGTCGCTAATATCAAGGCAGTATACAAGTGCCTTGTGATATAAAATTCTTTTTTGTTTCAAAAGTGATTTCATCCTTAACAGATAACTCTGTAACAGGAAAAGGAAGCCTTGTGAGCTTCCTTTTCAAAAATTAGATATCGATTTTGCAAATAATATCTTTCAATCGGTTCGCTTTTTATTGACTCGCCGATTACTTATTGGCGATAGCTGCCTTGTGCAGACGCTGCACAGGCAATCTACTTACCGATTACTTATTGGCGATAGCTGCCTGTGCAGCGGCCAAACGTGCGATAGGCACACGGAAAGGTGAGCAGGATACATAATCCAGACCAATCTTGTGGCAGAACTCTACGGAAGAAGGATCTCCACCGTGCTCACCACAGATACCAATGTGAAGGTTCGGATTCACAGGCTTGCCCAGCTTAATGGACATCTCCATGAGCTTGCCAACACCAGTCTGATCAAGCTTCGCAAACGGATCGTTCTCGAAAATCTTGGTGTCATAGTAAGCATTCAGGAACTTACCTGCATCATCACGAGAGAATCCGAAGGTCATCTGAGTCAAATCGTTGGTACCGAAGCAGAAGAAGTCAGCTTCCTTAGCAATCTCGTCAGCGGTCAGAGCTGCACGAGGAATCTCGATCATGGTACCTACCTCGTACTTCAGGTCAATACCTGCTGCTGCAATTTCAGCGTCAGCGGTC
>JAFVDW010000012.1 GCA_017478245.1 Lachnospiraceae bacterium
GACTCTAACGGAAGAATTACTATTGCCTTATTTTTCTTTACCACCGGTGTATATCCCTTACTGTATGCCTTATCCATTCCTTCATACACATTCCTGTTATCAATTTTAAGAGCAGTCTGTGTGTTCACCTGAGTTTCGTCACCGCTGTTCTCCTGAATCCCGTTTGCACTGTTTACCTGAGTTTCAGAGGCACTGTTTTTCTGCATTGTCTGAGATTCTGCCGTTTCGGAAATTCCACTGTTATCTATAGCGGTATTTTCTGCTACGCTTTCATTATTAGAAGCTGATGCCGAAACAGAAATCATGCCATTTACCAGCAGCAGACACAGCAATACTATAATAATCCTTTTCATTTTGTCTCCTTTTCTATATATAATATAAATCACCATTATAGCCAACGTCATTTATTAAGCCTCTTTTTGCCTTCCCCTTGGAAGAATGCACGACGCCTTATGAATCTGCACTCCGTTTTGGTCAACGCTGAATAAAGGTCGGCAGTACGTTTAGAGCCATCAGTTCTGCACGGACCGGAGTTACTAAGATGAAATCCTCTCCTCCCGCAGCATGGTCATCCGCCCTGCATCCATTTCACATACCGTATCGCACAGTTCATCAATATCTGACTGATTATGGCTTGAAAGAAGTATTGTTTTGCCCTGCTTTTTAAGCTCCTTAATAAGTCCTCTGATATGAATCACCCCATGCTTATCAAGACCGTTAAATGGTTCATCTAAGATCAGCAGTTCCGGATCCTCCATAATCGCCTGTGCAATCCCAAGCCTCTGCCGCATGCCGAGAGAATATTTTCCCACAGGCTTTTTCAAAGCCGGATCAAGCCCCACCTTCTTCATCACTTCGCAAATCTTTTCGTCGTCTATTACATTTTTCAATGAGGCAAGAATTTTCAGATTCCTCATTCCTGTGAGATTAGTCAGAAATCCCGGCGTTTCAATGATGATACCGATATTCTCAGGAAAATCTGAATCCACACCGATCACTTTGCCATTCACCTTCACGCACCCCTTATCCGGATGGCAGAAGCCGCATATACATTTCATCAGTACAGTTTTCCCGCTGCCGTTATTCCCGACAACCCCGTGGATTTTTCCCGCCTCAAAATCTCTGGTGATTCCTTTAAGCACCGCCTCGCCGCCGAACTTTTTTTCTATATTCTCCAATTGAATGATGCACATTCTTAATCTCTCCTATTATTCCAAATCGCCGATATGCTCATTTTCCAAAATATTTGTATATAACCGCCTATATCAGAATTCTTAATATCATCCACATTTTTTATGCCTCAAATACTTCATTTACAACTTTTTTTCAATTACCCGCTTTACCAAATTGTCTCAGTCCAATCCCCGTTTTCTATATCTCCCCTTCAGTCCCTGTAAATACAAAGCTGTATTCCCTGATACTTCTGTGAGCAAAGCCCAGACATATCATAAGCAGGAGCAAAAACAGTATCACCGATTGCGCCACCGTGGGCAGCAGATCATATCCAAAATTATGTCTCTCAAAGGCAGCCTGATTAAGAGGTGACAGCCAGCCCACAATGACATTAGCCTTATATGTCTCATTTTCCTCCAAGTGAAATATCACCTTGAATATATCAGGTGAGAGCAGAAATCCATATACCGAAAAGCTCGTGGCTGCTATCATTCCTGCCATCTGTCCTTTATACAGATTAAATACCATCATCACAAATACCAGCAGCAGTGTGTAGAGCAGCATAAGCACGAAAATGACAGCGGTACACGCATAGGGCGTTGTCATCTCCATTGTCTTTCTCGACGCAGTGACGGCAAGCCTGGCACCTGCAGAGGAATACCCGAGCCTTGCCGCCGTCTCACTCCACATATTTCCCAAAAAAGAATGCTTCATACACAACAGTCCCGTGGACACCAATACGAACAGCATATAGAGTAAAGTCGCCGCCATGATATACACGAACTGGCCGATAAGCCATACCCTCCGGCTGGTGCGCATAAGAAAAAATGGTGTACCGCCCGACACAAACGGCATATCCGCAAACAGAAAGAACATAAGGAGTGACGCAAGAAGTATCGAATTACTGTCGCTGAATGTCCAGATGAACGGTTCAAAAAACTGCATGGAGCAGTCATATTTCACGGCAAAGCTCATGACCTTATCCGACAGCAGAAAGCACATGATAAATGCCAGAAAAAATGTCATCCATATTCTCGGATTCCTGTGCCATAATCTGAAATTATATTGTGCGACCGCAGCAGCCTGGCGCACTGATAGCCATTTTTCCATAAGTCTTTTTTCATCATGCCTGCCGATGTTCCTGTTCATTTATATAATACCTCTGCCTTTTTGCTTTACGCAAGCTTGCAAGCTCTATGCCCTTCCACTGGTCACAGCATCCTAAGTCTCCTGTTCTCCCGAATCCAGAAGCACCCCATCATCAGACACCACAGCTCCGCATATATTACCAGCACGCCCCATACACCAAAGGGTATATGCGAAGGCTCAAGCCACTCCTTCGGATACAGCACATAACACAACGGGAAATACCTCTCGCACAAAATGATAAGCACATAATATATGATAAACGGTCCACCATAAGCCATGTATCTGCTCGAAGTAAATGATGCCATAGCCATTCCCACAAATGACCAGAATACACCCGCGAGAAAAGCCAATACTGCAGTCTGAAATAACTCTCCAATCCAATCACTGCAGGTACCATTTACAGAAGCATCCGGCATACCGGCAAATATTGTCCATACATTATCTAACCCGCCCGCCAATCCATCTGCATCCCCAATATGCTCCGGCAGTTCAACAGGCACAGACATAATGGTAACCAGGCAGATAAAGATCACCATCCCGCATATAACGGCAGCACCTCCTGAAAGCATACAGGCTGCTGCCTTTCCAAGAATATACTGCTTTCTTGTTGTGCGTGGCAGATACTCCTTTACATATCCGCTTTTCAGGTCATCCATATAGGATGTTGTATAGGGAACCGCACTTAAGACAGGCAATGCAAACATAAACGGCTCTGAACCTGCAGCCTTTGTTACAAGCTCCAAATGCCATCCTGTTTCCAATAACTCCTTTGATTGAAACGCAGTTATCATATCTGCTGCCACACCTATGAAAAGCACAATTACAGTTCCGATTACCGCAAGAAGAAAGGCAGCAGATGTTATCGACTGAATGACATTAGACTTAAGCGTATTTCTCCGAATAACCGCCTCTGTCCCGAAGAAATTTGTATCCATTTGGTATAGCAGCTGTTTTTCAGTCATAGCATTTACTACCCGTCCTTTCCTTCACTCCTGTATCAGAACATCAGCAGATACAGACTTCACACTGCTAATACCCCTCCGTCACATCGATCACACTGCCATCCACCGCATTAATCGCAAGGACAATCCATGGTTCCGGCTCCGTAGAAGTATAATCATTCCCCTCTCCTGTACTGTTACCGTCATCATATGCATGATATTTTCTCGTTTCCGTTCCATAGAACACCCATGCCGGTGCCATAACTCCCGTCCTTCCGCCACCGGAATCCCTGACACGCATAAGTGAAAGCTTTACCTGATCAACATTGACATCAATCGTTAATGGAGCACCGTTATCCTCAGCACCTTCTATGATATAGTTATAATCCATTTCTATCTTTTTAGAGCCGTACTGCTCGAACTCGCCCTCGTAAATGATCGGTATCATTTTCTCAAAAACATCCTTTGCATCCTGAAAGGAAATGATACCAACATTCTCAGATACATTCTCTCCGACATTGGATGGGAATTCCCACTGAACCTCAACGATTCCATCCTTATCAACCGTGATTGTAATCCTTTCATAGCACCATGTTACGGATGTTTCATTATCAGGTATATAATTGGAAAATGTTGCCGCAAATGGTATTCCGTCCACTCTTTTTGTGTAGAAAAAATAATATGCCGATTCCTTTTCCTCCGGTCTCCAGACACTGTTTTCGACATCCTCCTCCGATTGTGGGTTCATATACCCCTTAAGGGCAAAGGAAGCCATCATTTCCGCATCAACGCCAAGCTCTGAGAAAAAATCATCTGCCTCATCCAGTGCATTCTGATAGGATATGCCGATATTTTTCTCGATTTCATCAAGTCTTTCCTTATCA
>JAFVDW010000102.1 GCA_017478245.1 Lachnospiraceae bacterium
CCAATCTGCAGGCGATCATTGATGCGGTGAGAGCCGGTATGATTCAAAATGTGGAATTGGCGGGCGTGTTGTCCAATAACAAGACAGTGAAAAGTCTGGACAGAGCAAGGGCAGCCGGGATTGAGGCAGTCAGTGTGTCTCCCAAGGATTATGAGAACAGAGAGAACTTTCATGATGCGTTGCTTGCCAAGGTGGATGAATTTCAACCGGATCTGATTGTGCTGGCAGGTTTTCTGGTGGCGATTCCGGAGGCGATGGTGCGCAAATATAGTGGTCGGATTATCAACATTCATCCGTCGCTGATTCCGTCCTTTTGCGGTGTGGGCTATTATGGCCTGAAGGTGCACGAAAAGGCGTTGGAGCGAGGGGTAAAGGTGACAGGAGCTACGGTTCATTTCGTGACAGAGGGAATGGATGAGGGTCCGATCATAGCTCAAAAGGCAGTGTGTGTGGAGGAGACTGACACCCCGGAGAGCCTCCAAAGACGTGTGATGGAGCAGGCAGAGTGGATTTTACTTCCACAGGCAATCGACGATATCGCCAACGGACGGATTGCACTGGTGGACGGAAAAGTGAGACATGTGGGAAAAGAGAGCCAGTAATAAGAACACAGGAATAGAAAAACAGGAATAACAAAAACAGTGAGGTAAATAAGCATGAAAGTATTGATCGTAGGCAGCGGCGGAAGAGAGCATGCGATTGCAAACAGTGTGGCAAAGAGCCCGAAGGTAGAGAAGATTTATTGTGCACCCGGCAATGCAGGAATCGGACAGATTGCAGAGTGCGTTCCCATCGGGGCGATGGAATTTGACAAGATTGTGGCGTTTGCTAAGGAGAATGCGATTGATTTTACCATCGTCGGCATGGATGACCCATTGGTGGGCGGTCTGGTGGATGCACTGGAAGCAGAGGGCTTGCGCATGTTCGGACCCAGAAAGAATGCTGCTATTTTAGAGGGTAGCAAGGCATTTTCCAAGGATTTGATGAAGAAGTACCATATACCTACCGCAGCCTATGAGAATTTTGACAGTGCAGAGGAGGCAATCCGTTATTTGGAAGAGAAGGCGACTTATCCTACTGTGCTGAAAGCAGACGGATTGGCATTGGGCAAGGGTGTGCTGATCTGCAATACCAAGGAGGAGGCACTGGAGGGTGTCAAATCCATTATGACAGACAAAAAATTCGGTTCTGCAGGCAACCGAATGGTTATCGAGGAGTTTATGACTGGAAGAGAGGTCAGTGTGCTTTCCTTTGTGGATGGTAAGACCATCAGAATTATGACATCTGCGCAGGATCACAAGAGGGCTAAGGACGGAGATCAGGGCTTGAATACAGGCGGTATGGGAACCTTTTCCCCCAGCCCCTTCTATACGGAGGAGGTAGATGCGTTTTGTAAGAAATATATCTATCAGCCTACTGTGGATGCGATGGCAGCAGAGGGAAGACCGTTTAAGGGTGTTATCTTCTTCGGGTTGATGCTTACGCCCAATGGTCCCAAGGTGCTTGAGTATAATGCGCGCTTTGGCGATCCGGAGGCACAGGTGGTATTGCCCAGGATGAAGAATGATATCATTGAGGTCATGGAGGCGTGTGTAGACGGCACACTGGATCAGATTGACCTGCAGTTTGAAGATAACGCAGCAGTCTGCGTGGTTCTGGCAAGTGATGGGTATCCGGTGTCCTATGAAAAGGGATTTCCGATTGAAGGACTGGAGCGCTTTGAGAAGGAAGAGGGTTATTATTGCTTCCATGCAGGTACCAAATTGGAGAATGGCAGATTTGTAACCAATGGCGGACGTGTCCTTGGAGTGACCGCAAAGGGTAAGGATTTGAAGGAAGCCAGAGCCAATGCCTATGCTGCTACGGAATGGATTGCCTTTGACAACAAATATATGCGCCATGATATTGGAAAGGCGATTGACGAAGCGTGAAAATGACGGAGGGGTGTCTATGGATGGACTGGAATTAATTGATGCGTATCATGTTCCCATTCATTGTGAAAAATGTTCGGGCGTGATGGTGTATCAGGGAGTCGGAGAGTATAAATGTGAGCGTTGTGGTTTCATCGATTACGATGACTATGGCAAGGTGCGTTGTTATATTGAAAAGCGCAAAGGCGCTACCGCCATGGAGGTGGAGGCAGCTACCGGTGTTTCTCAGCGTACGATCAGACGTATGCTGAAAGACGCCAGGATAGAGGTGGCGAATGATTCGCAGATGTTTTTGCGTTGTGAATTGTGCGGGAAGAGTATTCGGAGCGGAAGATACTGTGCTGAATGTGAGATGAAGGTGCACCGCAAATTTGAAGACCAACAGAGAGCGGCGCATCTTAAAAACATGCAGGAGCATACCCATGTATATGGCTCCGGGCATTCCGATGAAGGACATCGCAGATTTGTTCATGATAAAAATCAATAAAAAATTTAGATACATAGGAACAGCCGTTTTGAATTGAGAAACATGGCGGGAAAGGACGAGCTATGAAAAAGTTAAGAAATGTAAATAGAGACAGAGGAGTCTTGTTGGGGTTGATGTCCCTGATGTTTGCTCTGATTCTCGGTATTTCGGTTGGTATGTTTGGCTTCACCAGTTATGCACAGAGTCAGGCAAAAGTGTCAGTGCGAAGTGCCAAGGTACGAAAGGAAGCTTCTACCAGCAGTGATGCGCTGGCAGGGTTGGCGCAAAATGATGAAGTGACTATCACCGGACAGTTGACCGGAAGCGACGGAAATATATGGTATCAGGTGTTTGTGGATGCCAATTCCAAAGGATATATCCGGTCAGATTTGGTGCAGATTACTGATGGTTCTACACCACCGACTATAACGGCTGATTCCAACACGACGACCACTACCTCCGAGACAACTACTACAGAAAATGCGGGTTCTGATACCGCACCTGCCACAAATGCAGGGGGTGCAGATATTACTGCCACTACCCCGGTCAGTGCTACTACGACGGCTTCCTCGGTGAGAGTGCGTGCGAATGCGTCTACCGGCAGTCAGATTGTGGCATCTCTGCAGAATGGAGTGGCATTGACTGTAATCGGAACAACTACCGGTTCGGATGGCAAAACATGGTATCAGGTGAATTTTAACTCAAACGGTTCGGACATAACAGGCTTTATTCGTTCTGATTTTGTGAATTTGTCTGGAGAGCTGGTTCCGGTTGAGGATGGGTCTGCGACAAGTCAGGAAGCAGGAGAGGGACAGTCAGACAGTGAGCAGCCCGGTACCACCAAGGATTGGGAAACACAGTATGATGAGAAATGGTATCTGGTGGATAATTTAGGTCAACAGCGTTACGAAATACAGCAATTTTTTGACCTGCAAGAAAGTGCGGCGAAAGTGCAGAAGCTGTATGAGGAGGAGCATCATCAGAACAAATCTCAAAAGGCAGTGGTAATCATATTGGTTATTTTGTTGATTGCCATGGCAGCAGTCATTACGCTGTTGGTGTTCAAATTAAAGGATATGAGAGATGCGCTTGATTTTGCAGAGGTGGAGAACAGCCATAAACGCCGCGCCGCAGACAGACCTGCGGGAAAGAGCAATGCGCGTCCGGTAAGCAGACAGGGCACACTCAAGCAGGGACAGCAGAATGGGGCGCCCGGCAGACCCAATAGCAAGACAAATGCTCAGGCGGCAAGACAGAATCCGCAGGGAACCCCACAGGGTTCCCATGGAACTGCACAAAGACCCCAGAGTACTGCACAAAGACCTCAGGGGCAGCAGGCGCATCCTGCTTCTGCCAGACCGCAAGGCGTGGGCGGACAAAATGGTGCTAGACCAGCAGGTACGAGACAGGCAGGAGCAAACACATCGGGGGCGGCGGGACGTCAGCCGCAAGGAGCTGCTAGACCGCAGAGCGCACAGGGAACACAGAACGTTGCTCCCAAACAGAGCACTTCTGCGCCCAAACCGCAGGCAAATCCTAACCGGTATGCCAATGCGGACGATGAATTTGAATTTGAATTCTTAAACTGGGATGGAGAAGAGGAGATTTAAATCGTACGAATCACGGAGGCGAACTCGTTTATGGAGTTCGTCTCTTCTTAAATAAATATAAACTTTCAGTGGGAATGTTGACAGCCATTTCGATGCTGTTATAATATGAATATAACAATCCCACACTTTGGAAAGGAGGCTGCAAGGTGATAATCGAGATTGATTTTAATAGCGATGAGGCATTGTATTTGCAGCTTCGCAATCAGATTATAATGGGTATTGCAACGGCACAGTTTCAGGAGGGAGATTCCCTTCCCAGTGTGCGCCAATTAGCAGATTCCATAGGAATCAACATGCACACGGTGAATAAGGCATACACTGTTTTAAAACAGGAAGGCTATGTGAAGGTGGATAGGAGAAAGGGTGCCGTGATTGCCATTGATGTGGACCGAATGCAGGCACTTGCGGAATTAAAGAGGGAATTGCAGGTGATACTTGCTAAGAGTAGCTGTAAGAACATTTCCTGTGAGGAGGTTCACCAGTTGATTAATGAAATATATGAAGATTATGGAGGGCTGAAATAATGCAGTCGCAGTTTACAGATAAGGCACAGACGGCATTGTCCCTGGCAGCAAAGTGTGCCAGGGGATTGAAACAGGGGTATATTGGAACAGAGCATATTTTGGTGGGACTGCTTAGGGAGAGTACAGGAGTGGCATCGAAGGTGCTCACGGATAATGATGTGAGTGACCAAAAGGTTTTGGACATGATAGAGGATTTGATTGCCTTTGAAAAGGGTGTCAGTGTCAGAGAGAGGGAAGGTTATTCTCCGAGGGCGGCAAAGGTACTTGAGGAGGCTCATAGACAGGCAGCCCGGTTCGGACAAAAAGAGACCGGAACAGAGCATATTTTGTTGGCGCTGATAAAGGAAGGGGACAATGTGGCTGTCCGTCTTTTGAACACGTTAGGCGCCAATGCCCAGAAGATATATGTGGATACACTAGTGGCAATCGGTCAGGATGGCAATCTGTACAAGGAAGATCTGGGTAAAAGAGGCTCCGGCAAAGGAAAAGCATCCACCTTGGAGCAGTACAGCAGAGATCTCACTGCGCTTGCAAAAGACGGAAAGCTGGATCCGGTTATAGGCAGAGAGGAGGAGATTCGCAGAGTCATTCAGATATTGAGCAGGCGAACCAAGAATAATCCCTGTCTGATTGGAGAGCCCGGAGTGGGCAAGACAGCCGTGGTGGAAGCTCATGCGCTGCGTATCGTATCAGGAGAAGTTCCCTTCACGGTGCAGAATAAGAGGGTGCTCACATTGGACTTGTCCGGCATGGTGGCGGGCAGTAAATATCGTGGAGAATTTGAAGAGCGCATCAAGAAGGTCGTCAAAGAAGTGATTGACGATGGCAATGTGATTCTGTTTTTGGATGAGTTACACACAATCATTGGTGCCGGAGGTGCAGAGGGAGCGATTGATGCCTCCAATATCTTAAAGCCATCTCTGGCAAGAGGTGAGATTCAGTTAATCGGAGCGACGACTATTGCTGAATATCGCAAATATGTGGAGAAGGATGCTGCACTGGAGAGAAGATTTCAGCCGGTGAATGTGGAGGAGCCCACGGAGGAACAGGCTGTTCGTATATTGGAAGGGATTAAAGGGAAATACGAAGAGCATCATAAGGTGAAAATTACTGCTGAAGCAGTGGAGGCGGCAGTGCGTTTGTCAGCGCGCTATATCAATGACCGTAATCTTCCTGATAAGGCGATTGACTTGATTGATGAGGCATCTGCCAGTGCGAGACTGCGCATCAATGATACTCCGGATAAGCTGAAAGGGGTATTGGATGAGATTAAGAAGATGGATCTGCAGATTGAGAGATCCATTCGCATGGAGGCATTTGGACAGGCGGCAGAGATCAAGCAGAACCAGGCACAGTTAATTAAAAAGTATGAGCGTATGGAGAAGCGCAGAGATAATCTGGACGGCAAAAAGCAGTTGGAGATTGGTGAAAATGAGATTGCTAAAGTAGTGGCGATGTGGACCCGTATCCCTGTGCAGAAGTTGGCAGAGAAGGAGAGCGAAAGACTGCTTAAGCTGGAGAGTATCCTGCATAAACGAGTGATTGGACAGGAAGAGGCGGTGACCGCCGTGGCAAAGGCAATGCGAAGAGGCAGAGTGGGGTTGAAGGATCCCAACCGTCCCATCGGTTCTTTCTTGTTCCTGGGACCTACCGGTGTGGGTAAAACAGAATTGTCAAAGGCTTTGGCAGAGGCAATGTTTGGCTCAGAGGACGCCATGATCCGTGTTGATATGTCAGAGTATATGGAGGGACATTCGGTATCCAAGATGATTGGTTCTCCGCCCGGTTATGTGGGTTTCGAGGAAGGGGGACAGCTCAGTGAGAAGGTACGGCGCAATCCTTATTCCGTGGTGCTTTTTGACGAGATTGAGAAGGCACATCCCGATGTATTCAATATCCTGCTACAGGTGTTGGATGACGGTCATATCACTGACTCCAAAGGAAGAAAGGTCAGCTTCAAGAATACGATTCTGATTATGACCTCTAATGCAGGTGCACAGCGAATTGTGGACCCCAAGAATCTGGGATTTGCAGCAGTGAGCAGTGCACAGAAGGATTACGAGAAGATGAAATCAGGGGTGATGGAAGAGGTGAAACGCAGCTTTAAGCCTGAGTTTATCAATCGTATTGATGATATTATCGTATTCCATCAGTTGAACAATGATAATATGAAACAGATTGTAAACCTGTTGGCGGCAAATCTATATCGCCGTTGTGAAGATCAGATGGGAATCAAGCTTACGATTACATCCGGTCTGAAGGAGCATCTGGTGAAAAAGTATGCGGATGTCAAGATGGGAGCGCGCCCTCTAAAGAGAGCTTTGCAGTCTGAGGTGGAGGATGCACTGGCGGAAGAGATTCTGATGAAAAAAGTCACTACCGGCGATACCGTATCTGCGGGATATAAGAATGAAAAGGTAACATTTACTGTGAAAAAATAAAATATCTTGTGGAAAATCTTAAAAGTATATATTATAATGGATTTACCTACAGAAGATCAGGAGGATATACACATGGCAGTGGTAGAAGAACTGCTCCGTAGCGAGGCGGACGGTGCGATTAGTTTTGGTAATCACAAATTGGCACACAAGGCGAAGGTAGAAGATTTCAAGCATGCAGGGGATTTGTTGAAGGTAAAGACCTACAATGAAATCACAAAGTTGGAGAAGAACGGAATGTTCCTCTACGAATCTGTTCCCGGAACCAGTGTGCTGCAGTTCACCGAGAATGAGCGGGGCGTCGCGTTCGTGGTGGAAGGTGATGAGGATGCTCAGATTACCATAGGTCTTACGGATGACACTGAGTATGAGGTGTTTGTTGACGGCAATAGCATTGGCACCATGAAGACGGGATTTGGCGGTAAGCTTTCATTGAGCGTAGAGCTGGAGAATGCGGGAGAAGTGTCTGTAAAGGTTGAGCAGGTATAAGCAGTAAATGTATACGAAAATGAATAGCTGATTTGTTTAACGAACCTCACATCGGTTCAGTTCCTCCGATGTGAGGTTTTTAAAATGGATGTTTCGCAGACGCTTATATATACTAAGAAATGAGGAGATTATGGCAAAAGGAAAGACGACTACAATATTTTATTGCCAGCATTGCGGCTACGAATCCTCTAAATGGATGGGGCAGTGTCCCGGCTGTAAGGAGTGGAACAGCTTTGTAGAGGAGACAGTGAGCAAAGCAGATTTAAAAAACACAGGTGGTGTTCTGCGCAAGAATAGAGAAAAAGCGCAAGCCTGTATTCTATCGGAGGTTACAATTCGGGAGGAAAATAAGCTGCTCACCGGAATTGAAGAACTGGATCGCGTGTTGGGAGGCGGTATTGTGCAGGGTTCCCTCACGTTGGTGGGAGGAGATCCGGGTATCGGAAAGTCTACATTGTTGTTACAGGTATGTAGAAATCTGTCTGCAAAAGGGCATAAGGTGTTATATGTATCAGGGGAAGAGTCGCAGATACAGATTAAGATGCGGGCAGACCGAATCGGAACCTTTACGGAACAAATGCTCCTTCTGTGTGAGACCAATCTTGATACCATTGCGGAAGAGATACGCCAGAGAAAACCGGAGGTTGTAGTGATTGACTCCATTCAGACTATGTACAATGAAGCTGTGGCGGCTGCGCCGGGAAGCGTCTCACAGGTCAGAGAGTCCACAGGGGTATTTCTGCAACTGGCAAAGGGACTTGGTGTGTCGGTTTTTATTGTTGGACATGTGACCAAGGAAGGAACGGTGGCAGGTCCCAGAGTTTTGGAACATATGGTGGATACAGTCCTTTACTTTGAGGGCGATCGCCACGCCTCTTACCGGATTTTGAGAGGTGTTAAGAATCGTTTTGGCTCCACTAACGAAATAGGTGTATTTGAGATGCGGGAGCAGGGACTCGTGGAGGTCGAGAACCCTTCTGAATATATGTTGAACGGCAGACCGGAGCAAGCAAGCGGATCTGTGGTTGCCTGTTCCATGGAAGGCACGAGGCCGCTTTTGATAGAGATTCAGGCGCTCATTTGTCACAGTAATTTTGGTATTCCCAGAAGACAGACTACCGGTACGGATTTCAACAGAGTTAATCTGTTGATGGCTGTGTTGGAGAAGCGTTCAGGTATTCAGCTTTCCGGTTGTGATGCTTATGTAAATATTACCGGCGGTATGAAGATTATGGAACCCGCAATAGACCTTGGCATTGTTTTGGCAATCCTTTCCAGCTTCCGAAACGTAGTGCTGGATGCGAAGCTTATGGCATTCGGAGAAGTGGGATTAAGCGGGGAGGTACGCGCGGTCAGCATGGCAAAGCAGAGAGTGGCGGAGGCGGAGAAGCTGGGCTTTACAACCTGTATTGTTCCCTATGTATGTGTCAAGGACTGCGGACAGATGGAGGGGATTAAAGTGATTGGGGTGCGGAATATTCAGGAAGCGATAGACTATCTGTTTTGAGGGATTGTGCAAATCCCCCAAAACAGACAAAAATTTAATAAAAAAATTATTATAAAGTTCACTTTACAATTCTGCGTAAAAGTCGATATACTATGATGGCTATGTGAGAGTAGCTTATTAATTTTATATTTTATAAAAACGTTTCGATTCATGAAATCAGGGAGGAATTATGAAAAGAAAAAATTTTCAGAGTATTGCAGTTTTTACGGCAGCCGCAATCTTGTTTGGGGGAATGACAAATACGATTTCCAGTAAGGCGGCAGATAATAAGCTTCCGGAGGAGTTAAATTTACCTATTACCTTAATCGATTATAATGCGGACAATCTTTTGTTCCAGTATGATCTGTATGATCCTGTTGGGATGAATTTTACTTTTACATCTGATTCTTTTGTAAATACATTAAGCAGTGTGGGTGTATCAAAGGTAAATATTCCTGAGCATGGAGAGGATATTTTTTATACAACCGGGTTGGTAGAGAAAGAACTGGATACCAACACAAAGCTTCCGGTATATAAGAGGGAAGTGGTGGAGCATGTAGCTAAGCTTGTTCAGGCACAGCTTGC
>JAFVDW010000103.1 GCA_017478245.1 Lachnospiraceae bacterium
CAGACGAATCACGCGCTTACCGACAGCGATAGCACCGGAGCTGACCAACACCACATCTTTCCCCTGATTATGAATATCACAAAGCTCCCGCACCAGCTTCTCCATGCGGATATAGTCCAGTCCTCTGGTCTCCGGATGTTGCAGGGAAGAGGAACCTATCTTCACCACAATTCTTTTTTTATCCTTGATTGCTTCTCTCAAATTACTCATTTTTTCTTCTCATCGCTCTCTTTATCATATTAATTATATTTAATCTGCTCTGTTTTGCCCCATCAAGCTTACTTTTTACGCCTCTATATCCGACGTTTCATCAAGTGCCCGATATTCCTCAAAGGGCGTCAGCTTTTCTCCCCTCATAGACCGGATCAACACGATGATTCCCGCAATCAAAATGAAAATAGAGATAAACTGTGACGTAGACAGTCCGCCCACCGCGCCTCTGACATCATCTCTCAAAACTCTACCAGAAATCGACCGATGCTGTAGAGAATCAGATACCATGCTCCTGTCATGCCCACCTTTCTTGGTTTTCTGGCATACCAGAGCAAAATTCCCGCGATTATGAACATTCCCACCGAGGAGAGCAACTGCGTGGGGATTAATTTCACCCCATTGGGGGCGAAATCAGAGTGAGAAAACGCAATGCCGCACCAGGCATCTGTCCTGCGTCCATAGCAGCACCCCGCCAAAAAGCAGCCGATTCGTCCGAAGCCCTGCACCAAAGCCACGGATGGCAGTACCACATCAAAATACTCCCAAAACGGCAGCTTACGCCTACGGCACCATACATATGCCACCAGAATTCCGCCAATGATGCCTCCGTACACAACGAATCCATTGGTTTTCAGCACATCCCACGGGTTATTCAAAAACGCTCTCCACTCCACGATGCAGAACAGGATCTTGCCACATACAAATCCCAGAATCGCACACAAAAAAGTCAGATTATCTATCTCATCCGGGTTTAAAGCACGCTTCTTCGCACGTCTCTCCCCCACAAGCATTCCCACTATCAATCCGATGGCAATCATTAGACCATAACCATGTATGATCGTAACAGAGCCTATCTTCAAAATATCATTATACATAGCAGCTCCTCTCTCGCTTTCCACTAATCTCTAATTATACACCTGTCTCTGTTTTCTTCAAGTAGAAAATGGCGCATAGCATGCTGCGATTGCCTCCGCCACCCGCAAGCCATCCATTGCCGCCGAGGTAATACCTCCCGCATAACCCGCACCTTCTCCGCAGGGATACAGCCCTCGCACCGATACAGACTGTAGTTTTTCATCCCGCAGCATCCGCACCGGCGAAGAAGTCCTGCTCTCCACGCCCGCAAGAATTGCATCCGGTCTGTCAAAGCCTGCAATCTGCCTTCCAAAGACCTCCATGCCCTCCACAAACGCCTGATTACATTCTTTGGGAAGAATCTGACTGACATCCGCCCAGGCGTACGCTCCCTTGCAGGACGGTTGAACCAACCGGTCTTCCCCCTCCGACCATTCATCGGTTGCTGCCGTCCCTTCCACGCGACACTTAAAATCGCCATAGCGCTGCACGGGAATTTTGCCATCAGCCAGCTCGTAAGCTTTTCTTTCCAGAGAGCGTTGAAAATCCACTCCTGCAAGCGGGTGCTGTGAGCCGAAATCATCCGGTGTCACAGATACGATTATGGCACTATTGGCATTCACACCATCTCTGCCACTATAACTCATTCCGTTGACCGCAAGCTGTCCTTCCTCCGAAGAAGCGTTCACCACATAACCTCCCGGACACATACAGAAGGAATATACCCCTCTGCCACTGCCGGTCCGCGCCGTCACCTTATAGGGTGCTGCCCCCAGAGACCTGGGCTTCTTCCTGCCATACTGACTTAAATTAATCATCTCTTGGGGATGCTCCACCCGCAGTCCTACTGCAAAGGCTTTGGGTTCCATCGTCACTTGTCTTTCATAAAGCTTAAAAAAGGAATCTCTTGCGCTATGTCCCAACGCCAGAACCAAATTCTCGCAAGGTATTTCTTCCTTGCCATTAATCACCACACCTGCAATCTGCCCATTTTGAATATGTACATCTGTCATACAGCTTTCAAAACGAACCGCTCCGCCTAATCTGATGATTTCCTCCCTCATTGATTTCACGATTCCAACCAACACATCCGTCCCCACATGAGGTTTCGCATCATATAGGATTGACTCTTTGGCTCCAAATCGCACGAAGGTCTTAAGAACCTCCCGGTTTCTTCCGCTTTTGTCCTTCACCACTGTATTGAGCTTCCCATCAGAAAAAGTACCGGCTCCCCCCTCTCCAAACTGCACATTGGAATTGGGACAAAGCACTCCTCCCTTCCAGAAGCTTTCCACATCCGCTCGTCTTGCATCCACATCCTTTCCCCGCTCCAAAAGTAGGGGACGATAACCGTGTAATGCCAGATAATACCCGCAAAAAAGCCCCGCCGGTCCCATTCCCACGATGACTGTGGGATGCTCCTGAATGCGCTCTCCCTCTTTTGGGAAACGATACTCCACCGGCTCCACCTTCTGCACCTGCAAACGTCCCTTTTGCCGTCTCAAAACCTTTTCTTCATCTTTTAGACACACATTGACCGTATAAGTGTAAAAAATATCCGGCTTCTTCCGCGCATCAATGGACTGCCTGAGTATTTCAAGCTCCCATATATCCTTTCGGGAAACCTTCAAAAGCTCCGCGATTTTCCCATATAGCTGCTCTTGTGTATGCTCTATCTGTAACTTAACCTGATTCACCTGCAACATGATACTTCATCAGCCTTTCGATTCTCATTTTTCTTCTGCAGCAGCACATCCTGCCAGATAACCGCTGCACCACGCCCAGTGCAGATTGTAGCCGCCGCACCTTCCGTCCACATCCAAAAGCTCTCCCGCAAAATAAACCTTTGGCACAATCTTTGATTCCATTTCCGCCGTCACCTCCGCGGTATCGACTCCTCCTGCACAAACCTGTGCATTGTCATATGACTTATGTCCATTCACATGCAGTTCCCAATGTCTGCACAGATGATACACTGCAGAAAGTGCCTTTTCATCTGCACGCTCCGCCTGCTCCTGTTGTTTTAACCCTGATAGCTTTACGAACAGCATCATCAATTTCTTGTTCAAAAGTCCTGTAAAAAACTCCTCCACAGTTCTTCCCGTCTTCAAATGTGCCCTATCCGCCTGTAATTGCCTGTAAGCCTCCTCATCATAATCGGGAAATAAATCCAATATAACATCCACTTCCTGTTGCTCTTCCAATATGTAATTTACAGTGCGGCTTAACTGGAATACCGGAATTCCCGAAATCCCATACTCCGTAAACTGAATTTCCCCTCTCTCCCCGGCAACACAATTTCCCTCATAAAGAGCCTTCACTTCTCCCACGCAGCGTACCCCTGCCACTGCCTTGAGATAATCCTCCCGACATTTCAACTGCACCAACGCCGGAACCGTGGGAACAATTTTGTGTCCCAATCTCCTTGCCAGACGATAGCCGCTTCCGTCCGACCCGGTTTTCGGCGCTGCCTTACCTCCGCAGGCAAGAATCACCCGGTCAAAGCTGTAATTCGTTTTTCCGTCTGATACCCGTATCTGTCCGCCATTCTGCGAGGGTGCAATTTCATTGACCTTATAAGCCGTGACCACCCTGATTCCCAGGGCTTTCACCTCCTGGCGCAACACATCCAAAACAGTGGATGCCTGCTCACTGGCAGGATACAGATATCCCCCCTTGTTTTTTACAAGCATACCTAGCTTTCCAAAAAAACGAACTGTCTCCTCTGTCGGGAACCGTTCCAGTGCAGAACGAAGCCACTCCGGTGTACTCCCATAAAAATACTGTTCGCTCATTTCCAAGTTGCCTAGATTACACTTCCCGTTTCCGGTGGAAAGAAGCTTTTTCCCCACACGCTCCCCGCCTTCCAGTATCGTCACCTCGGCACCTCTATGGGCAGCCGTTATGGCAGCCATCATACCCGATGCACCTCCACCGATGACAC
The DNA here is from genome assembly GCA_017478245.1 of Lachnospiraceae bacterium. Classification (GTDB taxonomy): domain Bacteria; phylum Bacillota; class Clostridia; order Lachnospirales; family Lachnospiraceae; genus Acetatifactor. The sequence goes on from JAFVDW010000103.1 coordinate 4,013, forward strand.
CTACTCTTATCCTTTTCATATCTGCTTTCCTCTCATCCAATCCCCATTTTTTTCACGAGGAATATGCCTCCAGGAAATCATAAAGGCTTTCCTCATTCTCCACCCAAAGCATCTGCATAATCTGTAGCTGCAATGCCTCCGGAAGCTTATCCAACTCAATACCGGTATACAGATAAAGGGTCTCCTGGTCCTCCAGATAGACCACCACCTCATTATCCTTGACCGCCAGATAAAAACTCTTACTGGGTTGTACATACTGATAATTCATCTGCACCACTACCCGCTCTCTGGAAAAAGATAAAACCTCCAGTCCCACAAATCCTCTCTCCATCTCTGATAAGGGTGGAAATGCCTCATATAGCTCCATTGCCTCCAAAAACTGCTCCCGATTCATCCCCACATACTTAGCCGGCAAGCGCCACACTGTTTCCACCGAAGAAGAATCGGAAACGTCCATCTCTTCCAACACATATTCCGTATCCACAGAAAGCGTCTCCGAAAGCGAAGACACCTCCTTAAGCTCCGTGTCAGAAATCTCCTCTTCCACATCTGAGTCCGGTTCCTTCTCATCTACTCCGCTCTCTTCTGCGTCCGCAGCAGAGACATGATAGGCTCCTGACGCGTCATCCTGTACATACTCACTCTGAATGGTAAGCTGCTGCTCCTGCTCCGGATAGAAGAACCGTGCAAGCTCGAATCCTCCAAAAAATCCCAGCATAGCTGTCAACAAAGGATAAACAACAAATAAACTGATACTTTTCACAAACTTCATAATTCCTCACACCTACGCGTAATTTGTATCCATCCCATCCGGATACTCGCTTGTTTATAGTATCAGCTTATTATATGAAATTTATACCAAATGAAACAAATGTCCTAAATAGTAAATTACATGTCCAAAAGGTGTCATTCTCAATTCCTGTTCCTTGACATTTCCGGTAAGCAGAAGAATCGTCCAATACCCGATACCTGTTATTGCCAATGCCACCAGCACTGTCACCATACCTCCCAAATGAGGCATAAGCAGTTTTTCCAAAAGCACACCCACAAGTCCGCATACCAACGTCCCTGCCGCCGGAATACCAAACGTCTGCACAAGCTCCATTCCGCTATGCAACAGCCTGAAAGCAAACACTCCTAGTAAAATACACCCCACCAGACTTCCCACTACACCGCTGTAAACGAAAGCAATAATGGTTTGCGCTTCTGTCCCCGTCAAAAGGAATACACTTAACACAAACACCACATTCACCACAGCCAAACTACCGAGTACCATCAACTTTCGCCCTGCAAACAATAATACTTTCATAAAATAAAAAGCCAGCGACAGTAAGAATACGATTGCGGAACCCATTCTCAGCATGGACACCAACAACGGCTGCTGCGTCCTGCAAAACCATGCTGCCAGAGGTTCTGCCATCACTGCCGCAAAAACTGACAGGAACAGCCCATGTATCACGCCTATATGAATACCGCTTTGAAACAGTGCTTTCGCAATCCGCTGCTCATCTCTTCGCATGCTTCCAATGGTTCTTGCCGCCATCACAAGCAACGCAGCACAGACCGGCAGAAGCATCACCCCACAGATTGCTATATACTTTCCGGCAAAAACTCCAAAATGCACTGCAAGCACCCGGTTTTCTTCCGGGCGTCCTAAATAAATACAGGTTCCGATAAACAACGGCAGCCATTCCAACACACAAATCAACGCATCCATTCCCATATTTGCGTAAAAAACTGTTACGATACTGCCAAAGGAATCTGTCGTTTTCATTCCTTCCTGCATTTTTTGTTTTGCACTTTTTCCGGTTCGCTTTTTCATAAAAAGCAAACCACTCAGAAGAAGCAGCTCTGTCAACCCCAGTGCACATGCAACACCAAGCGCGGCATACATGGAGCGGAACTCATCCCGTCCCAACAGATTGCTTACCTTTTCACCATAGTCCGAAAAACGGATTGCCCCGATCAACCCCAACAGTAAAAATAATGTCTGCCGCAAAATGCCGGTGATTAAAGCAGGCATTTCACTTCCTTCCCCCTGGAACATCCCCAACAAAACGGAGGAAATCGTGCGCAGGAAAAACGCCGCTGCAAACGCCACAATCATAGAGCTGCTATATTGCATATGAAACAGGCTCACAGCAATCCATTCTGCACATGCTGCCAATACCAGACCTACCACCAGACTCAATAAACCCTGACAAATAAAAATGTATTTGGACACGATGGCAATATTGCGATATTGCCCCTTGTTATGGCGGGCTTTTAACATTCTGGCAAGTGTATCAGAGGTCTTGCTTCCTATCAGATACCATGCAACTCCCACACACTCATAAGCCGCCGCAAAATAAGCCAACCCGTTTAAATTCAAAATACTGCCCAGAAGCAGCAGGCTGATCAAGCCAATCATACTGATATAAATTTCTATCTGCCGTCTCTTTAATCCAACTTGATTCATGAAACTCCTCTTTTCGCATATGTATCTTTTTGTCAGTCTCTCGTAATTCCCAATTCTACCAAAATAGCTTCCTGCTTCTCTTCCATGACTTTCGCTTCCTCCGGCACCATATGATCGTATCCGCACAGATGATACATGCTGTGTGCCACCAAAAATGCAAATTCACGCATTTCGCTATGTCCATAGCTTTCAGCCTGTTCAGAAACCTTGTCCACAGAAATGATAATATCGCCCAGTATCAGTTCTCCGGTATCCGGGTCAAAATAATCCACCTCATCATCCTCTGCAATTTCAAATTTTCCCTCCTCGCTAAAATCAAGATTCGGGAAAGAAAGCACATCCGTCTCCCTGTCCACTCCGCGATAATCTCTATTAAAATTGTGAATCCCCTCATTGTCCGTCAAAAGAATATTCACCTGCGCTTCATAAGGGCAGCTTTCCGCCTCCAACACCGCTTCTACCACCTTGTGCGCGATTTCATCTATCGAAAAAGAAAATACCCTTTCCGTTTCATTCTCAACGAATAAAGTCATAATAAAGCTTTTCCTCCTTAAATATCTTCTGCATCATGAACCATTCATGCAGCGTAAGGTTACTGTTATAAAAAAGTTTTTGTCGCTCAAAACCGGCAAGAATCTCTTCAATCACCCTGGCATAGTTGATTACACCGTCATCGTTTTTTGTATGCTCCTCTATTATGGTCCCGACGATTGTATCCGCAGTCACCAGTACCGCGGTTTCTTTTTGATAAATTCCCTTGTCCCGGTGCCAATATTCCTGCAAAATCGCATATGCCGCCGGGGGAAAGCTCTCCGCCCACTCCTTTTCCGACAACGTCTCCTGCATACCATGATAATATCCGGCACATTTCAACGCCTCCTTGTCCATTCCCAGCGCATTTGCGATTCTCTCACAAAAATAAGAGGTATGAATCGCAAGAAGATACTCCTTCCTGGATGCTTCTCGCTGCTGTGCCAAAAGGGGATGCTCCGTATCATTGAGCTCCAGATATTTCATTCGGAATTTGTATACCACCGACGCAGAGAAAAGCTTTAATATACCCACCAAAAGCACACCTGACAGGATAATATTCGTGACCGGTATCACAAAGCTTTCAGCTTTCAGTCTCGCATTCTGCAATAATATAATCCCTGCAATTTCACACAGCAACAAACAAAACAGAGACAAAAACAAAGGGATTCCTATCTTAAACTCATCGTCCAACCGATGGAACAATGTCACCCCAAAAACACCACAGATAAAATACAACACAAATACCGCAACTGTGGCATCGCTAAACAATACCGGTATCAGCAGCAGCACTGTCCCGGCAATGATGCCGCTGCTCATGCTGCTGAACAATGCAAGCACAACAAATATGGCAAGAAAGGGCCATCCGCCCACAGGCAGAAAAATACACAAAAAGGCAAGACAGGCTGCCAGGAAAAAACACCCCCAAAACCGCAGGCAATGCTCCCTGTTGTCAAAATCAAATTCGTCGCCCAGCCGACTCTGACGTAACTGAAATCCTAAAATTCCCATGCCCATTCCGAGCAGTACTGCTTTACTTAAGAAACTTTCAAAAGTACTTGCCTGCCACCAATGCACGCCATAAGCCCCTGCCTCAATGACAAGCAGCATGAAAAGCTCCGGCAGCAAATTCCCCCATGTAAGCTTATGTCTATTTTCTTCCATGTTTTTCTCTACTTTTTGATTTCTCTTTTGCTTCATAATCATCATATGCCTTAACAATTTTTTGTACCAGCGGGTGACGCACTACATCCTTGCTGGTCAGATTACAGAATGCAATGTCATCGATTCTGCCAAGCACTCTGGTTGCCACATCCAATCCGGATCGGGTTCCCGGTGCCAGATCCTTCTGGGAGGAATCGCCCGTCACAACAACCTTGGAGCCGAAACCGATGCGCGTCAGAAACATTTTCATCTGTGCCGGTGTGGTATTCTGTGCCTCATCGAGAATAATATATGCGTTGTCCAATGTACGACCTCTCATATAGGCAAGCGGTGCCACCTCGATCAAACCCTTTTCCATATTTTTGGCAAAGCTCTCTGCCCCCATGATCTGATACAGCGCATCATACAACGGTCTAAGATATGGATCAACCTTACTCTGCAGATCCCCTGGAAGAAATCCCAGCTTCTCTCCTGCCTCTATCGCCGGTCTGGTCAAAATAATGCGGCTTACCTCGTCGTTCTTAAAGGCTGTGATCGCCATTGCCATTGCCAGATATGTCTTTCCGGTACCTGCCGGTCCCAAGCCAAATACGATCATATTTTTCCGGATTGCATCCACATATGCCTTTTGCCCCAAGGTCTTCGGCTTAATCGGCTTCCCATTGATCGTATGACAGATACAGTCACTGTCAATCTGTGTCAATGCTTCCTCATTAGACTCTTTTCCCAATTCAATCGCGTAATCCACACTCTGCTCCTCTATCTCATTCCCTCTTTCCGAAAAAGAAGTAAGCTGTTCCAACACACTTTGCGCTTTGGATACATTGGGCTCCCTGCCCATGATCATCACGCTTCCATTGCGATCCACAATCGACACCTGGAAATCCTGCTCCAGCTTTTTGATGTAATGATCCTGCATTCCAAAAATCTTCTGCATATGCTCTATGGGCATATCCACCTTGACAGAAATCTCACTCATCCGATTCGCTCTCTCCATTATTATCCTGATTCGAGATAGCGACACTGACGCCCACAGGCTCCTCCACAAGGAAGTCGCCTTCAATCGTCCAAAAATCGCCATTCGTATCTATTTTAACATCTTTTTCAATAATGTGTACCCCTTTTTCCTCTAAAGTTGTAAGAAATGTATTGATTTTTTCCTCCAATATCTCTTCCGCCTCTTCTTCCGTATATTTATATTCTATATTTTGATATTCTCTATGCGTGTAGTCTCCCCAGTACAGCGGAATGGACAGCTTCTCCAAAAATACCGGTCTCTCCTCTCTGATAAGCGTGTCATATTGCAAATACGGAGTATCCCCTGGCATCCGCCATTCCTTTTCCCCCACCCTCAGAAATGACTTGCGCTTTGTTCTTCCTGTATATTTCCTGGAAATATAGTCGCACGGAAGCTTTTCCTCAAAATGAGTGCCATGCTCCATGATGATATCCGCATCGGCTTCTACATAATTGTACCCGCGAACACTTGTATCCTCATTAAAGATGGGCACCGCTCCCTCTACCAGCAATGTGCCGCTTTCCACCTCGTCACCGATATGCACCTTGGGCACTCCCTTCCTGACTATCATTGACACAATCCTGCCGCTATATTCTGCCACCAGATTACTGCTCTCTCCTATTTCCTCCACGACGGGAAGCACAGGCGTATCGTTTTCTTTTATATCAATACGCAATTTGGTACCTGTCAGCTTAGCAGATGTCCATGTGATCTGTGTGAACCGCCTGCGGATCTCTTTCTCCATCTCCTCGATATTCAGATCACGCTTTCTCATTCCCACATGTATATTCTGCTCTTTTAAAAATACCTCCATCATATCGTTTGTAATCTGGTAATTACCGGTATAATCAATATCCCAAATCAGGCACGAAGACCAGAGCCAGAATACAACTGCCAGAACCAGTCCCAAAACAAACATCTTGCGCTTTCGCAGCCTGGGCATGAAAAAAGGTAGTCCATATCTCTCCAATACGACCACCTTTGTCCCTGTCTTTCTCACAATGGGACGAAGCTTGTAGAAATTGCGAAAGCCGATACACATTTCATATGCCTCCTCGCTCCTTGTGATATTCCATAAAACAATTCCCTTAGTACTGCAAAGATTCATAAATCGTTCAGGGGAAAACCCTTTTACCCGAATGCGTAAATAACCCCTGCAGGAATTCAGCCAATCTATCATATCACACCTTCCTATCCGAGATACTCCTCTACAAATATCGAACACACTGAATGCAGCCGCTGATTTTCATGTCTTCATTGGTGTAATAATCGATGGAAAGTCTGCTCCCCTCAAAACAGACCTGACAATTTTTCCCCTGAAGTAAGATACTCTGCTCTGAATACTCCAGAATTCCACGATAATTTTCAATCCACGCCTCCAGATTCCCTGTCATGGTCACTCTGAGTGCTCCCATACATATATCCTTAGGTAACTGCAGGGAGTCTACAAGCTTGTTAAAACCCGGATTCCCATTTTCCATATTTTTTTTGATAATATTTGATTTCTGCTTCATGGAAATAATATATGCAGAGATTACTTTACAAATGAGTATCATGTTGATTTTGTGATGACTCCCTTTATAAAAGGTGCTTTTTCCACTACCTCCTGCGCAATATCGTAGGAAGCAAGGAATCTGCGACGCACCGCCGCTGCTTGCCCTGCATCATTGGCATGCAGAATGGCAAGGGGCTCTCCCACTTTCACATAATCTCCCACCTTCTTTTGGAGCACCAGTCCAACCGTCAGGTCAATCACACTGTCTTTGGTCTCTCTTCCGCCCCCCAGCATCAGAGAACAGATGCCAATCTCCTCACAGACAATGTGTCTGATGGTTCCCTCTCTGTCAGAAAGAATTGGTTCCACAATAGACGCCTTGGGAAATTTTTCCGTATGATAAACATAGGAAGCATCACCGCCCTGGGCTTCCACAAGCTGTGCCAATTTCGCCAATGCGCTGCCGTTTTCTATGGTGCTTACAAGCTTCTCTCTCGCCTCTTCTTCGCTTTCAGCTTTTCCTCCGGCAATAAGCATCTGGGTGCCCAGCGTCAGACATAGCTCCAGAAAATCCGCAGGCCCGTTGCCTTTTAATGTCTCAATGGCCTCGATTACCTCTAAAATATTTCCAACGGCAAAGCCCAAGGGCTGGTCCATGTCAGAAACCACAGCAATGGTGTGCTTACCTGCATTGCTGCCCAGCTCCACCATTTCTTTTGCCAGTGCGAAAGCATCTTCCTCACGTTTCATAAACGCACCGCTGCCTGTCTTTACATCCAACACAATAGCATCAGCACCTGCAGCAAGCTTTTTACTCATGATGGAGCTGGCAATCAAGGACAGATTGTCCACCGTGGCTGTCACATCACGCAGGGCATAAAGCTTCTTATCCGCCGGAGCCAGATCCGCAGTCTGCCCCATGATTGCAATACCGATTCTGTTCACATTGTCAATAAATTGCCTGCTGTCAAGCGCGGTGCTAAAGCCCGGAAAGCTCTCCAGCTTGTCGATGGTTCCGCCGGTATGCCCCAGACCTCTCCCACTCATTTTTGCCACCGGAATTCCACAGGCTGCTGCCATAGGTGTCAAAGCCAGAGAGGTCTTATCCCCCACCCCACCGGTGCTGTGCTTGTCCACCTTGATGCCTGCAATCGCGGATAAATCCAACACTTCACCGCTATACTCCATAGCTTTGGTGAGATACAGAGTCTCCGCTGCAGTCATCTTCTGAAAATAAATTGCCATCATCAACGCGGATACCTGATAATCCGGAATCTCTCCTTTCGTGTAACCCTCCACAAAGCAGCGAATCTCTTCTTCTGTCAGCTCTCCGCCGTTTCTTTTTTTCATGATGATATCGTACATTCTCATATTCCGCCCTCCAATTTACACAAAGCTTGTATCAGTCGTCAAAAGCTTTCCCTATCTCAAATCTGCTGTCAAGCAGCATCCAATTTGCCCGAAACCACTGCATAATCGTCCAATAGCCACAGCCTCGCAGATTGTATTGTTCTATGAGATTGAATTTTTCCTGCAGGCTGCGCACATCCTCAAACCACACTTCATGCTCTATTTCACTCTCAAAATAGCGAAAATAAGGACTCTGCGCCACTTCATCAAATAAAATCTCCGCCCCTTGTTCGATGGCAATACGAACCGCCTCAATATTCCCTAAGGTCGTAGCCCTGGTAACTCCTCTGTCGTAGGGAAGCGGCCAATCGTAGCCGTAATTGGGTATCCCCAGTGTGATTTTTTCCGCCGGAATCTCCGTCAGGGCATATTCTACCACCCGGCGCACCTGATTGATAGGTGCCACTGCCATAGGCGGTCCATAGGTATACCCCCATTCATAGGTCATTAAGAATACATAGTCTGCCGCCTCTCCCAGCGCACCATAGTCCTTGCCTGCGTATAGCAGACCTGTCTGGTCTGCACTTGTCTTAGGTGCCAGTGCCACCGAGGTCTGATAACCATTTGCCCTCATGGTATCTGTCACATTTCTCACAAATGCTGTGAAAGCATCCCGATCCTCCGCCAATATATATTCAAAATCAATGTCAACCCCCTGATATCCCTTCTCCTCTATCACTTGCAGCAGGTTTTCTATCAGGACAGTCTGCGCTTCGTCGTCATTTACCACCGCATTGATGAGGCGGTTATTGAATCGTCCATCCGGTCCAAAGGGTGTCAGCACAAGGATTGGTCTGGTTCCATATTCATAAGCCAATTCAATCATCCATGTATCATTCCACAAAGGCGGAATAAGCTGTCCATCCCCAGTAAACCCATAAGAGAAAACAAGCAGATCCGTCAGATACGGTAGAGTGCGCTCCAAAACCCATCCGCTGATAAATGGGTAAGCATAGCCGCTGACAGCAATCTCACGCATCCCTTCCCCATCAGAAGTCAAATCGCCTGTATCTATCAATAATGCCTGCCCCACCGCCAGTGCATAGGGATACACCAACTGATTATCATCAATTAATCGCTCTACCTCCACTCCAAAAGCCGCCGCGATTCCATCAACCGTATCTCCCATCTGCACCACATATATTTCCATCTTTTACGAGTCTCACTTATTTCCCTCATACTATCCATATGCTTTTACCCTGAAAATGTGCCGCCTGTTTGAAAGGAATTTATAAAAGCCTGCCTTTTCTAAATATGTTTTTTACAGATATCCTGCACACAGCACTTCTCACAATAAGGCTTGGTGCGCGCTGTACACACCGCTCGTCCATGATCTACCAGTCGATGGCAGAAATCATTGCCCTCCTCCGGAGGAATCAGCTTCCACAGCTCTTTTTCCACCTTGGCGGGCTCTTTTATTCCGTCCACCAACCCTATTCGATTGACCAGACGGATACAATGGGTGTCTGTGACGATGGCGGGCTTGCCGAATACATCTCCCATGATCAGGTTCGCACTTTTCCTGCCCACTCCCGGAAGTGCCAACAGTCTATCAAAATCATCCGGCACATTTCCATCGTATTCATCCCGCAGCACCTTCATGCAGGCACTGATATCCCGCGCCTTGCTGTTGCCCAGACCGCAGGGATGCACGATTTTCTAAATTTCCTCCACGTCTGCCTCCGCCAACGCATTCACATCCGGATATTTGGCATATAAATCCTCCACCACCACATTCACTCTGGCATCGGTGCACTGCGCCGCCAGCCGCACACTCACCAGTAGCTTCCACGCCTGGTCGTAATCCAGTGTACAGTTCGTCTCCGGGTATTCTTCCTTCAAACGCTCAATAACCATCAGCGCCAGTTTCTTCTTTGCTGTATCCTTTTTCATCTGTATCCCTCTTGTTCTGTCATCTAAGCATTATTTGTGATAAGGCTCCCCATTTATGATTCGATAAGCGCGATATATCTGCTCGCACAATATCACACGCATCAACTGATGGGGAAAAGTCATATCCGAGAAGCTCAGCGCAAAATCTGACCTCTTTAATACTTTTTCGTGTAAACCCAAAGAGCCGCCAATCACAAAGACAAAATGACTCTTTCCTGCGATTGCCGACTTCTCTATCCAGTCCGCGAACTGTTCTGAAGACAGCCTTCTCCCGGCTATCTCCAACGTACATACATAAGCATCCTCCTTGAGCTTTGCAAGGATGCGCTCCGCTTCTTTTTCCTTTATTTGATTTTCCTGTACGGAGCTTGCTCCGTCCGGTGTCTTCTCGTCTGCCACTTCCACGATCTCGAACTTACAATACTTGCTCAGTCTCTTGGCGAACTCCGAGATAGCATCCCGATAAAAAGCTTCCTTCACCTTACCTACACAGACGATTGTAATGCGCATTATCTATTCCTCGGCTTTCTGCTCTCCGAACACCATGTCATACACTTCATTGTCAATAAAATGCTCAACAAATGCCTGATCGAGATTCAAAAACTGATGGTTGAGCTTTTTCTTCATCAACTCACAGCGGTAAAAATACTGCATTTCCTTTGGTTGCTCCAAAATTCCTTCTATCTCTGAGTCAATCTTCTCAGGATTCAAATTTCCCCTGCACCACTCCGTAACGACTTCACGCAGACTGTTCTCAGATTCTGCCTTTTTATCGAAAAGCTTGGCGTTTTTCATGGAAATGACTCCCATGACAAGAAACAGAAGAAATATCGCACTCATCACTCCATAAAACAAATAAGGATTTGCAACGGAAATAGGCAGGGCTCCGAATGCCCCCAGCGCCATGACCACAATACCGATTACTCCCACTACAAGAAAAGCAACTGCCGAGGAACGATTATCCTCTGCCTTCTCTGAACTGGACCTGTAGACATAGGTCTGCTCTGTCTCAGCTTCCGTCTCCTCATTGGTCATTGCAACCGGTTCCTTCATCTGTGCCCTTGTCGCCTCTTCTTGCAGGAATATACGCGCCACAGCTACCGCCTGTTTGTAATCCTGCCCGGCAACCTTTAATTCATACACCTCTTCCGTCTCATCAAAGGATAGCTGAACACCCTGAATCTGATTGTACTCCAAAAATTCTTTCAGGGCATTCATCTGCTCCTTGTCGCCAAAGGTCAAGCTAACCAGGCTCGCGCTTTGTTCTTCTGTGACCAACTCACAGCCACAGTCAGCGCAAACCAATATCCCATCCCGATACTCGTTCTTACATTTCGGACACCATGCCATACCCAACACCTTCTATCATTTTACGCAGAGCTTTTATTTGTTGCTCAAATATTCGTCGATTCCCTTTGCCGCTGCTTTACCTGCCCCCATCGCAAGTATTACGGTCGCTGCGCCGGTCACGGCATCCCCACCTGCGTAAACGCCTTCTTTTGTAGTTTTACCATTGTCCTCATCAGCCACAATACATTTCCATTTATTGACCTCAAGACCTTCCGTCGTAGAAGAAATCAACGGATTCGGTGAGGTACCCAGAGACATAATAACGGTATCCAGGTCAATCACAAACTCGGAACCTGCCACCTCAACAGGACGTCTTCTACCAGATTCATCCGGCTCTCCAAGCTCCATCCTGATACATTTCATACCGGTCACCCAGCCCTTCTCATCTGCCAGGATTTCCACCGGATTGGTAAGCAGATCAAAGATAATCCCCTCTTCCTTTGCGTGATGCACCTCTTCCACTCTTGCAGGAAGCTCCTCCTCACTTCTACGATAAACGATATGCACCTCCGCCCCCAGACGAAGCGCTGTTCTCGCCGCATCCATGGCAACGTTACCGCCGCCTACCACAGCTACCTTCTTACCGCGCATGATTGGTGTATTAGAATCTGCATCAAATGCCTTCATCAGATTGCTTCTGGTCAGATACTCATTGGCAGAGAACACACCGTTGGAGTTCTCACCGGGGATGCCCATGAACTTAGGCAAGCCTGCACCGGAACCATTGAAGACAGCGCTGAAGCCTTCTTCCTCTATCAGCTCATCAATCGTCACCGACTTACCGATGACAACATTGGTCTCAATCTCCA
>JAFVDW010000104.1 GCA_017478245.1 Lachnospiraceae bacterium
CATTGTGTTTTATAACCATGATAAAACACAATGCCTCCTGGGTCAACGAAAAGAATTTTTGTAAGCTTATACCTGTATATCAATGGACGGTGCAGATACATCCACGCCGGGTGCCGATACCGCTATCCCTGTTGACACCGCAGCAACAGACATAGCCTGTGTGGAAACAGCATTCCCTAAGCCATTGCCCATTCCCGGAATGCTGCCCCCCTTCTCCTGCGCATGCCTGATCATCCCCTTTAGATAATCCATATCCGCTTTCATGATTGCTTTATTCTCGGAGCTTCTGTGCTTGCGCTTCAGTTCCTCCAGATCCTCCTTGCTCATATGGGGATCGAGCACTTCCAGATTCTCAAGCTGTTCCATTGCCTCTTCCAGCTCTTTTAGCTCCTCTTCGCCAAACTCTGCAATCATTGCATTCATTTCTGCCAGCATATCCTGCGAAATGTCTGCTCCGCTCTCCTCCATTCCCTCCATGAGCTCATCCAGCATGTCGTGACGCTTTTCAAAGATCGCATCCTCCGCCTCGGTGACTTTTTCCTGTTCCATATCCACCATTGCATTCTTCATCTCGGAGGCAGCTTCCTCCATCTGATCCAGCTTCTCATCTCGCTTTCGGGTGGTGTTCACCATTTCCTCCAACTCCAGATGATGCTTTTTCTTGCGCGCCACCATCTCCATCCGCTTGGCATGGGTCAAGGCAAGCTGCAGATCTTCGGCATCTCCTTTGCCGCTTGCGATCTGTCGCTTGATCTCCAACACCTTTCGTTTTGCGGAGAGCACTGCCTGTCCGGCACTGGCAGAGGTCTTCGCCCGCTGTATTTTACTTGCCACTTCTTTATAATTGTAAGTGGGAGTCTCTTGGAGCTTCTCTTCCTCCTCATCCTTTGGTGCTCCTAACAGGTCAAGAAAGCCGTTCACCTTATCCTGTGGATTCACAGCATACGGATTTTGATTCTGCGTCTGTGTCTGCGTCAGATTGCGAATCAGACTCCTCATTTCCCAAGACCTGGTGCGCGTGCCGGTGTCATTTGCATTGTTATATCCATTAGTCTGATTGCATAATGCCCTGTTTCCTGCTGTCTTATTTCTCGCCGCATTTTGCTGCGAAAAAACTTGCTTTTCCGAAAAGGGCGTACCGTAAGCTCTTTGATTTGTATTGGAATATGGATTCTGTGCATTGAAAGAAATATTCATTCCCTACCCCTCCATGTATCAGGCGAAAAAGGTCAGGGCGCACATACAAAGACGAAAAATGAAACAAGAAAAGCCGTCCCTGACTTTTTCCTTCCCGCAAATCCGTTCGCGGGCATAAAAAACAATACCAGTTATCTAGTATATCGTCCAAAAAAAGGATTTCTTAACGCTTTACATCAAATTCACCAAAACATTTTTGTGGAGCTGTCCCTCTCTTACGCATTCGCCTCAAACACTGCACTGTCAGAGGTCTCCCCCATGGTGGCTTCCTGATAGCCACCGATATTGATATGATAAGCAACCTCGCCTCCCGGCTCTTCCTCCTCTTCCTCCGCCTTGAAAGGATTCTCCGAAGAAGATTGCGCCTCCTCTCCGCGCTTCAGATCCTCTTCTGTGTCCGGCGACACAAACAATCAGTGCATACTTTACTTCAACAGATTCCTGCTGTCATACACAGTATACTTTTTGATTCTCTCATATTTGGGAACCGTGGGATTCAATTCCTCAAACAGCTTGTCCCAATCCGGCATATGACCCTCTGTCTTCTTTTGATCCACATAAATATCGCAAGTAAGCTGCTCATTCCGCACATAGACCTTTACTGCCGCCACACCTTCATGCAGTCCCTTTACCCTCTCCTCCAACAGGTGTGTGGACACATTTTCTCCGTTCGGCAGCGTGATTGTGGTATCCTTGCGCCCCCTTACATACACCTTGTGGTCTCTGATACAGCCAATGTCTCCGGTCAAAAAGTATCCATCCTCCGAAAATGCATTGCGGGTTGCCTCTTCCTCGTTGTAGTAGCCAAGGAAAATGCCCTCCCCTTTTGCAGCCAGCTCTCCATAGCCCTCCGCGTCAGCATCCAGCACCTTCACATCCATATCCTCAAATACCGTACCCACACTTTCCATATCCTCTTCTCCCGGATAGTCAATGCTGAAGGAGGATGCTGTCTCGGACAGCGCATAGGCATTCATCATATAGATGCCCTCCGCTTTGTAGGCATTCCTGACATCCGCCGAAAGCTTTGCGCCCCCGCAGAAGAGATACTTCATCCTGCCGCCAAACATGTCCTTCAAGCCGATTCCCGCAGCTTTTGCCCCCTCATAGAATCTCATATAGATGATCGGTACTCCGGAAAAAACCGTCGGTCTGACTGCCATCATTTCCTGCGCCATATCGGCAACCGATTCCGCCAGATATACCTCATATCCGAACACCAGCGAATAGATGAAATTGAAGATAGAGCCATAGGTATGGTTCAGAGGCAAAAACAAATAGCAGACATCGTTTTCGCACAGAGGCACTCTTCTTCCCAAGGATCTCCAACCGGCAAACACATTTCTCACGGATAGCAGAACCGCCTTGGGAAAGGATGTGGTGCCGCTGGTAAATACAATCTTGGCAGGTGCATCAGCATCCTTTGCTGCAAGGTCAAAGAGCTTATGCCCCGCCTTTTTCCCTTCTTCGATACAGTCTGCAAAGTCTTGCTGCATGGAGATGTATCTGATGTCTGTGTATTCTTCCCGGAGACGCTCTACAAGCCCGGAAACCCCTTCATGATAAAACAGACAGCTAATCTCACATTTCTTCAACGCGTAAACCAGATTATCGTAATTCCACTCCTTGGATAAGCCTGCACTGACCCCTACATAGTTCATAATGGCAATATCCGCAATCATCCATTCCGTACAGTTGGCACCGAAGATTCCAATGGTTTTCCCTTGATACCCATGCTCCAAAAGATAAGCTGCAAGGTAATTCACCTGCTCTATGAACGCACCAAATGTGATGGCTTTGTATTCTCCATCCTGCTTCTCATGCAGATAAGCACGGTCTCTCCACTTCTCGTAATCAGCGCGTAAAAATGTTTCTAACTGATTTGACATATCTCATCCTCCTCACAAGGTTTATGAAAGAATAGGTAATTGCAAAACGCCTATGAAGATGTAAGCTCCTTGCCCAATAAAACATATTCATACACATCTGTGATATCTTCCGCCGCGTAATTTTGTGTCACCTTTCCATCGCGCGCCAAAGCGCCGATACTGGGAAGCTTATTCTGCTGCAGCTCCTTCATGATACTGTACACAATCGCCTTTCCCAGTCCCTGATGTGCCTGATCCACGCCCATGTAGAGCATCACATATCTCTCCGGGCTCTTTTTTATGCGTAATATCCGCAGCAGATTGGGCAGATTGATATGATATACCTGATTGCCATAGTCCGGCACACTGATATAAAATCCCACCGTCTGTTCCCCATAATACGCAAGCTTGGTCATGGTCATATTCATAATCGTCTTGTAACTCTGAAAAAGCACTCTGAAATCTGCCAGCGAAACATGCTTGTAGATGGGAAAATCACTGTATAAATCGGAGAGCAACCCATATACCTGATCCATTGTCCTTTCATAGTCCTCCACCTTCGGACTTTCTATGCGATAGCCCTTTTGTATAAAGGCTTCATATCTTTGTTCATACTTCTCATTTACATAGGATTCATCAATGGCACGATAATCATTGGACGTGTAATGCTCCCTGACTGCAAATCCATTATCCAGGAAAAATTGAAAATAGTATTCTTTATTATAAGGCTCACCTGTATATGGCGGTGTATCAAATCTGTTGATTTTCAACCGGTACTTGAGCCAAAAGGAGGCGTCCACAGGTCCCAGTATCCGCTTATACCCGCGCCTTCTACAAAAGCTTTCCGCCTCCTTGAACAAAAAAGCAGCAAGCTCCCTGCTGTTCACGCACTCAAAAAAGCCAAGATACGCCGTGTCGTCATCAGGATATGTGGTAATGGCAAATCTTCCCATCACCTGCTCCTCCTCGTAGATCAGGAATTTATCCAACACAAAATATTTGGACAGGGGATGCGTTCCCAATAGAAGCTTCCTGATACTTTTGGAATCTTCCATATTCTCCCTGTCTGTGTAAAGCTTCTTTGGCATCTGCAGGAAATCCCTGATATATTGCTTTTCATCGGTAAATTGAATACAGTTCATTTCGCTTCTCCCACTCATCCCATTGCCTATCAGACCATCTCGGCTGTCGCCTCAATGTCCGTGCTCGTATCATCATCGCGCAGCGATGCAAGACGACACATGTCGGCTTGGTTTCTGCGTCAGCAGAAATATTACACCACAAGCGCAGACCGGGAAGCGCCACACAGGGGCATTTACCGGGCAAGCGGTGGCTCCCAGGTATCATCATCGCACAGCGATGCAAGACGACACATGTCGGCTTGATTTCTGCGTTAGCAGAAATATTATACCATATTCCTTCCCGAAAGCCCATACAGATAGAAAATGCTAAGCATGAACTTTCTATGCCTAGCATTTTTTGTATCTATATCATTTTCAGCAATATAGACGGTTTCCTTTATGATTCAAATGTTTTCGCCACGCTCTGCAGTAACTGCCTGATCTCCAGATGCTGGGGACAGACACGCTCACATTTTCCACACTTGATACAGTCAGATGCCTTTCCGTGACTGCCTCCTGTCAGAATATTATTGTAGTAATAGCCCGCATTCCAGTTGTGGAAGGCTTCATGATCATTCATGGACGCAAAGAGATCCGGTATACGAATGCCTTTCGGGCACTGGCTTTCCTCGATGCAGTAACGGCAGGCGGTGCAGGGAATCAGGTTCAGACTCTTGAAAACACCACAGACCTGTCTGACCGCTGCCATTTCCTCCTCCGAAAGAGGCTTGAAATCCTGCATGGCACTGATATTGTCCTGCATCTGCGCCATGTCGCTCATACCGGAAAGAACCATTGCCATATTGGGAAAGCTGGCGGCAAAGCGGAGTGCATAGCTGGCGTTACTGCCGCCATTTAAGCTCCTCAATATGCTGTCTGCATCCTTCGGGAGATTCACAAGGCTTCCGCCCTTGACCGGCTCCATCACCACCACTGGCTTTCCATGCTTTTCGCATACTTCATATACCTTACGGCTTTCCACGGAGGCATCCTCATAGTCCACATAATTGAACTGAATCTGGACGATCTCAACCTCCGGATGCTCTGTCAGTATCCTGTCCAACACTTCCGCCTTGTCGTGAAAGGAGATTCCAAAATGGCGGATCAAGCCTTCCTCCTTGAACCGATACGCTGTCTCATACGCTTTGCAGCGTTTGAACTTCTGGTAGTTGTTTTTATCCTGTGCATGCATCAGATAAAAATCAAAATAATCCACCTTACACCATCCAAGCTGCTTTTCGATAAATGGGCGTATATCCTCCTGTGCGTTAAAATACGGTTCCGTCAGCTTGTTGGTCAAAAGAAACCTGCTTCGGTCGTATCTTTTTGCCACACAATCTCCGATTGCGGTCTCGGACAGACCGCCCAGGTAGCCATGCGCCGTGTCAAAGTAGTTAAATCCCGCGTCGATAAAGGCATCCGCCATCTGCATGAATACATCATAATCTACTTTCCCGTCTCTCATGGGAAGCCGCATACATCCAAATCCAAAATTACCGTGTATCTCTGGAAAAAATATGCTCTCTTTCATCCTCATACCCCCTTGTTTTGCTTTGGCAGACATTCATTCCATATTGATAGATTTACCCTCTATAGTGTCCAAACAAACACTATACCTTAAGTATAAAATATTCAAGTAAAATCATCAATTCGTTTTTACCGGATGATTCATAAGTTTTACTTATTAAATTTTTGCAGGAATAGCGGCTTGCTTTTCCCGCTCACGCTCTGCCTTGGAAAAAGCACAGCCACAGTAATCCTGCCTGTACAGCTCATACTGTGTGGAAAGCTCCACGGAGCGCTTATAGCCATTCTTTTTCTTGAAATCAGAGGGCAGCCATGCCACCCCGACCTCTTTTGCAATTTCCTGTCCGATTTCATTGATCTTCTGTGCATTTTTCAGCGGACTGATGGTAAGGGTAGTGGCAAAATAGTCATACCCGCTTATCCTTGCCCGCTCCGCAGTCTCCCGAAGTCGCAGAGAAAAGCAACGGAAGCAACGCTCTCCCCCTTCGCGACAAGCCTCATAACCCTTCACTGTCTCATAAAACCTGGCAGGCTCATAGTCCCCCTCCACAATCCCTATGGGATAGCCTTTTGCCTCCTCATTGTAGGCTGCAATCAGACGCTTCTGCTCCGCGACTCTTCTCTGATATTCCTCCGATGCGGAAATATTGGGATTGTAATAAAACACCGTGATTGCAAAGTATTTGCACAGATACTCCAGACAATAACTGCTGCAGGGTGCACAACAGCTATGCAAGAACAGCGTAGGCACATGCTCTACATTGTCTTGTGTTCCTTTCAGTGAAAGCGCCTCTAATATTTTTTCCAATTCTTTTTGATAGTTCATTTGATTCATTTTATATTCCTACATCTATCATTTTCTTGGCTGCCACGTCCAACATAAAGCATTCCAAACTATCTTTCCAAACATCCTGACTGTTTCCAATACTGATTTCATATGCTACGTCAACACGATATCCGGCGAAACAATTCCGGCTCCGTTTCCTGCAGTATATCTGCCAAAACTTTATAATCTAAATATTGAATTCCTTCCCTGCCCTCGTGAATCTTATCGGCAAGTGCGCTGTGATAGTAAATGCTCATGGCCTGCCCATACGTTAAGCCCTTCCATTCTGCCAGGTGGGCAATGATACGCTCTTCCAATCTCTCCTGATATACATTTTCTAATACTTTTTCATCCATTATCATACCTCTATATAGGACTCAAATCTGAGCATGGAATCAATAGCTTTCTGTGTGATAAAAGCAATCTGATCATATGTCGGATAGACCTTAATCTCCTTTAATGCACGTTCCCTGTCCCAGATACCGGTGTGATACAGATCAACAACCCGAAATACTTTATCATCTGCTACTTTTCCAACAATCAGATCATAGTTGCTATATTCCTTTCCCCCATCCCTACAATCACACACAAAATCAAGCCATTCCTCAAGGTTCTCGCCGAATGCTTTTTCTTTTAAATCTATGGTGTTTTCTGACATCCGATATATATTAACTATGCCCTGCGTTTTATTCATAATATCCGCTTTACGTTTTGCCCAACGCTCTGCCTGCTCTTTTACAGTCGTAACGTAGAAGCCTTTCCCGAAATCAAGTGCTCTATAGGAATGTAATATATCCGGTGCCTCAATAATCTCCACCGAACCATGATATACAATCATACCTTCCATCCCCTTACTTCCAAATATTTTTTGATATCCTCCACAACATACACTGTACTCTGTGTGTGCAATATATCAAAATCCGGCACAAGAAATTTGTCTATACAGCCGGACATTTCCAGCAAACTATAGACTTCTGTCGGTCGCAGATTCCATGTATTGGCACACGCATGAATCATATATATCACAAACGAACATTTTTCCTTATCCATATATACCCCTTTGGACGTTCATTGAATCCCGTCCTTAGCTGATAACAATCGTCAAAATCCTTTTTTATTATATCAAACAGAAAAGCAACACACAAGCCATTCCTTCTAACCTGTGTGTCGCTCCTTCAACTGCTTATTTTATTCGCTAAATCGAATCCGGTCTATTAAGGATTCCTTCTTCACGCTTTTCCCCAGCACCAATGCAAGAAATATCTGTATCAATGTCAGAACTGCCACGATAATACATACCATTTGGACCGGATAGGAATAAGAACGTATTCCCAATATATATTCTTCCTTTGCTACCACATATAGCAGATAACCAAGTGCACTTCCGACTCCGATTGTGACAAACAGCGTTCCCAGAGTATAGAACAATCCTTCCTCAACCAGCATGATCTGAAGCTGTCTGTCCGTCATTCCGATTGCCTGCAGCATTCCGAACTCTTTCTTCCTGATATACACACTGTTGAGCATTGTATTCACAAGATTCATAATACAGATTACAGAGAGTATTCCAAAAAACACATAACTGCCATTATGAATCAAGGTAAGCCCGCTTTTGTTTATATCATATTCACTCTGTCTGGATCGCACATCTACACCATACATGAAATCAACGTCCACAAGCATTTGCTTCAATTTGTCATCCAGTTCTTTATTATACTTTTCTGCAGCATTTATAGTAAACATCTCATTGATATTATTCTCACACAGACTGTCTGCCCCCTGCTTTGCCATAATCAAACAATTCCAGTTATGAAGTGCACTCCGGTAATCTGAGATTGCAATGACATTTAATTTTTTCATATAAGTCCTGTCGCCATCATGGACTGCCACCTTAAGCGTGCTTCCGACAGAAATATCAAGTTCAGGATTCCAGACAAAAAACAGTTTATCAAGAATCACATTCTCTCCCGATTTTAAATCCTCATATGTCGCGCTTCCCTCTATAATTCCTTTTTCGATTTCCTTTGCATAGCTTTCCGGAATGCCGCAGATATCCTCCCCATTATTACCCTCTGCCACAATATCACTTATTTCTTCATCGGTCAGAATCTCCTTCTCAACGCTCAAAATGTCAATATCAACGTGGCTGAATGCATCCACAGAAACAACGCCATCCATCGCTGCAATCTGTTCCTTTAGCCTATCATCCAACGGATTATTTTTCACGATCTCCGACCAGGACCATTCGGGGTGTTCTTTATCTCCCTCGCTTATGATATTCATGAGCCTGTACTCCCCCAAGAAGCTTTCCTCCGTCATTTCATCGGGGCTGGTACAGGAAAGCACCGTCGATACAACCATGATCAACACGCCGGTCAGACTCATGGATAAAATGGTAACCATACTTTTCCTTCGATTACCGGACAAATGATTCATGCTAAGATCCCAAATACCAATATTCTCTCTGCCTTTTCTTTTCCTTTGGGAAGTACGGTTACCCGTAAATCTAAGGGCTTCGATAACAGAAACCCCTCCCGCAATCCGCATCGGCTTTATCAGGGAAATGTAAACTGTAAAAAATGTGACCAATAAAGCCAACCCATAGATCCACCAATGAAACACTGTAATCTTTCCCTCTCTGATAATCTGATAAAGCAATTCGATCATGGACGCCATATCAGACTTCTGTCCTGTTGAATGTGCAAAGAAATATAATACCGGTTTTGTCAGCACCGTGCCCACAAGCAGTCCCATGGGAGCCGCTATCAATGCCACCAGCATCCCTTCCCATAACACGATCCTCTTCAGTTGCCCCTTTGAGGCACCGATTGCCCGAAGTCTTCCAAACTCCTGAATCCTCTGGCTCATGGAAACATAATAAATGCTATAGATGGTAACTGCTCCCGCAATCATGATGATCATCATGATGACCGCTATGGTTGCGGCAATCGCCGGATCGACATAATTCGCGAAAAGATAGTTTTGATTATAAGAATAATTCTCCTCCAAAATATGAAACCGCTCTGCTATATGATTGATCCTGCCTTTAATCTCCTCCAAGGTGGCATTCTCCTTATCCCCCACCTGAAACAGAAAATAATAATGGCCATCCGCATTCACTTCCTGTAAAAAAGCATCGGATACAAACACCTCATACATGGTAGGAAAAACACTGGTAGGAAAGGTATCATCAAACAATCCGCTGATCACAAAATCCTTTTCCTGACGATAATCAAGACCATTTTCTGTCATCATCTGATACGGCAGGGTAATCGTATCACCTACTTGTCCGTCTATATGAAGCATACGCATTACTTCTTTGGAAATCACAATTTCATTTTCTTTTTCCGGCAATTTACCGGCAATGATCATCACCTTGTTAAGCTCCGCCGCATTTTCGTCAATATAATACATTCCAACCGTTGTTCTTCTGTCAGGAAGATGGGATATGCTTGCGATTTCATCACTATATACTCCCCAAGCCTTTATATCGTGATGTAAGGAAATTTCGTGAACACTCTGTTGGTCCACATCAGAAAAACAGGCATGCCATGTAGGATAGTTCTCATTTGTCATTTCATATTGCGCAAGTATCATATCAACCCCAACTGTCGGTACAAGAAATAGCAATAATGTTGTCAGCACTATTGCAATCCCTGTCAGTATATTTTTACTGCGGTGATATTTCATATTCTCGAATGCAATTCTCATGAAAATCCCACCACCTTCCCATCCTCTATCACGACCACATGATCTGCCATCTGTGCAACCGTTTCATCATGGGTGATCATGACCAATGTCTGCCCATATTCCTTCACACAGTTCTTTAAGCACTGCATTACTTCCAATCCCGTATGAGAATCCAGATTCCCCGTCGGCTCATCCGCCAATATGACCGCCGGTCTGGTGACTAAGGCTCTTGCAATTGCTGTACGCTGCTTTTGTCCTCCTGACAGCTTCTCCGGAAGCACATCCGCCTTGTCAAGCATTCCAATGTGATCAAGGATCTTTTCCACTTCTTTTTTATTCACCTTCTTCCCATCAAGTCCCAAAGGCAGTACTACATTTTCCCAGACATTCAATGCCGGAATCAGATTATAATCCTGAAAGATAAATCCAATCTTACGCCTCCTGAGTTTCGCAAGTTCATCCGGTTTCAACGAAAACAACTCCTTTCCGTCAAGTGTAACCTGTCCGGAATCCGGATAATCCAGTCCGCCAAGTATATGCAGTAATGTGGATTTTCCGGAGCCTGAGCGCCCCACTATAGCAGTAAATTTCCCACGTTCAATCGACAAGCTTGTATGATCCACGGCTTTTACAAGACTGTCATCCTTTCCATAATATTTGACTAAATCTTCAACCTCTAAGATACTGTTCATATACACCTCCAATGATATGATTTTACTGTATCATACTCCTCTACAATTACAAAACCCTTACAGAACTATTACAGAACTGTAAGGGTCTCATTTTGGAATCATAATCTGGAAAACACTTCCCTGTCCCATATTGTTTTTTACAGAAATGGTACCATTCTGATAATCGATGATCATTCGTGCAAGATACAAGCCAACTCCGGCACCTTCTTTTACATGAACGGAAGCTTTCCTACCTCTGTAAAATCGTTTAAATATTTTGTGATATTCATCCTTAGCGATGCCAATACCCTGATCCTCAATCTCAATAAGGATATTGCTTGCAAGCTCTTTCACTCTTACTTCCACGAAGCTGTCAGCCGGTGAATATTTTATTGCGTTATCAAGGATATTTTCAATTGCCTCGGCAGTCCATGTTCTATCATGTGATACAATATAATCATTCTTCATATCAACACTGATCTGTATTCTCTTTCCCTTTGCCTTTCCATATACCATAGAAACCGCATCTGCTATTGTTTCCTTGAGCGATTGTTCCACCGGCTCTATCCGGATCATATGATTTTCAAGTCTTGAAACCTTTATAAGCTCCTGTAAAAGCTGCTCTAACTTTTCAATTTCATGACTTTCCTGCTCCATAAACTCTTTTCTCTCCTTAACAGTCAAATTCTCTGACTGCATGAGTTCATGACTCATTTTAAGCGAAGCAAGCGGCGTTTTCAATTGGTGTGATATATCTGTAATAAAAGATTTTGTATGATTCTCTTCCTCCGCATATCTTTCTTTCAACAAGAACATATTGTTCTCTAATTCTTTTAACACCTCGAATACATTCGTTAATATATCACGTCGCCTATCAGCTCCGTGAGGGCATCTTTGTTCCACTCCGATCGGCGCAGAACCAACGTCAACCGGACGTTGTGCGCCGCAAAATATCTCCGATTGCGTGCCAGCACGCATCAAAGCTGCTTTTCTCATCATATCATAATCAACAGGCACATTCCCTTCGGCAGATTCTATTGTAGAAATAAGACTTATTTCTTTCATATATTCTAATCTGAAGCACAAAAGATTGAATATTTCGTCATACCTTTTCTGTCTTTTTATCATCCTTCTATCCTCAATTTTCCACTTCAATAACACAGCAAAAAAAATTAAGAATACCATACCTATCAGGTAAGACCAAATAGCCTTATTCGTTATTAATTTTACTCCCTTATAACCATATTTATCCTTTACATCGGATATTGCAGTTTCGTTTTCTATATCATATTTATTAGAGTTATCATCGCATGATTCTGATACAGCTTTATTGTCATTATATACGTTAGAATCCTCTTTGAAATAAATATCAACAATGCCCGCCTCTAATTCCGGATATGTCCGGAGTAATCTATTAAGCCTTTTATCTTGCAGACTCTCTATATACACGGTATAAGATATCATTACTGCCATAAAAAATATTATAATTCCAAAAAGCCAGGGAAGCTTCTTTCGCAAAATCACTACCTCATCCGTCCTGTTATCTTCACAACTTATCTTATGCTTTTGAAACATTTCCATCCCACAGATATCCCAATCCCCTCACATTGGATATATTCCCTATTCCCAATTTATTTTTCAATCGACTGATGTTTACTGCCACCGCTCCCTCATCCACAAACTGCCCATCCATTCCCCATATACGTTCCAGTATCTGCCCTTTTGAAAGTATTTGACCTGCATTTTCCATAAGATAAATAAGCAGTGCATATTCTGTTTTGCTTAAGCTAACCAGTTCACCATCTCTATATACTTGTCCGTTTTTCATGTTTACTTCCATATGATCCGCAGTCAGTTTTGACACTTCTCTTCCATCCAGTCTGCGAATAACAGCCTGTACCTTGGCTGACAAAATTGTCAGCGAAAAAGGCTTTGTCACATAGTCATCTGCGCCTGACAAATATCCATTCACGATATCGATCTCCGAATCCATTGCGGTCAGGTATATCAGACCGATCCGCATGGTATCTATTACCCTTTTTCCAAAATCAAGACCATTTCCGTCAGGAAGTGTAATATCACAAATGAGCAATTCAGGGCTCCTTTTCAAAAATGCTTCCGCTTCACTGATTGTATGAGCAGAATAAACATGATACCCTTCCTTCTGCAAGGTAAGCGTGATTCCTTTATTCAAATTTTGATCATCCTCCAACAGTAAAATAGTTTTCATACTATGAAAAGCTCCCTTTCAAGTATCCTTGATTTCTCTGATCGGTGCAGAAACCCGCCGGATATCGATTCCGACGGGTTCTTCTTTTCTTCAAGTTCGCACTCCTGCAACAGATCAGACGTTTCCTTACAGTGTGGCGATATCAGTCAAAGTAAGCTGATTGCTTGCATTCTCTAAGCTTGTCACCAGCGCTCTCGCGGTATCCATGGCTGTGATACAGTTGATACCGGTCTCAATAGAGGTACGGCGGATCAGGAAGCCATCTCTGGACTTATCCCGTCCCTGGGTGGGTGTGTCAATCACCAGGTCAATCCTATGCCCCAAAATCAAGTCCATCACGGTGGGAGACTCCTGGGAAATCTTATTTACCTTTCTCGCCTTCACGCCCGCCTCGTTCAAGGCTGCCGCGGTACTTCTGGTGGCGTAGATGGTGTAGCCTAAGCGTTCAAATCGACGACCGATTTCGATCGCCTCGCCCTTGTCCGCATCCTTTACGGTAATAATCATATTCTTGTGCTTGGGCAGATTGACGCCTGCACCTAAGAATGCTTTGTACAACGCCTCATTGAAATCCTTTGCAATGCCCAGGCACTCACCGGTGGACTTCATCTCCGGTCCTAAGCTGATCTCCGCGCCACGAATCTTCTCAAAGGAGAATACCGGCATTTTGATGGCATAATATTCTGCTTCCTTCTGCAAGCCCGGCTCGTAGCCAAGCTCTCTTATGGTCTTGCCGATAATGACCTCTGTCGCCAGATCCACGATGGGGATGCCGGTCACCTTACTGATATAGGGAACCGTACGGGAGGAACGAGGATTTACCTCAATCACATACACCTCCTCACCGATGGCAATGAACTGAATGTTAATCAGCCCCTTGACATGCAATGCCTTTGCCAGTCTGCGGGTGTATTCTGCAATTTTTGCCTTCACTGTATCTGTGATGGTAAATGCCGGATAGACAGAGATACTGTCTCCCGAATGGACACCGGTTCTCTCAATATGCTCCATGATTCCCGGAATCAGGATATCTGTGCCGTCACACACAGCATCTACCTCGATTTCCTTACCCTGTAGATATTTATCTACCAGAATCGGATGATCCTGTGCAATGCGGTTGATGATCTCCATGAATTCCTCTATCTCGGAATCGGAAAGTGCAATCTGCATACCCTGTCCGCCCAGCACATAGGAAGGACGCACCAGCACCGGATAGCCCAGTCTGTTCGCCACCTCTTTTGCCTCTTCTGCGGTATACACAGTGCCTCCGGCTGCGCGGGGAATCTGCGTCTCCTCCAGAATCTTATCAAACAACTCTCTGTCCTCTGCGGCATCCACATCCTCCGCCTTGGTGCCTAAGATAGGCACACCCATCTTCATCAGGCTCTCAGTCAGCTTGATAGCAGTCTGTCCGCCGAACTGCACCACCGCACCGTCGGGCTTCTCGATATTCACGATGGACTCCACATCCTCCGATGTCAGCGGCTCGAAATACAGCTTATCTGCAATATCGAAGTCGGTGCTGACCGTCTCCGGGTTGTTGTTGATGATAATGGTCTCGTAACCTGCCTTGGAAAATGCCCAGGTGGCATGTACAGAGCAATAGTCGAATTCGATACCCTGACCGATACGGATGGGACCGGAGCCCAACACCAGTACCTTCTTACGTCCGGTGGTCTCCTTTGCCTCATTCTCCCCGCCAAATACCGAATAATAATATGGCGTCGATGCGGCAAACTCTGCCGCACAGGTATCCACCATCTTATACACTGCGTGGATGCCATTTTCATAACGCATTTGCTTGATCTCTTCCTCTGTTTTTCCTGTGAGTCTTGCAATCACATTGTCAGGGAATTCGATTCTCTTAGCTTCCTTCAGTAATTCTACGGTGAGAGGCTCCTGCTGCAGCGCCTGCTCCATCTCTACCAGAATCGCAATCTTGTCAATAAACCAGATATCAATCTTGGTAATCTCATGAATCTCTTCGTAGCTGACACCCTTTCGGATTGCCTCCGCAATTACATATATTCTCTGATCGTCCACAATCTCCAAGCGTTTTTTCAATTCCTCTGCGGAGAGTGCGGTGAAATCATAGCTTTGCAGACAATCCACATGCTGCTCCAGAGAGCGGATGGCCTTCATCAATGCACCCTCGAAATTATCACAGATACTCATGACCTCACCGGTTGCCTTCATCTGGGTGGTCAATGTACGTTTTGCCGTGATGAACTTATCAAAGGGTAGTCTGGGAATCTTTACCACACAATAGTCCAACGTCGGCTCGAAGCTGGCGTAGGTCTTTTTTGTAATAGCATTCTGAATCTCATCCAACGTATAACCCAATGCAATCTTCGCAGCCACCTTTGCGATGGGGTATCCGGTCGCCTTGGACGCAAGTGCTGAAGAATGGCTGACACGGGGATTGACCTCGATGACACAATATTCAAAGCTAGTGGGATGCAGGGCAAACTGCACATTACAGCCACCGGTAATCTGTAATTCATTGATAATATTCAGCGCGGAGGTACGCAGCATCTGATACTCTTTGTCACTTAAGGTCTGAGAGGGTGCCACGACGATACTGTCTCCGGTATGTACCCCCACAGGGTCGATATTCTCCATATTACATACCGTGATACAGTTACCGGCACTGTCACGCATCACCTCATACTCGATCTCTTTCCAACCTGCGATACAACGCTCCACCAACACCTGTCCCAC
>JAFVDW010000105.1 GCA_017478245.1 Lachnospiraceae bacterium
ATTCTTATGAATCAATTTAATGATATCAAACACAGTCTTTTCATTTTCCTTTTCCATCAGCTCTACCAGAATAGCCACTTCACTAGCCATACCCTTTTGGTTCTTGAGAAGCACAGAGGGTGGAATATGAAATGCTTCATATATCCGGCACAACAGTTCACTGTCAGGCCAACATCTTCCATTCTCCAACTCTCTCAGCTTCTTAACATCCACGCCCAGTCGCTCCGCCATCTGTAGTTGGGAGCAATGCTCGGCGCGTCTCACTTCCAAAAAGATATTGCCTAAGCCTTGGTTTTTCTCAAGTAATGGCACATATTTTACTCTACTGTAAAGCTGTTTCCACTGCTCCGAAAAGCTGCTTCGATAATGAAAGGCTGCAATGGAATAGATAATACCCAGATAACAGCGCAGTTCTGAATAATCACATTTTAAGAAGAAATTTTTATAGGGTGCAGAGCTTCTTTCAGCAGTATAAATATACTGAATATCTACATCCGACTCGCACAAGCCCTCCAGCTCGCGATAGTTCAATCGACGCAAGCCCAGTTCCACCTTACTGTAATTGCTCTGAGACATGCGGACATACCTGCTCATCTCATTCTGCGACCACGCAAGATGGTTTCGTTCTTCCTTCAATCTTTTCAGCACATCATCATAAGCTGCACTCATGGGTAACTTTCCTTTAGAATTTAATTCTATTTTTACCCATTTTAAGATATATTATTTACCTATTTTGCACCTTATGTGAACTATCGCTCTGTATTGGGTTCTTTCATGGTTCTAAAATTGTATGGGTTCCACCTCTGCATTCAGAGGTTCCATCTTGTACTCCGGAAGCTGCTCTAACAATGCCTCCAGGCAAAGCGCCGTATTGGGCACAATATCATGCGCCAACATCACGACCCTCCTGCGTCCCAGAGTGGATTCCACCCCATTGGCAATCAACTCGTCGGGGGTAGCCTTCGTCACAGCGTCCTCCAGACTGGCATTCCAATCATAATAGATATATCCCCGCGCAGTCATCTCATCTATAATCTCCTGATAGACTTTTTTATTGTAAGAGTTGATACTGCCTCCGGGGAATCGGAATAGCTGTACCCTTACACCTGTCACATCGTATACCGTCTCATAGGCTTTCTCGAAATCCTCTATATAAGAGTCCACGCTTTTGTACAACTGCTCATAGTCATGCTTGTCGCAGTGTATCCCTATGGTATGCCCCTCTTCCACAATACGCGCTGCCACCTCCGGGTGTCTGCGAACATTTTCGCCCACCAGGAAAAACGTAGCCTTGATATTTCGTTCCTTGAGGATATCAAGAATGGTACAGGTAGTCTCCGCGGAGGGGCCGTCATCGAAGGTCAGATACATAGTTTTGGGATGAAAATACAAATCAATCCCCGACGCAATCCCTTCCACAAGCCTTGCCTGATACTCTTCATCCAACAATGCTTTTCTGTCCTCTGTATTGGACAAAAATCCGGTTTCCACCAGACAGGAGGGCATCTGCGCCTCCCGAATCACATACAGTGCGTCCGTGTCCCACAACTCCCTATCCTGCGCCTTTGTATAAAGCAATACGTCCTTGTGCACGAGTTGGGCAAGGCGCTTGCTGCTCTTATCCTCATCCCTGCCGTCATACCATGTCTCAATACCGGAAACCGCATCTTCCTCACAGGCATTTTGATGGATGCTGATATAGGCATCTGCCCGGGCAGCATTGGCAAGCTCCACTCTCTCCTGCAGGGTCAGATAGGAATCATCCGCTCTTGTCATCAGCACCTCATAGCCCATCTCCATAAGCCGCTCCTGCAAGGCTAATCCAATCTGTAGATTAATGGTTTTCTCATCCACATTCAGACGGGAGCAGCCATTATCCTCTCCGCCATGCCCCGGATCAATCACAATCAGAGGATACTCCCGCTCCACCATGACCTCTTCCTGTGTTTGCGGCGTCTCTTCCGCCACAGCTTCTTCCGTAATACTGTCCAGGGGCTCTGCCTCTATGGTTACTTTGTATGCTGCATCCGATCCGCTGACGACAGGGGGCATTGTCTCCTGTATCGGATTCCCTGCAAACGTACCTGCCAACACCTGGGTGGCAATTCCCCAAATATCCAGCAGCAAAATACAAACTCCGAGCACAAGTATACTTCTTTTTCCATAGTCTCTTCCATAGCTTCTTTTACTTCTTCCGTATCCACAATCTCTTATGTACATATCAAGGGCTCCTTCCTATGCCTGTCAATTTCTACCATACAAGCATACAAAGGAGCCCCATCAAAATCTCATATTTTTTCCATCAAAAAAGAATGATTTTTGCATAAGATTTGCATCAGATTTTTAATTTGAAATTTTCAAAAAAAGTTCATTAATCCCCTCATAAAAGCCGACCGTGACCACGGTGCTCCCTTCATCCATTCCGGGGAATTTGTACTTGCGAAAATAGGGAGTTGTCTCCAGCAAGGGATTTGCATCCTCATAATGCTCCCAGTCCGTCAAGCCCATATATGTACTCCACTTCTCAATCATTTCATCCGGCAAAATATCCTCCCACACTTTGGGGGTACGCACATAAAATTCATAGATTTTGCCTGTATCCGCATCTATGTACACATCCAACAGCCGATTAGACTTGTCTGCATTCTGTTTGCTGGTGGACAGGCTCACCTTCCACACTGCCAGATTGTTCCTGGGCTCCAACACATCAATCCCGGAGTATAAAACCGCATTGTAGTCTGCTGCCTGCAATTCTTTCACCGTCTCCGGGACGATTCCCAGTCCTTTTAACTCCTCCAGACCTTGATTGCAAATCTCAAGAACCTCCTCCTCTGAAATCTTTTTTTCCAGGCTATCTCCACGGTTTATCACAAAAGCATAGGTACCGTTAAGCTCCCCATAGTCCACATCCGTTTGTCTGGTCATGGCACTCATCTCATTGCCGGGAAGCACCTGATTGTCCAGACATTTGGATAAAATATAAAGCTTCTCATTGTTGCTCAAAGAATATCGATAGCCCGCGCCGGCATCATCCACCGTTTCCACCGTTACATGGTTCAACGTCTTTTTATCCTTGTATCTGGCTAATCGCTCCGGTCCCCAGACAGCAAACGCCAGCAACAGAGCACTCACCGCCAGGATCACCAGACTAATCTTCCTCTTCTGCATGCTTTGCACCCTCCTCATCCGGCAAAAAGAAGCTGATACAGCTTCCCTCTCCCAGTGTACTCTCGATTACAAGCTCACTATCATGTAACCTCAATATCTCCACGCAGAGCGCCAACCCTAAGCCCGCTCCATTCCGGCTGCGGGAACGAGACTTGTCCACCATGTAAAACGCCTCTGTAATCTTCTGTAGCTCTTCCTCTGGAATTCCCACACCATAATCCCGTACCCGGAAAAGGTAACCATTCTCGCATCTCCTGCCGTTAATCTCCACGATACCACCCTCCTCGGATGCCTTGCAGGCATTGTCCACCAGATTCAGCAACACCGTTTTAATCAGATTGCCCTCCGCCCTGACTCTTCCGCTGTCATAGCGGATATGAATCCGGATGTCCTTCTGTTCCTGATACATATCCCGCAAATACTGAAAAAATACCGACACATCCATGCTTTGCCGCTCTATCTCATAACGCTTGGTCACAATGATGTCCAGCAGCCTGAAAGCCATGGTCTCCAGACGCTTCCCCTCTGTGTAGATATAGTTGGCTGACAGAAACATTTTCTCCTCATCCACCTTGCGGGAGCGCAGCAGATCCGCATAGCCGATGATGGCGGTCAAGGGCGTCTTCAACTCATGTGAAAATGCAGCGATGAAATCCTCTCTCGCCCGCACCTCGTCCTCCAGTGTGTGAATATTTTCCTCCAACGCGTTAGCCATCTGATTGAAATCAGAAGTCAACTGACCCATCTCATCGTGGCTGATCACCTCCGCCCGATAGCTGTAATCCCCATCCGTCATCTTGCGGGTGGCTTTCGTCAGAAGGCGGATAGGCTTCGTCAGCCAATGAGAGATGAACAGCATAATCACCGAAGCTGACAACAGCATAAATAAGGTCAGTCGTCTGTAAACTGCAAACCCTTGTGTCCGTTCGGCAAACACCTCTGTCACATCCTTCATGGTCTCCAGATACAGAATCCTGTCCAACGCATGTATGACCATGCCTGTCTGCACATAATAGTGCTCTCCCTGCTGTATAATCTGATAAATTCTGGTCTGCGCCTCAATCTGCGACAAGAAATTTGTATCCTCCGCAAAGCCCTCACTGGCATATAATATATTTTTTTCCTCATCAGACAGCCTTAACAGTCTGACTCCCTGTCCTCCTCTCTCCAGATTAGAACCGATCTGCTCCACTGTGGTATCCTGTAACACTCCATATTTCGACGGCACATTCAGTGCGGCAGTCTCAAAGGCAAAGCTTAGGATACTGCTCTCATCCATAGCCTGTCCCACTTCCCTGGTGAGAGAGGTGTCAAACACATAATTTACAAAGAAATAGCCGCCGCTTCCCAATGCAACTGCCATAACCACAATCGTCACCAACAAAATTTTATATGAAAACTTCATTTTATCCCTCTACTTCCAGACGATACCCCACCTTGTAGACCGCTACCAAATTTTTCTCCCAGCCCATTTTTCTGCGCAGACGTTGTACATGCAGCTCCAGGGTTCTGCTGTCTGCCAGATATTCGTCTTCCCACACTTTTTCATAGAGTGTTTCTTTGAATAGCGCCACATTTTTATTCTGAATAAACAGTACCAGCAGACCGTACTCTTTGTTGGTGAGCACCACAGGTTTTCCCCCTTTCGTCACCTTTCTGGCTTCCATATCCACTGTCACATCCCCGGCGTTCAACTTGGTCTGGGTCTTGTTGAAGCGTCTTAAGACCACTTCCACTCTTGCCACCAGCTCCACCACCTCAAAGGGCTTCACCAGATAATCCTCTGCTCCAAGCTTCAATCCCTTCACTCTGTCCTTCACCTCATGCTTGGCAGTGATAAAGATTACAGGAATCTTAAGTGGTCTCACATAGTCCATGATATCATATCCATCTGCTCCCGGAAGCATGATATCCAACAGAATCAGGTCGAACTTCTCCCGCTCGATCAGCTCGATTGCCTCCAACCCATCCTGCACCGCCTTGCAGTGATACCCCGCTGCGGACAGATTAATGTCTATCAGATCACAGATTGGTTTTTCATCATCCACTATCAGTATCTTAATCATTGTTTCCTCCATTCATCAGGGACATTATTCAAGCGTCTCCTCAACCTTCCATCCCCAATATTCCCGTATCTGTGTCACCAACGCCTCCATGGTGCTCTCTTCCATATCCGCTTGTTGTGTTTGCGCATAATATTCTTTGAACTCTGTATCGATCTCAAATCCACCGGTTCTCTGATAGTAGACCTGACAGTCGCTCTCCACATGAAAGACACCGTCCGCTCCGTCATAGCTGTACCTTGCCAACACCACCAGATCCTTCATGCCGTCGCCATCTACATCCTTTCCCGTGATTCCCTTTAAGGAATACAGGTTGTCATAATCCCCCATGGGCTGAAAGCTCCACACGATATCCCCTTGCATATCTACCAGATAGATAATGAAAATATCATATTCCGACATCCGAAAGACGCCAGGCACCACCTGTAACCGTCCCAGCTTCTCAAAATTTCTGGTATAGCACTGTTCCTCAATAATGGAAAAATCATGAGTCAGCAGCTCCTCCAGGGTGGATGCCGTGTAAAGAAATTCCGCAGAATGTCCGTCCCTGACAAAAGAAATCATACAGCCGGGATTCATATTCATGCGGAAACGATTGATTTTGTCCGAAATACGCCAGTCTCTGTAAAATCCACCCTGCTCCTGAAACAGTACATCTCCTACCTTGTACTCTTTTCCTGCATACGCTCCCTCGTCGTTGACACATTGAGTGATTAACAAAATATCCGTCAGCTCATCATCATTCACATCCTGAAAGGACACGGAGGCGATTCTTTGGGTGGGCTGATACAGGGTTCCCT
Source organism: Lachnospiraceae bacterium (assembly GCA_017478245.1). Classification (GTDB taxonomy): domain Bacteria; phylum Bacillota; class Clostridia; order Lachnospirales; family Lachnospiraceae; genus Acetatifactor. The sequence continues at coordinate 6,032 of JAFVDW010000105.1, forward strand.
TATATAGATAATTGGTCTCGAATTGATTGTATTTGTATAAAATATTGCCATCTGCGTCCGCCAGAAACAGCGCCAGTCTGTGATAGCGCGTCTCCATCGCCGGCAGAAAGGTAACCTCCTCTTCACCAAAGGACTCTAACAGGATCGGGAATACCTGGGAAGCGTCAATCTCGTAGCCTGCCTCTTCGATATCCTCCACCCGCTCTATGGAATCAAAAGCCTTCTCATATTCCTGATATAATCTTAACTGCTGCACTCCTGTCTGCTGTTCCCCAGTCTCTTCCGCACGCGCCGGAAAACCAGGCAGTAACAGAACCTCCATGAGCAGCAGCGTGCAAATCACTTTGCGCCCCAAAAAACATCTCCCATGTTTTCTCATTTTGTTTCCTGTACCTTTGTCTCTATTGTACACCTGCGTTTACGATTCTATCGTTTAAGTATATCATTCCCTTTTCTTTTTCTCAACGCTTTTCCCTGTATGTATCGGCAAATTCTTTGCATCCAAGCTGCATCATTTTTGCATCATCCCGCCACCATTAAAAAAGAATGCCGCTTGCGGCATTCTCGCGCCGAGCGCAGTTGCATTTATGCAACATTTACGTTACGCGCGAGTGCGCATCCATAGCGGTGACAACCCGGACTTTTCCATCCAAGCCTTCACCGCTTACATTATACCTCCTATTCGACTAAAGATTGCTTTCACCTGCTCCATATTTTATATAGATACAAGGTCGCAGAGCAATTCCCGGACAAATGACACGATTACCAGTGGTATGCGCCTCACCGTCCATTCCCCCTGTGGAAGCTGTGAGCTCGTTGATACCGGGACCACGAAGCCACCATTCACAATGTCCTGTCTGGGCATCTGTAAGAATCCCCTGCTCTCTTCCATAAGTCGTAGGAAAGCAAATACCGATATCCATAGATAAGCTTTCCGCTTCTTTGATAGAGAGCAGAGATACCTTATCCTTGGTGGAATTTCCACCCTTCGTATCATAATATGGGTTATTCCAGTTCTTCAGCTCCGTAGTCTGAATCAGCGCCTTCTCTTCCGGCGTAAAAGCCTGGTCGTAAAAATCCGAATTCAGCCATGCTCTCAAGGAACTTTCCTCCCATGTTACGGAGCTCTCCTCGTCATGGTAGAGCGCACAGTACAAGCCGTACTTGCTGACGGCATGCAGCACTCCATCTCGGTTGCTCAACACGACCCATACAATCTCCTCCGCGCCATTTTCCATTTCGCCATCCTGCTCATAGGTACCGAAGGTAAAGGTATCTCCTCTGACCGCCTCCAGTGCATAGGAACGAAAATCCCGCCTACTCTCTATACTGCCGGCATATGCGATAATGATACCTCCAAATACAAGCACCATAGCCGGAATCAACAGAAACATCGTTCGGAGCTTTCTTTTTTGCTTTTTTAAAAAGTCTATTTCCACTTTCTCCTTCTGTTCTATGGGAATATCCTCCGGACACTGCATTGCCTCCAACACCTCTCTGCAGGACTGACATTGCGCCAGATGCTCCGCGATGGCTTCACCTGAAACCTCACTTGTCAAACCGTCAATATAGGAAGGAAGCAGATCCTTCACGACCTCGCAGGGTATTTCATGCTACATCATTGCTTAACTCCTTTCTAAATCTCTCTTTACCTCTGTAGAAATTGACTCTTGCCCAATTCTCATTCCTATCCATAATCTCTCCGATCTCCTTGAAGGAAAGATTCCCCAAAAGTCTCAGATACAGAATTTCCCGAAAGGGCTCCGGCAACGCATGCAGTCTCTGCAGCCACCCGGTGTTGCTCAGGCGGTTCAGGCAGACCTCCTCTGCAGAAGCGACAGGCTGCATAGTCTCCTCCACTTCCTGCAGTGTTTCATATTCGGGATGCTTTCGTATGTAGGCAAGGAATTGCCTCTTGGCAATGCTACAGAGCCAAGTGGATATTTTACAGCTTTGGTCATATCGGTCAATACACCGTATCGCCTGATAAAAGGTCTCCTGTGTCAGCTCCTCGGCAATATCCTCGTTGTGACACAGAGATAATAGATAGCGATGTACACTATGCGCATAGCTTTGATAGATTTCTTCCATGGGCTGCATTTTTCCACCTCCTCATTTGCCCTTCTATTTATTAATGACACAAAATGTAAATTCGTTACAGCTTGAAAAATTTTTTTTGATTGAGCTATCCAATGGTGCGCTGTAAGACGCACAAGGAAAAACGTCCTGCACTGATTTCCAAATCAATGCAAGACGTGATTTTAATTTTCATTCATTTTTGCCAGCTTCGCGCCCTGATCGGCTGTGATGCAGGCATCTATAATTTCCTGAATATCACCATTCATGATTTTATCCAGCTTGTACAGCGTCAAGCCGATACGATGATCCGTGACACGTCCCTGAGGGAAGTTGTAGGTACGGATTTTCTCTGACCGGTCTCCCGTACCAATCTGGCTCTTTCGCAGCTCCGCCTCCGCGTCATGACGCTGCTGCTGCTCAATGTCATATAACTTTGCGCGCAACAGGGCGAAAGCCTTTGCCTTATTCTGTAGCTGACTCTTCTCCGTCTGGCTGTACACCACGATTCCGGTGGGATAATGGGTCAGGCGTACTGCAGAGTCTGTAGTGTTGACACACTGACCACCGTTACCGGAGGCACGCATAACATCAATACGGATATCTTTATCATCGATGACAATATCGATGTCCTCATCCACCTCCGGCATTACCGCCACACTGATGGTAGAGGTATGAATTCGTCCGCCGCTCTCGGTCTCCGGAACACGCTGTACACGGTGTACACCACTCTCATATTTCATCTTGGAATACGCTCCCTGACCGGTAATCATAAACTGCACTTCCTTCATGCCTCCGATTCCGATCTCATCCACGTTCATGGTCTCTACACGCCAACGCTTGCTCTCTGCATAATGCACATACATGCGGTAAATCTCTGCCGCAAACAATGCTGCCTCATCACCGCCTGCACCGGCACGAATCTCCACGATTACATTCTTGTCATCATTGGGGTCCTTGGGCAACAGCAGGATTTTCAGCTCCTGCTCCAGCTCCTCCACCCGCTTTCTGCTGTCGGAGAGCGTCTCCTTAATCATTTCCCGCATCTCCTCATCGCTCTCTCCATCCAACATAGCCAGTGAATCCTCGATGTCCTGATTGCACTGCTTATATTCCTTGTACGCATCCACGATGGGGGTCAGATCACTCTGCTCTTTCATCAACTTTCGGAAACGTTCCTGATTACCTGTCACAGTGGGTTCATTCAACTCTCCCATGATCTCTTCAAATCTGATTAACAAATCCTCTAACTTATCAAACATAACTGCCTCTCAATCTTACTTCTCAATAGTCATTTGCGAAACTTCTATAAGATTGTGCAAATCGTACAATCACAACAACATCTGAAAGGCGTTTCGCAATTACCTGTTACTTTTCAACAATATACGTCCCATATACGACTCTGTCAAGTCCTGCGTAGTCCTTCACCACGCACACTTCTCTAAAACCTGCATCCTGCATCAGGCGTTTCACAGCCTCCGCCTGATCATATCCAATCTCAAAAAAAAGCTTACCGCCGCTGACAAGATAGTCCGGTGCCGCTTCAATGATTCTGCGATAAAAGTAAAGTCCGTCTGCACTGCCATCCAGTGCGATTCTGGGTTCATGCTCCCGCACCTCCGGCATCAGCGTATCACAGACTGCGCTGGGAATATATGGAGGATTGGAAACGATAAATTCATATTTGCCGCACTCCACACCTTCAAATAAATTGCTCTCCACAAAACGAAGCTTCCGTTCATCATCCTGTATCGCAGATGCGTCAAGCAATCTCCTTGCATTCTCCTTCGCCACCTGCAGTGCTTCCGCAGAGATATCCACACCCACTCCCATACAATGATTGCTATAATGCAGCAGACTGATTAAAATACAACCGCTTCCGGTGCACATATCCAGAATGCGCATACCATCATGCAGGTTTTTCAGTACCTCTTCCACCAGAATCTCTGTATCCTGCCTGGGAATCAACACATGTTCATTCACCACAAACTCCAAGCCCATGAATTCCTGCTTGCCCGTCAACTGCTGCAACGGGATTCTATCTGCCCGCTGTTCAATCCAATCCAGATACCGTTGCTCCCATGCCGATTCTACCGCTTTGTCTCCATGAACCAGCAAATCATTGCGATTCGTGTGGCAGACAGCTTCCAACAGAAGCCGCGCATCCAGAGGCGCCTCCTCAATTCCAACCTTCTTCAGGCATTCGACACCCTTATCATATAATTCTCTGTATGTCATGACTCTGCTTTGCTATCCTTTTCTTCCACATACCCAAAATTCTCATTGAGGTATTGCTTCCAGTCAAACACAGCCTCCACCGCCGCTATAGCGACCTCTGCCATACGCTCATCCGGCTCCTTGGTGGTCATACGCTGAATCCACATGCCCGGAGCAGACAAAATTCGAATGAACAGATTATCCGTGCGTCCGGCAAGGCGAATGATTTCATAGGAAATCCCGGCAACCACAGGCATAAGCAAAATGCGCAGCACCAATCTCTCAATCACACTGTCCACACGAATAAAAAAGAACAGTATAATGCTGACAAACATTACAAAAAAGATAAAGCTGGTACCGCATCTCTTATGAAGTCTGGAGCTTCTCATCACATTCCGCACAGTTAATTCTCTCCCGCGCTCAATGCAGTTAATACATTTATGCTCAGCGCCATGATACTGATACAATCGCTTAATATCCTTCATCGCACTAATCGCCCATACATAGAGCAGAAAAATCACAATTCGGATCACTCCCTCAGCGATAGCAATCAAAGAAGCATTGCGCACATACCCTTCCAATAAGGATGACAGAAAATAAGGAAGCACCACAAAAATACCAACCGCCAACACCACAGCGATACAGGTAGTCAGTCCCATCAACACTTTTTCCGCATGTCCTCCTGACACCTTGTCCGCTGCCTTTTCCAGTGCAGTTTCCTCCGCTTCCTCCTCTTCATCAAAAAAGGAGGCAGAATGATTCAACGCCTTTGTTCCAAGCACCAGTGAATCTATGAAGTTATAAACCCCACGAATAAAGGGAATATTCTTCAACTTATTGCCATGCAGTGCACCCTGATAGTTCTCCAGTTCTACAGAAATCTCACCGTTGGGTTTTCTCACAGCCACCGCATATTTATCATTATTTTTCATCATAATGCCTTCCAGCACAGCCTGTCCGCCAATGCCGGAATAGCAGCTCCTCTTAGCCATAATCAAAAACCTTACCTTTCTGAACTGACCTGTTCCCAATTATTTGCTTGATGATTTTCTCGTTCTATCATCTTTTCCTGAATGAAAGGAAAAGGTTGAGATATCCAGTACCTCAACCCTTCATCAATGCTCTTATTTAACGCCGTATTTCTTGTTGAACTTATCAATACGTCCGTCAGCTCTTGCAGTCTTCTGCTGGCCTGTGTAGAATGAATGGCACTTGGAGCAAACCTCTACATGAATCTCCGGCTTAGTAGAACCGGTCACAAATGTGTTACCGCAGTTGCAAGTTACAGTTGCCTGATAATACTGGGGATGGATTCCTTCTTTCATTGTTTTCACCTCTCTATAAGCATTTCAATATTATTTTTCGTTCTCATCCGCACTGCTTATGGAACCACAAACAGCGGTATTATTGTACCACATCAGTTTGTCCGTTGCAATACCAAAATGAGATAAAATGTAAATAAATCTTAAATAAACTTGTTCTTTTTCACCATTGCCACAAATTCTGCGTTGTTTTTGGTGCGTGAGAACATGTCCAAAATCCTGTCGGTAGCTTCATCGGACTTCATACCATTCAATGCCTTACGCATAATATTAATAGCCTCCAATTCATCAGAAGACAATAGCAGATCCTCTCTTCTGGTGCCTGACTTCTGTAGGTCAATGGCAGGGAAAATACGCTTCTCTGAAAGCTTTCTGTCCAGAATCAGCTCCATATTACCGGTTCCCTTGAACTCCTCGTACACCACATCATCCATCTTGCTTCCCGTGTCCACCAACGCGGTCGCAAGAATCGTCAGGCTGCCGCCCTCACGCATATTACGCGCCGCACCAAAAAACCGTTTAGGCATATGTAATGCAGAAGGGTCCAGACCACCGGACAATGTACGTCCACTGGGGGGAACTACCTGGTTATATGCTCTGGTGAGACGTGTAATGCTGTCCAACAGAATCACTACGTCCTTTTTGTGCTCTACCAGACGCTTCGCACGCTCAATTACCATCTCGGACACTCTCTTGTGGTGCTCAGGCAGTTCATCGAAGGTAGAGTAAATAACCTCCACATTCTTACCCACAATAGCCTCTTTGATATCCGTAACCTCCTCCGGGCGCTCATCAATGAGCAGAATCAGCATATGCATGTCCGGATTGGTGCGTAAAACTGACTTTGCAACCTGCTTGAGCAAAGTGGTCTTTCCTGCTTTGGGCGGGGATACGATCATGCCACGCTGTCCTTTACCCACGGGGCTGACCAGATCCATCGCTCTCATAGCAATGCTGCATCCCGCCATCTCAAGCTTGATCCGCTCATTGGGAAAGATTGGTGTCATATCCTCAAACGCTGTGCGTTTCATTGCCTCCTCGATCGTGTATCCATTGATGGAGCGGATATATAACAGGGCGCTGAATTTTTCCTGCTGCGTCTTCACACGCTTATTACCACACAAAATATCTCCGGTCTTCAGACCAAATCTGCGAATCTGACTGGGTGCCACATAGACATCATTCTCCCCCGGAAGATAATTCTCGCAGCGAATGAAGCCATATCCGTCCGGCATTACCTCCAAAATACCATGCGCCTCTTCTCCACTGTCCAACTCCTTGGGATATTCATCTCCCTCTGCTCCATATACCGGACGCTCCTGTCTTACATATCCGGTATTAGCTACGGGTCTGCCCGTGCCCTCAGTGGCAGGAGCAGTCTTTTTATATGCCTCCTTGGGTTGTTCCTTTTGCTGTTCCTTCTCCTGTTCTTTTTTCAGTCTCTCATCCTCTGCCAGCATAGCCTCCACCAACTCTGCTTTCTTCATGGTGGATACACCCTTCAGCCCCCTTACCTTGGCAAGCTCTTTCAACTGGACTGCTGCCAGCGATTCATACTTCTCTCTCATATTTTCCTCCTAAAATAAAATAACTTATTTTAATCCAATTAAAATTCCACTTATCAGTCTCTCTTTTCTCAGGGATTCATGTATAGACTATCCGAAAATACAGACCTTACCTATCATCCGCGCTCGCACAGACTTTCTTTTAGAACCTTTTCATCTAATGAAATTTACATTCTTTTAGAATTATAATACAAAATCTCCAAAATAGGAAGTCCTAATTTTACATTTCTAAAAACCCTTGCGAAGAAATGTAATCTATTATATGATACAAATAATGTAGTACTTATTCTACCATGAAGCATTTATACAAAGAAAGAGAGAAGAACAATGACAACGAACGAAAAAGCTCTATTGATGCATGAAAAGTGGAATGGAAAGCTGGAAACCATCTCCAAGACTCCGGTGAAATCTCGTGAGGATCTGGCGATTGCCTACACCCCCGGTGTAGCAGAGCCCTGTAAGGTGATTGCCGAAGATAAGGAAGCCGCTTACAAATATACGATGAAGGCAAATACGGTGGCTGTTGTATCCGACGGAAGCGCAGTTTTAGGTCTGGGCAATATCGGTCCGCATGCAGCCATGCCTGTTATGGAAGGAAAAGCAGTTCTG
>JAFVDW010000106.1 GCA_017478245.1 Lachnospiraceae bacterium
GAAATGTACCCTTTTCTGTCGGAACATAACCTCGGTGTAAAATCCCACCTGAAGATAATCCCTCCCGACACGGCTCATGTCCTTTACAATGACCGCCCCGACAATCCCCGCCTCAATGTCAGCTATCAGCTTTTTCCAACTTGGACGCTCGAAGTTCGCCCCGCTCCACCCGTCATCCGTGTAGTGTCGGATATTTTCATGCCCGTTCTGCCTTGCGTATTCCTCAAGCATACGCTTTTGGTTGGTGATACTGTTGCTCTCTCCCGAAAGTTCGTCATCTTTGGAAAGTCGTTCGTACAATGCAGTAATTTTTGTGTTATAATCTTTTTGGGGCTTCATCTGCTATCCTCCTCCTTTCTTGATTTTGCTGTATTCTTGGGGTTTTTGCTCATTCCACGCCCCACACTGACATAATAAATCCTCTGATAAATTCAAGTTTGAGGTGGAAAAATGAAAACTAAAGGGATTGATAAAAAAATAATGTCATATTCAAAATATTACAGAAATCTTCTGATAAACGAAGGGATAAAAGATGTTGACATCAAATTGACATCGTATGAAACGAGACTTAAAGAAATGTACAATTCGGAGCAGTTTAAGACTCACGATATCTATCCGTCAACAAATGTCACTTTCGTATATGCCGTTATTGCTATGTGCCTTGAGTTAAGGGAAGCAGGGTACACAGATAACAGGATCATTCCGGCAGTTGAAAAATGTATGGAAAGCAGGTGGAATGCTTTTGTTAAGATACTTAAGTTCATTGACCTTTTTCCTTTCAGTTATTCTGTTGTATGTAAATGGAATAAATCTGATCATGAAGACAGAGTAAAAGATGGCAGTATTACTTATGATCATTTTGCATTGGGAAAAGAAAAAATCGAATACAATATCAGCAAATGCATGTATGTCGAGATGTTTTCTTGTTACGGGATCAAGCCGCTTTGCAAGATATTCTGTAATACCGATCGTATAGCGTACTCGGGATTGACTAGGCATGTAAGGTTTGTACGTCATTCTGATTTGTCTGATGGGGATGTCTGTTTTGATGAGATAATCAGGAAATAACTTTAGTGGGTTATATCGGAATATAAATGACTAAAACAATTTCCCGTTTGTCGGGCAGACCACCTCTACTAAAAGACATTAGACCAGGTCATTTGGGGACAAATGTAGCGGTATGTTACAAATAATATTCAGAGGGCGTAAGAAGATACAGCGTCCTCTGATTTCTTTTACATCAAAATTCTTTTCATGTGTCTTAGGGAATTTTAGCCCTGTCAGCAGTTGTCACGGATAGAGAACGGTTCAAGAACTTCCACAAGCACCCTTGAACGCATAGCCGCCGTCTTGGGCGTGGAAATGCCAGTCCTGCTTGATGAACCCGAAGCACCGATACATTCATCAAGCCATCTAATGACGCTGCCATAGGCGGATTTTTAACAGCTATAATCAAACACATTACAAAATACACGTCTATTACGAAATCTGGTTGCAATACACGCAGGGGTTAAGAAAGAATACAAATTTTCCTATGATGAACTTTTGAAATTCTCACAGGAACTATGTGTTGATTTTGTCGATTATGCTACACGCATTTCAAAGGGGGAATATCCCGAAAAGACAGAGGACAGTGCTACCACCCCGTTACAATAAGTAAGCACCTTTTGTAACTATATGAGCGTTTTCATTGACAAGCATTATATATAACATTATAATTTAAATGTTACATATATTTTTTAATGTTACATACACATTAAGGCTATGGAGGTATCCCCTATGAAACGAAAAGATGAATTGCCAGAATGCCCTGTTGCCACCACGGTGCAACTCATCGGAAGCAAGTGGAAGCTGCTTATTATAAGAAATCTATTGAAACGCCCCTGGAGATTCAATGAATTACAGAAATCACTGGAGGGCATCAGCCAGAAAGTATTGACAGACAGCCTGCGCTCCATGGAAGCTGATGGCATTATCACAAGAACTGTTTACCCGGAAGTTCCTCCAAGGGTAGAATACGCCTTAAGCGACCTTGGAGAAACACTACGCCCCATCATAGATGATATGGCATCCTGGGGTACAAATTATAAGAACAGTCTCACATAAGCGTAGCGTCTTAATCTATGGACTCTATCCCTCTTGCTCACGCAGTGCTTTCTCCTCCGCAAGCTCCTCTGCGTCAATCTTCCTGTCACTATAATAATATTCTTGATCCCTGTCACCGATCTCGCGCAGCACGCGACAGGGGTTTCCCACTGCGATGCAATTAGCCGGAATGTCTTTTACCACTACACTTCCCGCTCCAATCACCGAATTCTCCCCGATGGTTACACCGGGACAGATCGTCACATTCTCCCCAATCCACACATTATCTTCAATGGTGACAGGGTCGGTATACATCAGTCCCCGCAGATCGGGACGAATCGGATGACCTACCGTGGCAATCGTGACTGCGGGACCGAACATCACATTTTTCCCTACAGTAATCATTCCGTCATCCACAAAATTACAATTAAAATTCACATAAGTACCTTCCCCTAAAATAATGTGCTTCCCATAGCAAAAATAGAACGGTGGTTCAATCCATACATCGCCACTGTCCTCGTGGAGCATTTCACGCTGCAGCCTTGCCCTCTCCCCAAGCGTGTCCGGTGTCGTGGCATTGAAGGCGATCATCTTACGTTTTCCTTCTGCCCGTTCCTCAGGCAGTCCCTCACACATATCAGTAAATAATTTACCACTCATAATTCTCTCTCGCATAGTCAATGCTTTCAAAAAGACTCTGTTCTCTGTACGCACGTTTTTCACATTTCCCTTCCTTTTTCTTTACTATCATGATATTATCAAGACAAAGAAAAAGAAAGCACTATATTCGCAAGTAATTTTAACAATATTGTCAGATAATCATTGGAGGTAATATGATAAATGTCGATGTGATGCCTGACGCATCAGAGATTGTTCACTATGACATCCCCGGAGTACCGCTCTATGTGCGTAAGGGACAGCTTTCTGCTTATCCGGATATGCGTGCGATTTGTCATTGGCATGAGGATCTGGAGTTTATCTATGTAACAGAAGGAGAGATGAATTATTTCATCGGCGGACACACTGTGCTGCTTTGCGCGGGAGATTCCCTATTTGTGAACGCCAGACAAATGCATTATGGCTATGCCAATCATCAAATAGAATGTCGGTTCCTGTGTATATTAGTACACCCAACGATACTTGTACAAAATGAGCTGTTATACAAGGAGTGGATGGAACCACTCCTTACAGATACGTCATTTCCCTATTTTGTGTACGACTCATCCTGTGAAGAAGCTACTATGTTTGCCCAAAGCTTGTTGCGCGCCTACGAGCTGAAGGAAGCTGCCGGATGGGGAAGCCAGATTGACATCCTCTGCCAGTTGGTTCCTCTTGTCATGCAGACTGCCCGCAGACGCCTCACCACCATCAATCAGAACACGCCAGACAGACCTGATGCCAAGCTTCTGGCGCAGCAGCAGATGGTGGCTTATATTGCCGCTCACTTCACCGAGGATGTCACACTGGACGAAATTGCAGCAAGCGCCTCTGTCAGTAAAAGCACTTGCTGCCGTCTCTTCAAAACCTATATTCACCAATCTCCCTTCGAGTATCTGAACACTTACCGTCTGGAGCAGAGCCGTTATCTGCTGACGGATACCAACAAAGGGATTACGGAGATCGCTATGCTCTGTGGCTTTAACCACATCAGCTACTACTCCAGGCTTTTTTCCAAAAGCTATGGCTGTTCACCCCACGCCTATCGAAAGGAGCACCGTCAGATGGATGGGTAGTATTTTAATATCCGAACACGCCCGCTGCCAGCTTCATATTCTCCCGAATGGACACACCAAAAGGGCATCTGCTCTCACAGGCGCCGCACCGGATACATTCTCCGGCGTGATGCTCCAGTGCCGCATAATGTTCACGCACTGTCTCCGGTATCTGTCCCTTTGCCTGTGCCAGATGCAGGAATTTGGTCACTGAGGCAATGTCTATGTACTTCGGACAGGGCTCGCAATGACTGCAATACATACAATGCCCCTCCCAGCTCACTCTGGGGAAACGTGCCAGGGCGGTAGCATAATCCTTCTCTTCCGGACTCGCCTCGCAAAAAGCTACACTCGTCTCCAGTTCCTCCACCGTGTGTGCGCCTGCCAATACCACCGACACAGCCGGTCTGGACAACGCATAGGCGATACACTGGTTCACCGTCAGGGATACCCCTGCGATCTGATTACTCCCAAGCAGCTCTCCACCGGCAAAAGCCTTCATCACCGTGATACCCACACCCTTTCTCTGACAAATCTCATACAGTCTTTGACGATCCGGGTCCATGTTGGTCAACTGCTTTTCATAATTCCTGTCCGCCCACAGCTCATCCACATCCTCATTGGCAGGCTGCAAATCATACCAGGGATTCACAGAGAACATCAGCACCTTGATATCCGCTTCGCTGATGGCACGTTCTGCCACCAACGGATTGTGGCTGGACAGCCCCAGATATCGGATGCGCCCCTGTTCCTTCAGCTCCATCGCATAGTCCAGAATACCGTTCTCCACAATGCTCTCCCAATCCTTCATCGCATCACAATAATGAATCATCCCTACATCCAGATAATCCGTATTAAGCAGAGACATCATTTCCTCAAATCCCGCTTTTACCTCCGCCGGATTCCGGGTGCGCAGATACTGTCCGTTCTTCCACACAGAGCACAGATGAGACTGTATCAAAAATTTCTCCCTGCGTCCTTTCAGCGCCTTACCCACAGCACTTCTCAGCTTGGGGTCGGAGGCATACAGGTCAAAATAATTCACCCCCAACCGCTCTGCGGCGTCAAACATCTTTCCGGTCATGGCATAATCTTCTTCGGCAAAGCCTTCACAGCCCATGCCGATAATACTTGCCTCTAATCCAGTGTCCCCCAATTTACGATATTGCATCCTGCACCTCCCAATACACTATCTTTACATTGCTTTACCACTTTTTCTGTCGCTCCTCGTTGTAGAGACCGAAATTACATTCTGAGGAATTGGACGCAGCCCCCTTTCAGAGCTCGTCAAAGGCTTCAAAGATAAAGGCAATCACCTGCGCTTCTTCGATCCAACGCTCCACCTCTTCATCATTGCGTGTGATGTGCCAAGCCAGCTTTTACCAGAATCTCCAAATCCTCTGCAATCTGTTCAGCGGAAGGCAAAACGTACCATTCCATAGCCGGCACACTAATTACTCCGGAATGCTTTTCCATTGGTGCTGCCGCCATCCACCAACACATCCACGCCTGCCAGATACCCATTTCTCTCATCTGCTACCGTGGCAATGGCATAGCCCAACTCCTCGGGCGTTCCCATGCGCTCCTCGGCGGCAAATTTTAACATGGCACTGCCCTCTTTCTCCTCCAGCTTGCCCATATCCGTAGCAATCAGACCAGGGCTTAGGGAACAGACCCGAATACCCTTTTTGCCATATTCAAATGCACACTTCTGCGCATACCATACCACAAAATTCTTGGACAAGGCATAGGCGAACCCTGACCTCTGATAATCGGTCTTCGCTAAATTACTCTTTTTGATGGATTTTTTCAGGAAGCTTTCCTCATCTGTCTCTGCCAACCCATAGGTTTTATGGCTAATGAGGAATTTGGGCAGCACATAGGCGGAATTGGAAGAGATATCTACGATCACACTTCCCGCTCCCATTACCTTGGAAAATTCCTGGTTGACATAGACGGTTCCCAACGCATTCACACGCAGAAGCTTTTCCGGGTCTGCCATATTGGGAGACATACCGGCGGCATTAATCACATTCCGCACGGTACCCTTATCGGCGGCGAAGGCTGCCAACTCCTGTACGCTTTTCCTGTCTGAGGTATCGCAGGTATGAGCATATGCCTGGAAGCCTAACTCGCTCAATTCGGTGACTGCCTTCTCCAATTTGGAAAGCGTTCGCCCCGACACAATCAAGATTTTATCCCTCGGCATGCACTTTGCCGCCGCAAGCCCCATGCCGCTTCCCCCGCCTGTAATCACACATACATCTGCCATAATGACTCCTTTCTCTCATAAACGCTGCAACTTATGCGCCTGATACACGAACAGCAAATGCCGTTTCTTACGACATTTGCTGTCTATTATTATACAAAATATCCGGTTACAATGCAATCTTCTCCGTCTCCTTCAGCCATCTCACCTCATCCCTGATGGTTCTGCGGTAGGGTCTGGTGGTATAGCCCAGCTCTGCCTCTGCCTTGGTGGAATCAAATCGATTGTTACGCGCCAGATTATATACCGAAAAAGAGGTCATAAGTGGTTTGGTTCCCCCACGCTTTGCTTTTCTCTCCATCGCATTTCCCATCAGCCCCGCTGCCCAGAGCGGCAGGAACGTGCTGATCTTTTTGCAACCGCTTTCCTCGCATACCATTCTGGCAAATTCCTTAAAAGAAACCTCCTCGTTGGCAAGAATATAACACTCGCCGCTTCTGCCCTTATCCGCCGCTGCAATGGTGCCTGCTGCCAAATCTCTCACATCACAGAGATTGAAGGAACCATCAATCCCGGCGGGCATCTTGCCATCGATGATGTCGATCAGGGTCCTGGTGGTCTCCCCCACCGCGAAATCCTCCGGCCCCAGAATCCCGCTGGGATGTACAATACAAGCATTCAGACCATCGTAGGTTACCGCATCCAGAACCGCCTGAGATGCCAACGCCTTAGACTGGCTGTAGCAGCCTTTCACAGACATATCATCAAAATGATCTACCTCTGTGATGGGCTCTCCCTTAGGTAACTCCGGTATAGCTCCCGTACTGCTGCAATATACCAGCTTCGTCACATGATGCTTTTTACACATATATAGGATATTCTTGGTACCTCCTACATTCACCTCCATCACCTTCCTGCTGTAATCGGGATTCACAGTCACGATGCTAGCAATATGAAGTACAATCACCTCCTGCTCTGCGGAAACGGAGAAGAATCGCTCCAGAGATTCCATATCTGTCAGGTCTCCTTCCACGATTTCCGCCTCCTCCGGCACATATTGTATTGCAGGGTCTCCCGGCAGGACAAGGGCTCTGACCCTGTCCCCTCTCTCTATAAGCTGTCTGCATATCGTACCGCCCAAAAAACCTGCCGCTCCTGTTACCAAATAAATCTTATTGTCTACCATAACTATTTCCTCCTCTTATTTCACTTTTGATAGTGTTATTTTATTTTTAACACGTTAAGGAAATTTTAGAGAAATGTTTCTGAAATGTTAATTCTATCACGCTGTCTATTTTCGCTCAAACTCCACCCGAAAGGTGCTTCCCTTCCCCAATTCACTGTTCACCACAATATCCCCTCCATGGATATCTATAATCCGTTTCACAAGCGCTAGCCCCAATCCGTTACCCTGTGAAGCGTGGGAGGTGTCCCCCTGATAAAATCTCTGGAAGATTCTTTTTCCAGTCTCAGGAGATATCCCACATCCGGTATCTCGAAATTCAACACTTGCTTTACCGTCTGAGGCAGCCACCGTGATGGTGATTTTTCCGCCACTTTCCGTGAACTTAATGGCATTGGACATTAAGTTGCTCCATACCAGCCCCAGCATCTCGGTATCTCCCAGAATCTCCACTCCTTCCTCCAATCTGGTCTCAATAGCAAGTCCCTTCTCTTCCCACAGGGGCTCAAATTCCAGAATGTGCTCACAAATATGTTCGCTGAGATTCAGCTTTTCTCTATTTGGAAAGATCTGCTGATTTTCCAGCTTATTCAACCGCAGAATATTGGTGACCATGGCAGAGAGTCTGCGCGTCTGCTCCGTTATCTTTTTGCTGTATTCCATGCGCTTCTCTTCGGAAAGATGGGGCGTCTGTAACATGGTTCCATAATTCTGAATGACTGAAAGCGGTGTCTTTAACTCATGAGATACATTGGAAATAAAATCTGTGCGAAGTGTCTCCACGCTGCTTAACTCTGCAAAGAGCTTGTTTAATTCTCTTACAATCTCTTCATATTCGTCAAATACCCCTATACTGCGAACCTCCGGAATCCGCACAGACAAATCCCCCTCCATGACTCTGGAGATTCCTTCGCTGATGCTCTGCACCGGTCTCTCCACCATATAGGTATAGCGAATATGGTCTATCACACAGAATAAAATTGTCAGAAAAATCACATTTCCAATGGTAAGCGGTGCGGCTGTCCGAATCTGCTCCTCGCTGAAATCCAAGAAATGTAAAAATAAAAACATGCTACAGGTCACCACAAAAGACATGGCAAGAAAAAAACTGATAAATCGTGAAATGGTATATTTTCTCTTTTTCATTGTTATTTCTTTGTTATTTCTTTGCCCTTTCCGGCAGTTGCTTTTACAGGATGACTGCCTTATATCCCATGCCATGTACGGTCTGAATCTCAATCTCCTCACAGCCGGAGAGCCTGTCCCTCAGCTTCGTGATATACACGTCCACCACTCTCGGTCCGGAGGTGGTCTCCGCATCCCAGAATTCATCCATCAGTTGGGATCTGGTGAAGGTTTTTTTGGGGTAGGATAACAGCTTATATAGAAGATTAAACTCTCTGGCGGTCAACGCGATCTCCTCGCCCTTTACAGTAACTGTGCGCTCCTCCGCATCCAATGTGAGGCTCCCGATTTCGATATGCTTGGTGGCTGCCACCTTTGCTCGGCGCAGAAGTGCCTCTATGCGCAGCAGCAATTCCTCCAGATCCACGGGTTTGACCATATAATCATCGATTCCAATCTTAAAGCCAATCTTTTTGGAGGCAAAGTCATCCTTTGCCGTCATAAACAGAAGAGGAATCTCCTGATTGAGTGCCCTAACCTCTCTGGCAAAGGTGAATCAGTCGATTTCCGGCATCATAATGTCGGAAATAATCAGGTCATAAGGTGTTCCATACATTTTGTTATAAGCATCATTTGCCCCTAACACACCATCTGCCTCATAACCGTTCATCCGTAGATATTCACATACTGTACCATTCAATTCCTTGTCGTCTTCCACTACAAGAATACGAAACATAGTCCCCTCCTCCTTGAACTGTTCACTTCCGGTCAGACCTATTCTTTTTCTGTTCTTTCGGCAAGCTCCAGAATCTGCGGCGCAATCCGCTCCCGCTCTTCCTTGATTTTCTTCAAGTACAGGGGATATGCCACGCCCACCAATCCGATACCAAGCACTCCCACGATAATCCCTAAGACAAATAAAATCTTAGACGTAAACGCCATCGTCCCACACATGCCAAGCCCCAACAATACGCAGCCAATGGCACCTAAGAGAATGGGCTGTGCAGATGCAGCTTTTTCTGCCTGCCTGTCAAGCTCTTTCATCTGCTCCAGTACACTGTCCTGATGGGAATAGGGCATATATTTTTCCTTAAGCTGCTCAATTTCCTGCTGTTTTTTCGCTGAATAACTGTAATCAAAGGTTGTTGTCTGTTCTTTGTTTTCCATAGCTTTTCTCCTGTCTTTTGATGTCATTCAACCATACAGAACCCAATTATGATTTTTCGTAGATGCCTGCATCTTAAGGCAGAGCTTAATTGTTTTCTATAAGGCTCGAACTGTTTTACTTGTTGTCCTTTATTCTGACAGATGATTGTTGATAAGATGTTTGGGAAATGTTAAAGTTTTGTTAATCACATCGTTTCCTTACCACTTTTTATCAATTTATGCAGTTTGAGCCAAAGATAGCTTCCATTCAACAAAAAGGCGCTGACCCACGCGCTCACCTCCGCAATGGCAATGGCATTATAACCAATCCGCGAAGTGAGAGCTATGGTGGCGATGACTCTTGCCGCCAGCTCCATAAATCCGGAAAGCATAGGCACAAAGGTGAATCCCATTCCCTGACAGGTGTCTCTGGTCAAAAAAAGGAAACTGATCGCCCACATCATGCCGCCGCAAATTCTCAAGTACGTTACACAAAGGTTAATGTTCTCTACATCCGACAGCATCAGCCCGGCAAGCTGTCTGGGGAATCCGGCGAGAAGTACCGTGCCGATCAGAGCAATACTGATTGCCAGCCAGAAGCTGCTCCTGATTCCTTGCAGGATACGCTCCATCTTACCCGCACCGAAATTCTGCCCTGCATAAGTGCTCATAGCCATCCCCGCTGCTGCACAGGGCTGCATGATAAATCCGGTCAGACGGGTACAAGCAGAGAAAGCCGCCGTATAATTTACACCCAATCTGTTGACAAAATACTGCACTAGCAAGGTGCCGATAGCCGTCACGGAATTCATAAACGCCACCGGGATACCCACCCGGATTTCTTCCCGAATCAGCTTCATATCCAATATCCAGTCCTCTTTTTTTAAATGAAGAAAGGTTATCTTTCTCAATTTAAAATAGCAAAAACCTCCGGCGCAGCACTGAGCAATCAAAGTACCGATTGCCGCTCCTTCCACACCCATATGACATCCCACAATCAAAAAGATGTCCAGTGCAATATTGACAAGGGTGGAGATAACCACTGCATACAAGGGGGTCTTGCTGTCACCCAGTGAATTCAGTATCCCACTGAAACAGTTGTACAGCAAGGTCAGCGGAATACCCGCCAAAATAATCACGATATACAAAATGGCATCCTCCAGAATCACCTCAGAGGTGTTTAGGAGGAGCAATAACGGTCGCATAAAGACGATTCCTGCAAGCATAATCACCAGGGAGACTGTGCCGGTGGATACGATTCCCATGGTAATCGCTTTGCGCAGACGCTCATAGTTGCCTCCGCCATAGGCTTGCGCCACCAACACTGCCATACCGGTGCCCAATCCCATGATAAAGCCAAATATAAAAAAGCTGATGGAGCCGGTAGCGCCTACTGCCGCCAGCGCCATATCATTAATTCCTTTCCCTACTACAATGGTGTCCACAATACTGTACAACTGCTGCAGCAGGCAACTGAACAGGATGGGGACAAAGTAGCGAAAAATGATGGGAAAGGGCTTTCCTTCTGTCATATTCTGTGTATAAGCCACAACTGCTTCCTCCTACTCTATGTCATTCTCTATATCCTTTATTTTTCTGGCGGGTACACCGCCTACCACGCAATTATCAGGCACATCCTTCGTAACCACTGCTCCCGCTGCAATCACCACATTATTGCCGATATGTACCCCCGGAAGAATGGTGCAGTTTGCCCCGATCCACACATCATTTCCAATGGTGATGGGCTTTGCAATCCCCAGATGATTTCTCCTACCCTTGGGCGAAAGAGGATGATTGACAGTAATAATGCAGGTTCCCGGTCCGATCATAACATCATTGCCCATGTGCACCGGTGCAATATCCAGAATTGTCACATTATAATTTGCCAAAAAACGATCTCCCACATGAATATTCAATCCATAATCGCACTGAAACCCGGGACCTGTCCATGGGTCTTCTCCACAGCTTCCAAAAAGATGGTGTAGCTGCTCGGCTATTTTGTCCTCATCAGAAGTATCAATCCCATTTAATATTGCCGTTTCTCGCATAGCGTGCTGTTTTCTGGCATTGACCTCCTTATCCCAAAAACTATATTCCAATCCTGCTTCCAATTTCTCTAATTCTGTTATTTTCTTTCCCTCCATCCCATTTTCTACCTTTCCCAATCGTATAGTTCAAAACTCATTCTTTCTTTGTATTATATAGGTATACCCGCCGGGTTGCAACTCATTTATCTGTTCTGATTACAAAAAAGCAGCGGCAAACCTTTCTTTGATTTACCGCCACCTGTGTGACTCTTAGCCGAACTGTATGCTCTTTATCTTACTCTGTTTTTAGTTTCATCCGAACCCTCTCAGGATAAATATTTTTGTAGCGATACACGCTCATGATGATACCCACCAGAATGTAGCTGGTGATAATACTGCTTCCCCCTACGGAAAAAAACGGCAGGAAGGACTGTGTCACAGGCAAAAGCCCCAGATTCACCAGAAGATTCATCCCGATATTTACCAACAGAACCATGCTGCTGCCGCAGCTCATTGCCAACCCCAACTGGTTCTTTTGGCGGAAAGTCACGGAAAAAACCTTGAGAATCAAAAATGCCAACAGACAGCAGACCAATGCACCGACAATGAAACCATAACCGGAAATCACATAATTTAATATAAAATCACTATCATATGCCAGTTGAGCGCGCAATGCAGTTTGCCTATCTCCTCCCATGAAGCGACTGGATGCTATGCCGGTTCGCAGGATATTTGTCCTATAATCTTCCACATCACCATGGGTAAAAAACGCATGCAATCTGGCTTTTTGATAAGAATTCAACCAATTAAACACATAACCACAGGTAAGCCCCAATGCCGGCAGACCTATGATAAAGAGCCACAGACCGGCGATTCCTAACCCCTTTGATATCTTAAACCAGTCCTTACATAGTGCAACAGTGAGCACTGCTGCCATGGATACCAGCATCATGAGCGCCAGCCCCAAATTGGGGAAATGCCATACAATCGCAATGGGTGCCACCAACCATAGAAGCGCCTTGCCAAATCCCCCATATCCACTTCCATGATACCGGTACAGAATTGCACCATACACGGGCACATACAGCATCATAAATGGGAAGAGGGAAAATTGCATATTCAGAAGCCGCACATTGAGAACCGTACCCGAAACAATAATGCCGCGAAACAATCCATATACACACAACAACAAAATTCCCCCACCAATAATTTTCGCATATTTTCCAATCATCGTGTAATCTATGCGATAGACAATCAGCATCATCCCAAAGCCTATCACCGTATGCAGGAAAAAGACAGACTGTCTGTCGCCACCTATAAACAGATGTATGATAATACCTGCCAGACTGATTGCAGCCATCACCCCGATCAAATCCCATGCAATCTGAGGTCTGTGAATCTGATCCAACGCTACACCTGCCTCCACAGGACTTCCCATATCCTCCACGGCTGCCGCTTCCGCTTCCTCTCCGGTCATTCCCAATGCCAGATTATCTGATATCTGATCCTCCATGTGGCTCTTCAATTCCTCCGCAATATAGGGATGAACCTTCCTGCAACGAATCTGCTCTAATAATACTTTGATATATTCTTCCATCGCTCACCCCTCCATCGCCAACACATTACTGACTGCTGCAGCGTATTCCCGCCACTCTGCAGTCTTTTGCTCCAACATACCGCGTCCCTGTTTGGTAATACTGTAATACTTTCTGAGCTTGCCTGCATATTCCTTTTCATAGACGCTCAGCAGCCCCTTCTCCTCCATTCCATGTAACAGAGGATAGAGGGTGCCCGCCTTCAGTTCAAATACATTTTGGGATCTCTGTCTCAGGGCATCAATCATTTCATAGCCATACATATCCTTCTCGGACAACAGCCTAAGGAGCAGCATGGTCATACTGCCTGACATTAGTGATTTTTCAACTGCCATTTTCTTCTCTCCTTGCATAGATAATCTACATATATATGTTATCTATATATTATATCGATTATCTATATATGTCAAGTGTTTTTTGTACTCTTTCCTGTAATAATGAAAAAGAATGCCGCTTGCGGCATTCTCGCGCCGAGCGCGGTTGCATTTATGCAACATTTACGTTACGCGCGAGTGCGCATTCATAGCGGAACGCTTTTTGTGTAATAGGAATTGCAGAGCAATTTCCTATTACATAAAAAAAGGGACTTCCCTAACAAAGAAGTCCCCACAACATTTCCCTCTATTCCTCCCCACTTCTATTTCCCATATATTTTTTGATTGCATCAATGGAAATATCCTTTGGGATAAAAATAATCAGCCCAGGAATCGTTAGTAGAATTGAAGCCATCATAAAAATTGACGACTTGTCCTCCCTCCAACGTCCTGATAACAATAATATCCGTATCTCTATCCTGATCATAGCCAGGGAAGCTGACTGTATCTACACTCACAAAAGAACTCTCCTCCACACCTGTGGGAAGTCCGGTCTAGAAGCTCTGTGCCACCTCATCCTTCACAATCAGCTTCACTTTTTCATAGCATACTACCAATTTTATATCCTTTCATTTCGCATCTATTGAGGGAGATATAAACGCCTCTAACGTATCCGCCCGTTCTGTGTTTTCGCTGCCATATACGCCTGCACTCCTTCTTTCAGCCGCTGCAAGCCATCTATTAATGTGCTTTGGGGACAAGCTATATTCATTCTGAGGAAATACGCTCCCGCTCTTCCATACGCTGCACCTGCCGCCAGATAGAGCCCTGTCTTGCGACGGATAAACGTCGCAAGCTCCTCGCTGTAGCTTGCCGGCTCCTGCGTCAAACAGTCTAGCGACTGCTGCCTTTGTATGTCAGCCAACGCCTTCGTATCCAGCCAGACCAGATAAGTAGCCTCTCCCGACACCACACGCAGCAGGGGGATTTCTTTCTCTATAAAGCCTGTGACAATTTTTCGGTTCTCCCAAAGATACTCCCGCAGGGCATTCAGCCAATCCTCTCCCCGCTCAAAAGCCGCCACTGCCACCGGCACTGCAAAGGAATTGGGCTCTGCCACCTCATCAGTGTTCAATGCACGCCACACCTTATGTCTAAGAACGGCGTCCGGCACACAGACTGCTGCTGTCTGCATCCCCGCCAGATTAAATGCCTTGGTGGGCGCGATGCAGGTGATACTCACGGCCCGGCAATCCTCCGATGCGGACGCAAAGGGCGTATATTCCTTTCCCGGAGCGGTCAAATCACAATGAATCTCATCGGAGATGACTGTTACATGGTATTTGTTGCACAATGTCCCTATTCGCGCCAGAGTCTCCTTATCCCAGATTTTGCCGATGGGATTGTGCGGATTACAGAGGATCATCAGCGTAGTCTGCGGATCAGAGAGTTTTTCCTCCAATTCCGTAAAGTCAATCTCGTAGATACCATCCCGATACACCAGCGGGCTTTCCAACACGCGGCATCCATTGTTGATGATACTGTTAAAGAAGATATTGTAAACCGGTGTCTGAATCAATACATTTTCGTTGGGAGTGGTAAGCTTGCGGACAATGCTGGAAATTGCAGGGACTACACCTGTACAGAAGATCAGCCAGTCCTTCCGCATGGTAAAATCATGCCTCCTCTGCCACCAATTCATATACGCCTGATACCATTCCTCCGTCACGTTTCCGTAACCAAATACACCGTGCTCTGTGCGCTTATGAATCGCCTCAAGTATCTCCGGTGCCGTCTGAAAATCCATGTCCGCCACCCACATGGGCAATTCCTGTTCCGCCACATCCCATTTCAGAGAATCTGTGCCACGTCTGTTGATAGGGGTATTAAAATTATATTTCATATAACTCCTCTTTTCTATGCTCGTAACCACTCCGGTCTCGCAGACACCTGGTCGATGCTTTCGCATACAATGCGTGTCTTGCCGGGGTCAATCTTATCCGGCTCAATAATCAATTCCCCGATCTCATCTGCACGAATCGTGCCTCCGGCAGGATTTAAGACACTATCTACCCTGGACGTAATCTCTGCCTCCACCGTTGCATATTCAAAAGCCAAGGTGGTATTGAGCAGCTTACAGTTTTTCATCACCAGGTTGCCGATGTAGCACATCCCCTGCAAGCTCTCAATGGTGCAGTTGATCAAGGTCAGGTTCTTGGAATTCCAGCCCAGATATTCCCCGGAGATAAAGGAATCATATACCGTCACATTCTCACTGTTCCAGAAGGCATCCTTGGAGAGCATTCTGGCGCCATGTACTTCCACATTTTTCACCCCGTCAAAGGAATAATTTCCATCCAAAGTGAATCCGTCTATCTTCATATCCGAACAATTCAAAGCAAAATAGTCGCCCTTCGCCGTCACCTGCTCCATGGTGACATGATCGCAGTGCCAAAGGGTTTCCTCCGCTCTGGGGAAAATCACATCCTTAAGCACCACACCACTGCATCGCCTGAAATTCTTGGGTGCCTGCACCACCGCATGCTCCACTGACACATTGTTCGTATACCATACTCCTGCCCGCGCCATATCAAACCATGTGCAATGTTCTGTCTTTATGTCATTACAGTACCACAAGGGATATTTCCATTTGAACATACAGCCGATAAGCTCAATGTTCCTGCTTTCCTTCAACGGCGATTCTCCCTCGTCAAAAATACTGGCTATTATTTTCAGTTCACTACTGCCAAATAGTGCTCTTTCCCCCGCGAATTTTTGTTGTATAATCTCTCTCATCTTCTCGTCTCCTACTGTTTTTTAGATAAACACATCCTTCTGCGCCCCTATTGCTCCATCAGAGAATGCGTACCAGTTCATTCTCATATTTTCTCTAGACTGAAAAACCGCTGTACTTTTGCACAGCGGTTTTAGTTGCTTATTTAGTTTTGGACTTTTCTGTGAACTGTCAATGGTGATTATTTTGCATAGTCAATGACACGGCTTTCGCGAATGACATTCACCTTAATCTGTCCGGGATACTCCAACTCAGCTTCTATCTGCTTGGAAATATCGCGCGCCATCAATACCATATCGGCATCGGATACCTGCTCCGGCACTACCATTACTCGAACTTCACGTCCCGCCTGAATAGCAAAAGACTTATCTACACCTTTGAAATTGTTTGTGATTTCTTCTAATTGTGTTAATCTGCTAGTATAGGTCTCCAAAGTCTCCCTTCTAGCTCCCGGTCTTGCAGCAGAAATTGTATCAGCAGCTTGTACAAGAACTGCAATCAGGGAAGTCGGCTCTACATCGCCGTGGTGAGCTTCTACCGCGTTAATGACGGTAGCATTCTCCTTGTATTTTCTACAAAGCTCAACACCAAGCTGAATATGGGAGCCTTCCATCTCATGGTCAACAGCTTTACCAATATCATGCAGAAGACCTGCTCTCTTAGCCAACCTTACATCCAACCCCAACTCGGAAGCTAACAGTCCTGATAACTGCGCAACCTCGATGGAATGCTTCAACGCATTCTGACCATAGCTGGTTCTGAACTTCATTTTTCCAAGTAACTTTACAAGCTCCGGGTGAATACCGTGTACACCCACCTCCAGGGTAGCGGCTTCACCTTCTTCTTTAATCATTACTTCTACTTCTTTTTGCGCCTTCTCTACCATCTCTTCGATTCTGGCAGGATGAATACGTCCATCAACGATTAATTTCTCAAGGGCAATTCTTGCCACTTCGCGACGAATCGGATCAAATCCTGACAAAATCACCGCTTCCGGCGTATCATCAATGATAAGATCGACACCTGTCATGGTCTCAAGAGTACGAATATTGCGTCCCTCACGGCCAATGATCCTACCCTTCATCTCGTCACTGGGCAACTGCACAACAGAGATAGTGGTCTCAGAGACATGGTCTGCTGCGCATCTCTGAATGGCTGTAACCACATAATCCTTTGCTTTTTTGTCTGCTTCCTCTTTGGCGCGACTCTCCATTTCCTTGATCATCACAGCCGTTTCATGCTTCACTTCATCTTCAACAATTTTCAATAAGTAGTCTTTTGCTTGTTCAGAGGTTAAACCTGAAATTCTTTCCAGTTCCTGTAATCTTTGCTCGTTTAATTTGGATACCTCTTCCTTCATCTTATTCAAGGATTCTTCTCTGGCAGCCAAACTTGCTTCTCGCTTCTCGATTGCATCAGCCTTTTTATCGATGTTCTCTTCCTTCTGCTGAACTCTGCGCTCATAACGCTGCGCTTCCGCTCTGCGTTCCTTCACTTCCTTGTCAAGCTCATTCTTGGTACGAATGGTCTCTTCCTTCGCTTCAAGCAACGCTTCCCGCTTCTTCGTCTCAGCAGTCTTGAGAGCTTCATCAATGATTTCTCTCGCCTTCTCCTCCGCATTACCAATCGTAGACTCCGAATCCTTCTTCAGTCGAGAAGTTGTGACATACATGGTAATCACAGCGGTTACGAGAATACAAACGACCGCAATCACGATACACACCCAAGGTTCCATTTACAGGAGCACCTCCTTATTAAATTTTCATTGTTCAATTTGCAATTTATAATAGAACGTATGTGCGTTCTAACAAGCAATTCACAACATATAAATTTTATAATAAAATACATACATCTGTCAAGTAGAAGTCGTCATACCTTGAAAAAACTTACAAATTTTCTGTAATACCCTTATTTCTATTTAGTCAAATGTACCTCAAATTTCTAAATCTGCCTTGATTGCTCTCCGAATCTGCTCTGCGCTATATCCTTTTCTGGCAAGATATGCGTAAATCTTTTGCTGTTCTTTATAATCTGCATTTTCCACATTGTAATGCTTTTTTTCCATGAGCTTACGAATCATCTTCTGCTCGTCCTGCACACCCCCCTGTGCTTCCCACTCCATCCATGCCCGTTCCAACGTAGCTTTATCTATTCCTTTTGCGGTCAGATCTTGTTCAATCCTTCTGCGGCTACGGGTATCCTCATGACAGGTGATATAACTCACTGCATAACGCAGATCGTCTGTATAGTGAAAGGATGCCACATAATCCAACGCCTGCTGTATCACTTCTTCCGGATACAATCCCTGACTCAGCTTCTGATGAAGCTGTGCGGTTGTATATTCTCTGGACTGCAATAAATTCATTGCACGCAGTTTCGCCCGTTTGGGAAGAACCTCCATCATGATAGTACGATAGACTGCTTCTGCCAATTCTTCCCCGACTTTCACACGATAGAGACGCAGTTCGCCTTTGTATAAGACAAAGGCGAACTCCTCATCAATATATACCTTGCTGCGAGATTTGGAAAGCTCCACCAGCTCCGTTACAATCATTCTTCACTACCTTTTTTCCCTTTACCGCTGCTTTCCTTGGCAGTGTCTTTGTCATTCTCTGCCTCTGCTCCAAATCCAAAGTGCGCTCGCACCTTATTTGCAATCTCGTCACAAATTGTCGGATTATCCTTCAGATACTGCTTGGCATTCTCGCGACCTTGTCCAATCTTATTGCCGTCATAGGCATACCATGCACCGGATTTATTGACCACATCAATGCTTGCTGCCAGATCCAAAATATCTCCTACCATAGAGATTCCTTCACCAAACATAATATCAAACTCTGCTTCCTTGAAAGGGGGAGCGACCTTATTTTTCACCACCTTCACACGAGTGCGGTTACCTATGACCTCGCCTCCTTGCTTCAAGGATTCAATTCTTCTGACATCCAGGCGAACAGAAGAGTAGAACTTCAGCGCACGTCCGCCGGTCGTTGTCTCCGGATTTCCAAACATGACGCCAATCTTCTCACGCAACTGATTGATAAAGACTACTGTACAATTAGACTTGCTAATCACCGCAGTCAGCTTCCGCAACGCCTGGGACATCAGACGTGCTTGCAGACCCACATGGCTGTCTCCCATGTCACCGTCTATCTCTGCTTTGGGAACCAGCGCAGCTACAGAGTCCACAACCACAATATCAATGGCACCGGAACGTACCATAGTCTCTGTAATCTCCATCGCCTGCTCTCCGTTATCCGGCTGTGAAATGTAAAGATTGTCTACATCCACCCCGATATTTTTAGCATATACCGGATCGAGCGCATGCTCCGCATCGATAAAGCCGGCAATCCCTCCCTGCTTCTGTACTTCTGCGATCATATGTAATGTTACCGTAGTCTTACCACTGGATTCCGGACCATATATCTCTATGATTCTTCCCTTTGGAATCCCTCCCTGTCCCAATGCAATATCCAGACTCAGGGAACCTGTAGGTATCGTCTCCACATGCATCTGTGCGGAAGGGTCTCCCAACTTCATTACTGTCCCCTTACCATACTGCTTCTCAATCTGGCTCAAAGCCGCTTCTAATGCTTTCTGCTTTTCTTCTTTTTCCATTTGTCAATCTCCTTTTAAAGAACAAGTGTTCTACTGCTTAAGAATAAAACATTTGTTCGTTTTTGTCAATAATTAATTTATATCATTTTTAGTGTCCATTATTCGTCTCTTAAAACCCTCATATTAAACTATTAATTGTAAGATGAAACACAACTTTTTCTCCAACTGAAACTACGCTAATTTCTCCAGTATTTTTTTAATCGTGCAATCCGGTTTACAGCTTTCTATCACTCTACAGATTTTCTCGATCACGGAGATATCCTCTTCCAAAGCTTCCGCAATCTCCTTAGGCGTATTTCCCTTATTCAGTTTTTTCAGCGTCTTCTCTATCACCAAAACATTCCTGCCTTGTTCTATGCCTTCCTCTCTTGCCTGTGCTTCCCACTCATCCATTCCCTTACACATATTCAGTTTCCCTCCTTCTTCCCGGCTCAGATACCTCTCTCTGTTTTTCCAGATGCCCGGACGCTCCAGGACCGTGGCGATTGCCTGCACCGTATCCGGCTCCAGTTCTGCAAAGTCATGACCCGTCTCAAACAATTCCTTCAGTGCCTTTCCATCATGACGCTTCTGTATCACCTGAAACAACTGCTTTACCTGGGTGTGGAATACCTCTGTATCCAACAGTTCATCCACACACAACAGATGCACC
>JAFVDW010000107.1 GCA_017478245.1 Lachnospiraceae bacterium
ACCGGCGCCGGCATGATGGAATGTAAGAAAGCTCTGACCGAGACTGACGGCGATATGGATGCAGCGGTGGAAGTGCTCAGAAAGAGCGGCGCTGCCAAGGCTGAGAAAAAAGCAAGCAGAATTGCTGCAGAAGGTATCACTAGAGTGGCGATCGACGGCAGTAACGCAGTGGTTGTTGAGGTCAATTCCGAGACTGACTTTGTTGCGAAGAATGAAGTGTTCCAGACATTCGTACAGTCTGTTGCGGATCAGGCACTTGCTTCCGGGTTAAACGGCGGTAAGGACGGAGAGGACGTGGAGACACTGCTTTCCCAGAATGGTCTGAAAGATACGTTGGTTGAGAAGACAGCAACCATCGGTGAGAAGCTTTCCATCAGAAGATTTCAGAAGATTTCCGGTGATGTGGTTGTTTCTTATATTCATGGTGGCGGAAGAATCGGCGTGCTTGTTGCTGCAAACGGAGACAATTCCGATGCAACGAAGGAAGCACTGGCGAATGTTGCGATGCAGGTTGCGGCAATGAATCCCCAGTATCTTAGCAGTGCGGATATTTCTGAAGCAGAAAGAGCTAAATTGCACGAGATTACGGTAGACAGCGCATTGAACGATCCCGCGTCTCTGCCGAAACCCATCCTGCAGAAGCTCATCGATAAGGCTGTAAGCGAAAAATGTTGGAGCGACGAGGATATCGCTATTTATGAGGAGAAAAAGAGCAATATGAACTTCCTGTTCAACTTCCTCTCCGATGCGGCAAAGGCTGCGTTGGTACAGCTTGCTATGGCAGATAAGGAAGCAATCGTTGCTGACAAGATTTTTGACGGTCTGGTAAAGGGTCGTATTTCCAAGCACGAGAAAGAGATCTGTCTGTTAGAGCAGACCTACGTTAAAGCGGAGGACGGCAAGCAGTCCGTAGCTGCATACCTTAAGTCCGTAAATCCTGCTATCGTTATCACTAAGATTGTAAGATTTGAAGTTGGTGAATGTCTGGAGAAGAAGAATGAGGATTTTGCAGCAGAGGTAGCTGCTCAGCTCGGCTAATTTCACATGTAACATAGGAATGCGTAGACGCGTTCTTAAGGAGAAAGCCCCTAGTACTCGGTAAAATTACTGATGTCAGGGGCTTTTTTATATAAATTTATATAGTGTGAATTGATTTTGCCCACTATAAATGGTAACATGGTTATTGATTTAGGAGGCATAGGATGAATAGTTTTGTAAGTTTTGAACATGTGAGTAAGATATACAAAACGGGTGAGGTAGAGATACAGGCACTCTATGATGTAAATTTCCAGATTGAAAAAGGTGAGTTTTGTGTGATTGTAGGAGCGTCCGGGGCGGGTAAGACTACGATATTGAATATATTGGGCGGTATGGATACTTTGACAGACGGAAAAGTATTTTTGGATGGGCAGGAGATATCCGCATATCATAAACGGCAACTGACCTCTTACAGACGATATGACATAGGCTTCGTGTTCCAATTCTATAATCTTGTTCAAAATCTTACAGCATTGGAAAATGTGGAGATTGCCGCACAGATATGCAAGGAGCCCTTGGACGCAGCAACTGTGCTCACAGAGGTAGGACTTTCTAAACGCATGGGGAATTTCCCTGCGCAGCTTTCCGGTGGAGAACAGCAGCGTGTGGCAATCGCCCGTGCGCTCGCCAAGAATCCTAAGCTTTTATTGTGCGATGAGCCCACCGGTGCGTTGGATTACAATACCGGAAAGGCAGTATTGAAGCTACTGCAGGACACCTGTAGGGAAAAGGGGAAAACGGTGGTAGTCATCACGCACAATCAGGCATTGACAGCTATGGCTGACCGGATTATCACAGTGAAGAGTGGAACAATCACGGACATGCGTAAGAATGAAAACATTGTTGATATAGCAGATATCGAATGGTAAGCGTGACAAATCACGCCACATAAATATTTTAAGAGATAGGAGCAGGTTATGAAGAAAAACATGATCTGGCGTTCTACTTTCAGAGAGATAGGACAAAGCAAAGGACGGTTTCTGGCAATTCTTGCGATTGTGGCATTGGGGGTTGGCTTTTTCGCAGGGCTAAAGGTCACGAAAACTGCCATGGTGGAGACGACAGAAGATTATTTTGTGAAAACATATCTTTACGATTACAGACTGGTGTCCACACTGGGTTTTGAGCAGGAGGATGTGGATGCTCTGTCCGGTGCAGAGGGAGTGGCTGCTGTAGAGGGAGCCTTGGGCTTTGATATTATTTATACCACAGAGAGCGGCGCTGAAAATGTTGCAAAGGTACATAGTCTGACAGACAAGGTGAATCAGCTTGTGATTTTGGAGGGAAGACTGCCGCAGGATGCAACGGAATGTGTGGTGGATGCCAATGTGTTTTCTTCTGCACAGATGGGGGAGACGCTTAGATTGTCCGAGAACAATGAAAAGGAGGATCTGGAGCATTTTGCCTACAGAGCATATACCATTGTAGGAATCGCACAATCGCCCCTCTACATTCAGTACGAGCGCGGCAATACCTCCTTGGGAAATGGTCGTGTGAACGGATTTGTATATATCCGCAGGGATGGCTTTGCAGAGGATTATTTTACAGAGGTTTATGTGAGGTTTGATGAGCATCCGAAGCTCTACAGTGATGCGTATGAAAAGTTCATAGATGAGAAGGCGGCGGTGTGGGAGCCCTTGACAGGGGAAGCTGCCAATATGCGTTATGATAGAATTCTGTCAGAGGCAAATGAGGAGCTTGCGGATGCGAAGCGTGAATTTCTGACTGAGAAGGCGGATGCGGAAAGGGAGCTTGCTGAGGCAAAGGATAAGCTCGACGATGCCGCAAGACAGCTTGCAGAGGGAGAAGAGGCTTTATCGGATGCCAAGAAGGAGTTGGAGGATGGCAAAAGAACGCTTGCGAAGAAAGCAAGAGAACTGACAGATGCCCAAAACACCATAACGGAGAAAGAACAGGAGCTTTCTGAGGGTGAGCAGACATTTGCAGAACAACGGGCAAAGTGGGATGCAGAAAATGGCAGATTATCGGCAGCACGCAGCGCCTGGCAGGAAAATTCTGATGCGTTGGCGCTCAAAGAGGAACAGCTAGCAGTAAAAGAGACAGAGCTCGCAGACGGTGAAGCCAAGCTGGAAGCCACTGTGTCCGGGCTGCAGACTCAGAAGACGCAGCTTCTGTCGCAGAGTGCATATCTGGATCAACAGGAGGCAGCATTGGGAGAGGAGCTTCCACCGGAGATGGCAGAGAAGATTGCGGCAGACCGGGAGGCGATTAAGCAGGGCTTGACAGCCATAGAAGCCGGTCTTGTGGAAGCAGAGAAGAAGCGTGTGGAGCTAGAGAGCGGAAAGCAGCAGTTAATAGAGGCAAAGACGCAGCTACAGACCTACAGGCTGGAATTAGATAACGCGAAGCAACAGCTTGATCAGGGACAGAACGCGTTGAATGGTGCGAAAGGGCAGCTAGAGGAGGGACAACAGGAAATAGAGGAGGGGAAAAGTGCGCTGGAGGAGGCAAAAAAAGAGCTTGCAGAGGGAGAGAACGCCATCAAAAGTGCGCGTAGAAAGATAAAAGAGGGAGAGGAGACACTTGCAGAGAAGGAGCAGGAGCTTGCTGATGCAAAGGAGGAGTATGAGAAGGGGGAAAGGGAGTATCAGGATGGCCTGGCAGAGTATGAGGAGCGTATTGCTGATGCAGAAGAAAAAATAACGGATGCAGAGCAGGAGCTTGCAGATTTAAAGCAACCGGAGACCTATGTGTTGGGCAGAGATACGAATATCGGTTATGTCTGCTTTGAGAGTGATTCTAACATTGTAGAGGGAATTGCCAATGTATTTCCTGTGTTTTTCTTCCTGGTTGCAGCTCTGGTATGTACCACTACCATGAACCGAATGGTGGAGGAGCAGAGGACACAGATTGGTGTGCTGAAGGCGTTGGGCTATGGAGAAGGAACTATTATCACAAAATACATTTTCTATTCCGGCTTGGCAGCCGTGATCGGCTGTGTTCTGGGATTTGCGGTGGGAACATGGATTTTTCCGAGAGTTATCTGGACGGCATATGGGATGATGTATCGTGTACAGAGCCTCGCGTATGTGTTTGACGGTTGGCTGGCACTTATTTCTCTGTTGGTGTCGCTTCTATGCTCCGTGGGAACCACATGGTTATCCTGTAGGATGGAGCTTGGCAGCGTGCAGGCACAACTGATGCGACCGAAGGCGCCTAAGGCAGGAAAACGTGTTTTTCTGGAATATCTTCCCTTTGTCTGGAAGCGGATGAAATTCCTGCGAAAGGTATCTCTGCGCAATATTTTTCGTTATAAGAAGCGACTGGTAATGATGGTATTGGGAATCAGTGGATGTACAGCACTTCTGGTAACCGGATTTGGTATCAGAGACTCCATCGCAGGTGTGGCGAGTCAGCAATTTCAGGAGATTCAGACTTATGATGTATCGGTATCCTTTTCGGAAACCGTTTCAGATGACGATGAACAGCAGTTACAGGATATAGGTTTTCCCCAAAAGGATTATGCTTTTGTAGCGGACAAAACCATAGATTTGGTGACGGATGCCGGAAGAAAATCCGTGAATCTTTTGGTGTTACAGCATGGAGCAGATATGAGTCCTTTTCTCAAGCTTCATTCAGCCAAGGGACAAGAGCTTGCTTTTCCGGGACCGGGAGAGGTGGTGCTGACGGATCATGTTGCAAAGAAATTGGGCATTGGTGTGGGGGATGAGGTTGTCCTGCAGGATGATGAAATGCGCGAAATTCATGTGACAGTCACAGGCATCAATCGCAATTATATTTATAATTATGCCTATATCGACAGTGAAACCTATGAGGCGCAAATAGCTGACCGGGTGGAGTATAAGACAGCATACCTGAATGTGCCGCAGGATGTGGATGTACATTTGTTGTCTGCAGCTTTCATGAAGTGGGACAATGTGACCGGAGTGACGGTGAATAAGGATGTCATGGAGCGATTTGACAGTATGATGAAAAGCCTGAACCTGATTGTGCTTGTGGTAATTCTATGCGCGGCGGGGTTGGCATTTATCGTACTTTACAATTTGACAAATATAAACATTACAGAGCGTGTTCGTGAGATTGCCACAATCAAGGTGTTGGGCTTTTATCACAATGAGACCTCTGCGTATGTATTTCGGGAAAATACACTGCTCACGGCTATGGGGACTGCGGCGGGACTGATTCTCGGACATTTTCTGCATGCGTTTGTGATGTCTCAGATCAATATTGATCTGATATCCTTTGATTGCCTGGTTTTGCCTGCAAGCTATCTGTACAGTGTACTGCTTACCTTTATATTTGCATGGTTGGTGAACCGATTGATGGGTGGAAAACTGGAGCATATCAGCATGACAGAATCCCTGAAAAGTGTGGACTGATTTTATTTGAAGATTTAATAATTTTGTAAACAGAACTTCATAAATTCTTAAGTTGAATTTACTATAGGGTTGGAGTATCATATATCATGTCGGTAAGGAAATCATGTGACAACGTGGAAGGCATTATGATACTGATTTCGAGGAGGAGAATTTATGAAGAAAAATTTGATGTACACAAAACGACTGGTATCGGCTGCGTTATGTGCCGTGATGACACTTTCCCTGGCTGCATGTGGAGGGAAGAGAGCGGAACGGGCAAAGGATAGCGATACAGTGGATGAAGTAAGAGAATATGTATATGTTCCCGAATACCTGGATTTTGTAGATTCAGAGGAGGGCACATGGTTTGGCAATATGATGCTGGCAGGAGACTATTTGTATTTCAACGCATCCACATGGGATGAGGAGAAACAGGAGAGCAGTGAGCGCATCATGAAATACTCTCTGAAAGACGGCTCCACAGAGGTTTGTGTGGAGCGGGATGAGGAGAGTTCCATTGAACGTTTTGCGGTGGATAAAGACCAGAATATTTATATTGCATCTTCTATTTGGCAATATGAGGAAGATGATTATGAAAATGCGGACAGGCAGTATTTCCTGAACAAATACAGTGCCGACGGCTCCAAGGTATACGAGCAGGAGTTCACAGAGATTATGCTGAAGAATGAGGAGAATGCCTATGTGCAATATCTGGCTGTGGACGCTAAGGGAAGGCTCTATATCTCTTCAGAGAATCTGATTCGTCTCTTCGATGAACAGGGACAGTATGTAGGGGAGATTGAGACCTCTACGGATTGGATTGACGGTCTGTCTCTGGATGATGAGGGGAATGTGTATTTCTCTTATTGGGACTACAGCGGCACAGGCGCGGGAATGGCTCTTGCGGAAGTAGACTTTGAGGGTAAGAAGGCAGGAAAGACATACAGTAATCTTCCCGGTGGCGCTAATTACATGAGTCCTGTAGGGGAGAAGGCTTTTTTGTTGGGAGACAGCACAAGCCTTTATCAATATGACTGCGAGACACAGACGTATGATACCGTTTTGAAATGGCTGGACAGTGATATCAACGGTGATTATGTGGATATGATTAGTCAGATTACAGATGGTGAATTTCTGGCGGTTGTCAATGATTGGAATTCCAATGAAACGGAGCTTGTGAAGCTGACCAGAACGAAAGCCTCCGAGGTGGTTCAGAAGACGGAGATCACTATTGGAACACTTTATCAGAGTCAGAGTCTGCAGGCGGCTGCAGTGGCATTTAACAAGGCAAATGGCAATTATCGAATCCGTATCAAGACCTATATGGATGAAAATAATTGGAGCGATACCAGCTATGAGGATGCAATCACCAGATTGAACAATGATCTGACATCGGGCGGCAATGCGCCGGATCTGATTGATCTTTCTGTGGTGGATGAGGCGCAGTTGGTGAGCAAAAACGCCATTGAGGATCTGACTGCTTATCTGGAGAAGAGCAGTAAATTAAGTGTCGGTGATTTTGCGGAAGGGATTCTGGATAAATTTAAGGTGGATGGTGTGCTCACGGGCATTCCCAGAACCGTACAGATCAATACCTTTGTAGGTAAGACCTCTGTGGTAGGAGATAGAAGCGGTTGGACGCTTTCGGATATGATTCAGATATCTGACAAATATCCGGATGCAGAGATATTCAATGGAGCGACCAGAACAGAGATGCTTTATTATTTCCTGCTGCTCAATGAAGGCGCCTTTATTGATTGGGAGAGTGGAAAGTGCAGCTTTGACTCGCCGGAATTTGTGCAGATGCTGGAGTTTGTGAATCGTTTTCCGGAAGAGTATGATTGGAACAATTATGATGGTTCCGTTTCCTTGTATCAGGAGAATCGCGTGTTGTTGGATTCAGCCTATGTGGATGGCTTCAATGAGATACAGTATTATGAAGCGAAATTCGGAGAGCCTGTGACCTTTATAGGGTTCCCCACAGTAGATGGTTCAAACGGTCATGCTTTGACTGCAGAGAGCAGGTACGCCATTGCTTCTTCTTCAAGCAATAAGGATGGCGCATGGGAATTCATTGAGTATTATCTGACAAGAGATACACAGATGTTTGACTGGGGCTTGTATACCGTGAAGGAGAAGCTTGACAAGCAGATTGAGGATGCTACTAAGGTAGAGTACATCTATGACGAGAACGGAGAGATCATGTATGATGAGGACGGAGAGCCCTTGACCACCGGTGGAGGCGGAATGGTTTCCAGCGATGGTTGGGAGTATACCTATCATACCCCCACACAGGAGGATGTAGAGACTGCATTGAAGATTTTCAAGGATGCAAAACCTGTATCCGAGGGCTTTGACCGCTCGATTATAAGCATCATTCAAGAGGAGGCAGAGGGCTACTTCCAGGGACAGAAGTCGTCCGAGGAGGTTGCTTCCATCATTCAGAATCGTTTGCAGAACTATGTGAATGAAAATATGTAGGAGATGGGTCTGAGCTTTTTAAGTTCAGAAAGGGTATGTAGATAATTGTGAAGAAGTTTCAATCCAAGAAGAAAGTAAAGTATAGACAGAAATCATCAAAAAGCTTACGCAAGATCAAGATAAGCTCGGGAGTTTTTATAGCTCCCAGCTTTCTTGGCGTTCTTGTGTTTTTTGTATTACCTTTCATGAAGGTTATCAATTATTCTCTGGTGGACAACCCCATCAGTAATCGTTTTGTTTTTTTAGATAATTTTATCAGTGTGATACATAATGGCGCTTTTGATAAAGCAGTCAAAAACACATTGAGTTTTTCGTTGATAGCAGTTCCGCTGGCAGTGATATTGTCCTTACTTCTTGCCATTGTGCTGGAAGCAAAGCTTCCGTTTCGCAGCCAGTTTCGAACCTTTTTCTTAAGTCCTATGATGGTGCCGGTAGCATCCGTTGTGCTGATCTGGCAGGTATTGTTCCACTATAATGGTGCAGTCAATGATGTTCTGATGCGCTTTGGCGGCTCTAAAATTGACTGGATGAAATCAGAGTATTCTCTGGTGGTGGTAGTGCTGTTGTTTCTATGGAAGAATCTTGGCTATAATATGATTTTGTTCATGGCAGCACTGGCAAGCATTCCGAAGGATATTCTGGAGGTGGCGACATTGGAGAGTGCATCTCCGTTACAAGTATTTTTTTATATTAAAATCCGGTATCTGTCATCCACTATATTGTTTGTGACGATTATGTCGTTGATTAGTTCCTTTAAGGTATTCCGTGAGATTTACCTGCTGACGGGGGACTATCCCTACGACTCTATATATATGCTGCAGCATTTTATGAATAATAAATACAAAAGTCTGGATTATCAGACCTTGTCGGCGGCAGCAATTTTGATGTCGATTGTAATGGTGGTTATTATCGGAATCCTCTTCCTGGTGGAGGATCGATTCGGAAAGGATGTGGAAGGATGAGTGAAAGAAGAGTCCCGACGCAGCCGAAACGTCAGGCGAACAGACAGATCTCCCGCACAAAGAGTAAAAAGGTGTGGGGCACCACAAAGATTGCTATAGCTACCATCATTGCAGCGTTTTTTGCTTTGATGTTCCTGACACCGATTGTTCTTACGATTACCAATTCTTTTATGTCTTCGTCGGAGATATCGGCAAACTACGGCTCGATATTTGCCACCACAGACACAGGAGGAAAGGTGTATATTTCAGAGAAGGTCAATCTGAAATTTATTCCTGACATGGTGTCCTTTAGCCAGTACATCACGGTATTGTTCAAGAGTCCGGAATATCTGTTGAAATTCTGGAATTCTGTGATTCTGGTGGGACCGATTGTGGTGTTTCAGCTATTGATTGCCTCACTTGCGTCCTATGGATTTGCAAGATATTCAGGAAAAATACGCAGCATTGTATTTTTCTTATATGTAATATTGATGTTGATGCCTTATCAGGTGACCTTGGTACCCAATTACCTGGTGGCGGATGAACTGGGAATATTGGATACCTATTGGGCGATTATACTGCCCGGTATTTTTTCACCCTTTGCAGTATTTTTGCTGACAAAGTTTATGAAGCGAATCCCCTTTTCGGTGATTGAGGCAGCGCAGATTGATGGAGCGGGTGAATTCCAGATATACAGGCGTATTTGTATGCCGTTGTGTAAGGGCGCACTGTGTTCGGCAGCTATTCTGGTATTTATCGATTATTGGAATATGGTAGAACAGCCGTTGATCCTGCTGTCTGATGCGGAGAAGCATCCCTTATCCGTGTTCTTGAGCAAAATCAATGCGGGAGAGATCGGACTTGCATTTGCAGTAGCGACGATTTATATGGTTCCGAGTCTTTTTATTTTCCTCTATGGAGAGGAATATCTGGTGGACGGTATCACATATCAGGGTGGTATAAAAGGTTAGTAAAAGGTCACATAAAGAGAGGACAAAATAATGAACGAGAATGGTACAACCAAGAATAAGCGGGAATGGGTTAAAACTGCAATGATTATCTTTTTGACAGTAATGTTGATTTTAACCTTCTTTTCTAATACGATTATGAATTATTCCCTGCCGGAGGTGGCAACACAGCATGTGCAGTCCGGTAGCATTACTGCTAAGATTCGCGGAACCGGTGTTGTGGAAAGCGGAGATCCCTACAATGTGGAGGTAAATGAATCCCGCAAGGTGAAGAGTGTGGCTGTCCGCGTGGGTGATAAAGTACAAAAGGATGATGTGCTTATTTATTTGGATGACACGGAGAGTGAGGAGCTTAAAGCTGCAAAAGATGCGTTGGAGGCAGCGCAGGATGCCTACGATCTGGCTATTTTGTCGGCAGAGGTCAGTGCAGATCTTCTGAAGGAGGCGGGCAGTAACGTGTCTACGCGCACTTATCGCCAACAGATCACGGACGCACAGACAGATGTGAAGGTGGAACAGAAGAAGGTGGATGAATGGCAGGAAAGGTATGATAAAATCACTGCTCAGATTGCCAATGTGCCCGGTAACAGTGCGAATACCGACAACGAGTCAAAGGCGTTAAGGGTTGCAGAATTAAACAAGCAAAGTAAGGATTTTGATGCGAAGGCAGCCCAGAACAACGTGAATAAGTTGCAGGGGCAGTTGGATGCCATTAAGGCACAGATGGACGATATCACGGTGAGTGAGGGCGATGCCACATGGGAAAGTCTGGACGCACAGAGTAAGCAGGTACAAAAGAGCCTCAGAGAGGCACAAACGGTGTTATTAAATGCCCAGAGTGCACTAAACGATGCCACCCTTGCTTATGAGAGGGCAGAGACGGCTTATAATAATAAGGTGGCAAGTGGTGATACATCAGGAACCATCACCAGTCTTCAGAATCAGCAAAAGTCTGTGGAGGCAAGCCTCAATGAGGCAAAAAAAGGACTGGAGGCAAAGCAAAGTGCTTTAACAGAGCTGATATCCAAGATTAATGGGGTCTTGGGCTTGCAGAACCAGTATGAGGCGGTTACCAAGGCGCAGGAGGAGGTACAAAAGCAACAGCAAAAGAGCCAGAATGCGGTAGTTGTGGCAGAGGTTGCAGGCACAGTCACTACCTTGAATGTGACAGCCGGTCAGAATACCACCCCCGGAACACCTGTTGTGGTGCTTCAGCCGGAGGGCAAGGGCTTCTTTATGAGCTTCTCTGTAACCAATGAACAGGCAAAGAGGCTTTCAGTGGGAGATAAGGCGGATTTGGTCAATGCCTGGAGATATGATGATGTGGAGGTGACACTTTCCTCCATCAAGACAGATCCTCAAAACGCAGGACAGCAGAAGCTGCTGAATTTTGATGTGTCAGGAGACGTGACGCCCGGACAGACCTTGAATGTATCTGTGGGACAGAAGAGTGCTAACTATGACTTGATTGTACCCAACAGTGCCATTCGGGAAGACAATAATGGTAAGTTTATTTTGATTGTGGAGTCCAAGAGCAGTCCACTGGGTAATCGTTACATTGCTACCCGTGTGGATGTGGAGGTGCTTGCCAGTGATGATACGCAGTCTGCCATCAGCGGCGGATTGTATGGTTGGGAGTTTGTAATCACCACCTCAACGAAGCCGGTAGAGGCAGGAAAACAGGTAAGATTAGCAGACAATTAATGGCAGGAAGAGGTAAGGAAAGAATATGAAGAAAATTGGTTTCATGATCAGTGGTGGAATCTCATTTGTCTGCTTTCTGCTCCTTGGTCTGGTTTGTCGTCATATGTCTCATTCCCTGGAGGAGCAGCAGATGGCAGCCCGTTGGAGTGAGAAGAAGGATGTGGCGCAGATTAGCTGTTTTTTCTCTCCCGATGCGCAGGTTTCCGTGGATAGCATCGAGGAGTTTGAACACTCTCTGGACAATGCTTTGAAAGAAGCCTCTATCACACAGGATTCCATGAATCCGGGTG
Organism: Lachnospiraceae bacterium; assembly: GCA_017478245.1. Lineage (GTDB taxonomy): Bacteria > Bacillota > Clostridia > Lachnospirales > Lachnospiraceae > Acetatifactor. Next base: position 11,763 of record JAFVDW010000107.1, read on the forward strand.
CCAGATTGTGGGCGGATGCCTATAGTGCAGACGGAAAGATTACGCTATCAAGTGATCGAACTAGCGTGGAGGCGGATGCCATCGGTATCGGTGGTGATTTCTTCCTGTTTCACCCGGTGAGACTTCTGGAGGGGGCTTATTTTTCAGGGAATGATTTGAATCAGGACTACTGTGTGATTGACGAGGATATGGCGTGGCAGTTGTTCGGTTCTAACGACGTGGATGGGATGATGGTGTATATTGGCGGAACACCGCATATTGTTACAGGTGTGGTGAGTAGACCGGAGGGAAGACTGGAGCAGGCTGCGGGTTTGGATGCTACAGTAGTCTATGTGTCTTATCAGACCTTGGAGGAACTGGGACGCAGCAATGGTATCAATCATTACGAAATCGTCATGCCCAATCCGGTGAGCTCCTTTGCCCTCAATCTGGTTAAGGAGCGTATGAGCTATGCAGAGAAGGAAGTAGAGTGGGTGGAAAATACGTCGCGCTTTTCGCTGTTCAATGAGTTAAAGGTGCTGGCGGCTTTCGGAACCCGCTCCATGAATGGGAAAGCCATTATTTATCCCTACTGGGAAAATATTGCCAGAGGATATGAGGATATCATTGCCTTGTTTGTATTGTTTATGTTATTATTAGTGTTGTATCCGTTGATTCTTTGTATTGTATGTTTCATCCTTTGGTGGAAACACAAGGGGTGGACAATCAAGGGAGTCTGGCTGAAGGTCAAGGACAAAACAGAACGATATTTTGAAAAGAGACGAGAGAACAGAAAGCACAAAAAAGAAGATGGAGACTTTTTTGAGGAGGAAATGTATTTATGAAAAAGCGGAGTTGGTTAAAAGCATGCAGCTTAGGGTTAGCGCTTGTTATGGCGATGAGCTTAGGGGCATGTAGCGGCAAAGGAAATGGCGGCACTTCGGGGAACCGGGGAGGAGAGAGCGCAGATGCTTCGCTTGCAAAGCAGTATGTATTTGCAAGTAAGCCGCTTGACCTGAATCTGGACGGAGATGGTACACAGGTGCGTAATGTCCGTGTGGTAAATGACCGCATCAATGTGATAGTAGAGGTATATCATTGGATGACGGGAGGCGATACGGACAGAGATGTCAGATGGGTATCCATGACGAAGGATGGAGAGGATATTCAGGCAGTAGCGCTTCAGTTCCCGAAGGAGGACAGTGTAGATGGGCAGGATGCCGTGAATGATGAGAATGAGATAGCAGTTTCCGATGAAGTGACTGAAGTGACAGATAACGAAGATGCGGATGAAAGTCTTGATGGAGATGATATGGCTTACATCGATGATGACTTTTATTATGATGATCCGGGATATAGCGATGATATTTATTATCAGAGCTTCTGCATTGCAGATAACGGATATTTATATGGCGTGCGCAACACTTCCCATTCCGACTGGTCTGATCCGGAGAACTATGTACATGAGAGTCGTTATGACATATGTAGCTGGGATGCAGATGGTAATTTCCTGTGGGAGAGACCCATTGAAGGCTTGCAGTCCAACAGCGATGAATATCACGATATCAGAAGTATCGCAGCGATGGATGACGGAAGTATTGTTCTTTTGATTGCCGGAGATATGGAATACGGCAAAATGGAGATGGATACGGACGGAAACGTGTCTCCCTTGAAGTCACTTCCTGTCGGCGGAGAAAAGCTGACGAATTCCAATGAGGCGTTATTAGATAAGGGGAATGGAGAGTTTGTAATCACTTATTATGATGACTCCTGGGAGAATATGTATCTGGCGACCTATGATATCAAGACAGATACCATTAAAGAGGAATCCAAGCTTCCTGCAAGCTTTGCGTGGAGCGGGTATAACAATCTCGCCGCAGGCGTTTCAACGGATATTGTATATAGCAATAATACCGGTATATGGGGACTGTCTGCGGGTCAGGAAGAACCGGTTCAGATTATGAGCTTTATCAATTCCGATATGACGGATACTTATTTTAATTTCATTGTAATGTTGGATGATGAACATTTTATTTCTTTCTTTGAAGAGGAGGGAGAAAACGGAGATTATCACACGGTTGGTGCGTTGTTTACCAAGAGAAATCCGGAGGATATTCCGGATAAAAAGGTATTGGTGTTGGCAGCAAATTATGTGAACAGTGATGTGCGCAGACGTGTGGTACAGTTTAATAAGAGCAATGAGCAGTACCGTATCGTAACAAAGGAATATGAGTCCTTTGCAAGCTATGATGATTATATGGCGGGATATACACAGTTGAACAACGATATTATTTCCGGAAATATGCCGGATATCCTTGTATACGATGAGAATCTCCCTATAGAAAATTATGTTGCCAAGGGATTGTTGGCAGATGTGGGAGCTTTGGTTGAAAAGGATGAAGAGCTGTCAGGGAAAGAATATTTGGAGAATGTATTTAATTCCGTCAAAATCAATGACAAGCTCTATATACTGGTTCCCTCCTTCAATGTACAGACGGTGATTGGTAAGAAGGCGATATTCGGTAATAAGGATTCTTGGTCCTTCAAGGATATACAGGAGCTTGTGGCATCCAGACCGGAAGGGACACAGACCTTTGGAGAGATGACCAAGGAAAGCTTTATTCAGACAATGATGAATTATTGTGGCAGCGATTTCGTGGATGCTTCCACCGGAAAGTGTAATTTTGATTCTCAGAATTTCATTGATATGCTGGAGTTTGCCAACACATTTCCGGAAACAGTGGACTATGACTACGACGATGAGGCAGCGTGGAGAAGGTACTGGAACGATTTTCAGTCTCAGTATCGCGACGAGCGAACCTTGTTGATGAGTGCCTATATCGGCGCATTGCGGGATATGAATTATAGTATCAACGGATTTTTTGGAGAGGACGTCAGCTATGTAGGCTTCCCTACGGAGAATGGGAATGGTTCGGTGATTGGTGTGGGTAGCAATGCTTTTGTGCTTTCTGCTAAATCAGCAAACATTGATGGAGCATGGGAGTTTGTACGTTACTATCTGACAGATGACTATCAGGAAGCTATGGATTGGTATCTGCCGGTGTCTAAGACGGCATTTATGAAGATGGCAGAGGAAGCAACACAAAAAAATTACTATATAGACGAAAACGGCGAAAAGGTAGAGTACGATGACTACTTTGAACTGAACGGTGAAAATATTGTGATGGAGCCGCTGAGCCAGGAGCAGATAGATGAGATGGTGAACTTTATCCAAGGGGTTGATAAACGTTTATTCTATAATCAGGATATAACGAATATTATCAATGAAGAAACCGCAAGCTATTTTGCCGGACAGAAGAGTGCGGCTGATGTGGCGAAGGTTATTCAGAGTCGTGCACAGGTTTATGTGGATGAAAACAGATAAGAATATATAGCATGAGTAAAAAAAACGGTTGCCCATACGACAGTGTGCAGGCAACCGGTTTTTTGTGCGCAGACAATTATGAATTATAGCTTGATGGGGATTCCCTGTTTGGCAAGATGGTCGGTAAGCGTCAATTCTGGCTCGTGCTCGCGCAGCCATTGCTTGTGAATCTGATAGTCAGGCATAATACGTTCCACCATATCCCAGAAGTCTTTGGAGTGGTTCATGTGGGTTAAGTGGCACAGTTCGTGCACGACTACATAGTCAAGCACCTTGGGCGGAGCAAAGACCAGTCTATAGTTGAAGGAGAGTGTCCCTCTGGAAGAACAACTGCCCCAACGACTTTTCTGGTCCCGGATGGTGATGGAGGTATAGTGTCCGCCGGTGAATTGATGATAATATGCCACACGGTTGGTGAATACCCTACGCGCCTGTTGGCGGTAGCGGCGTTCATAGATTTTTAAACGGCTATATTCCTCCCTGGTGAGGTAGATTGTCTTGGGTGTGTTGGACATAATATGCCGACCTTTCTGATATTCGTAGTTTGTTTGGTTTATCTACTATCTATCATACTTATTTTCCATGATTTTGGCAAATTAATATTGCAAATTATATGTGGCATTAGTAGACTATTAAAAAAAGATAAAGTTAGGATGGGCTAAATATGGCAGGAAAGTGTATCATAATTGGAGCAGGAGACCTCACGGTGGGACAATTAGAGGTGGAAGAGGGAGATTTATGTATAGCGGTGGATGGAGGACTGAGCTATTGTCCTGTGCTGGGGGTAGAGCCGGATATTATATTGGGAGACTTTGATTCTGTGAATGACAGGGAGAGAGAGGCAATCGGTGTTTTGGCAGAGCAGATTCCGGAGCGTGTAGTGGCATTGCCGGTGGAGAAGGATGACACGGATATGCTGGCTGCTATTAAATATGGCTTGGAACATGGGTTTAAGGACTTTAGGATATATGCCGGTATGGGTGGCAGATTTGACCACAGCCTTGCCAATGTTCAGTGCCTGCTTTATCTCAAAAATCATGATGCGACAGGCTATCTGGTGGATGGTGGCAGCATGATACTGGTGCTCAAGGATGAATCTGTGGAATTTCAGGAGGACATGGAGGGATTATTGTCTTTGTTTGCTTTGGGAAAAGAGGCGAAGGGTGTAACCATTCGTGGGATGAAATATCCGTTGAATAATGCTGCCATCACCAATGATTTTCCCATTGGAATCAGCAATGAATTTATTGGAGAAAAGGCTTATATTGCGGTGGAGGATGGGGAGGTTGTCTGCATTGTGCAATACTAAAGCGGCAGGGCTTCATGGAAGTAGGAAATATATTTGGGAAGAGGGATACAGGGATGTATAAAGAAAGTGAAAATGTCAAGGTACGCCTTGGTTACGGCATGCTATGCGGGATTGTGGGAATCGTGCTGAATATTTTGCTGTTTGCCGGGAAAGCAATGGCAGGGGTTATCAGTGGTTCTATTGCAATCACGGCAGATGCGTTTAACAATCTTTCTGACGCTGCAAGCTCTCTGATTACCTTGGTCGGATTTCGTATGGCGGGGCAGAAAGCCGATCAGGAGCATCCCTTCGGACATGGGAGGATTGAGTATATTGCGGGCTTGCTTGTGTCAGTATTGATATTAGTGTGTGCCTTTGAATTGTTTAAAAGTTCCGTGGAGAAAATCATTCATCCGAGAGAGTTGGTGTTTTCACCGCTGATTGTAGGGATACTGATAGTTTCCATATTGGTCAAATGCTATATGTTTTACTATAATAGGCAGATCGGACGTAAGATTGCTTCTGCGGCGATGTTGGCTACCGCCACAGATAGCCTCAGTGACGCAGTTGCAACCTTGATGGTATTGCTTGCGACGTTGGTGGGGCATATCAGTGGTGTGCAGATTGATGGGTATTGTGGTGCGTTGGTGGCATTATTCATCTGCTATGCAGGTTATTGTGCGGCGCGGGATACCATTAGTCCGCTGTTGGGCAATGCGCCTGACCCGGAATTTGTCCGTCAGGTGCAGGAGCTGGTGCTGCAGCATGAGGGAATCTTAGGGGTGCATGACCTGGTGGTACATGACTATGGACCGGGAAGAGTATTCCTGTCCTTGCATGCGGAGGTGCCGGCAGATAGTGAGCTTCTTGCGATTCACAATCTGATTGATGGTATTGAGCACAAGCTACGGGATACATTACATTGTAATGCGGTCATACACATGGATCCGGTGTGTCTGGATGATGAAGAGACCCTTATGTTGAAGGAAGAAGTAAAGGGATATCTGTTGGAGCTGATGAGCAGTATACCCCATACAGGTATCTGGTCTGTGTCAACGCATGATTTTCGTCTGGTCCGGGAGGCGGATGTGACCAAAGTGCTTTTTGATGTGGTGGTTCCCTATCATTTTACCATGGAAGATGAGGAATTAGTGGGGATACTTGGGCAAAGGATTGTGGAGAAGCATCCGGGCTGCCAGGTGGAGATAGAAGTCGACAGGGACAATCATAAGGCATTGGAGGATAAAATTTATTCGAAAGGGGATTGACATTTACTGGAAACTGATGTAGTGTATGTATTGTTCACGCAACAGAGGTGTCTGTACAGACACAAATTTAGAAGAAGGAGGTAACAGATTATGTTGAACGGTAAGTTAAGAAATATTGTAACCGAATATGTTGTTTATCATGCAGTTACCTCAGGAGATTTTCTTCAGATTTGATAGCTTAATTTTGTACCCAATGATTTATCAGATTTGGAATGTAGACCTGTTTTATGGTATCTGCCATAAAGCAGGTCTTTTTGTCATGGTAAAGAGGAAAATCTACTGAGCATAAGGCTGCAATAGAATTCGGGGTTATGAATATTTGCAGATAGGAATTTTTACGCCGTGTATGCGGCAGATTGAGAGGAGAATATGAAAAAAATATCATACTACATACGAAAATACATCTGGGCATATCTGGGAGCGGTGCTCTGTCTGATGATCGGTGTGGCACTGGATATGCTTTCGCCACAGGTGACCAAGCGGATCATTGATGATGTCATCGGCAAGGACAATCTTGCCTTATTGCCCTGGCTGTTGGGAGGAATTCTGGCAATCGGTGTGGGCAGATGTATCTTCATGTATATCAAAGAGTATACCTTTGATATCTTAGCAGTGAAGATCAGCTCGTCGATGCGGGAGGATTTGTTTTTACATTTGCAGAGTTTGTCTGCGGATTTCTATGATAAAAATAATACCGGTGAACTGATGGCGAGAGTGAAGGACGATATCGATCGTATCTGGGACGGTATCGGGTTTGTGGGCATGCTGATTATCGAGGTGTGTATCCATGTGACCCTGGTGCTCACCTGCATGTATCGTCTGAATTGGAAATTGGCGATTATTCCCACGCTTGCTATGGTATTCTGCGGTATGCTGGCTATTTTTCTGGAGCGAAAACTGGATGCAATCTATGAACAGATCAGTGAGGAGAATGCCACGTTGAACACGGTAGCCGAGGAGAATCTGGCAGGAGTGCGTACCGTAAAGGCTTTTGCCAGAGAGAAGTTCGAGATTCAGAAATTTCTCTCTCACAATAAGCGTTACTATGAATTGAACATGGAGCAGTCCAGAATGTTCGTGAAATATCATCCGCTGTTCACGTTGCTCACCAAGCTGATTCCCCTGTGCGTGCTTCTGGCAGGTGGGCTGTTGGTGATGCGGGAGGAAATGTCTCTCGGAGCTCTGGGGGCATTTATCCAGTATTCCATGAATATCGTGTGGCCCATGGAAATGCTGGGATGGCTGACCAACAGCTTTTCCTCCGCTGTGGCATCCAACAAGAAATTGAAGAAGCTATATGAGGAAAAATCCAGTATCGTGGAGCAGGAGCAGCCTGTCGTGCTGGAGGAAGTAAAAGGAAAAATCGGCTTTCATGGAGTTGGCCTTACCAGAGATAATACTACCATCCTGCAGGATATCAGCTTTGAGATAGCGCCCGGTCATACCCTTGGCATCATGGGAGCCACCGGTTCCGGCAAATCCTCTATCATACAGCTTTTGCAGCGTATGTATGACTGCACGGAAGGGATGATTACACTGGATGATGTGAATATCAAGCAGCTTACCCTAAGGCAGCTTCGCAGCAATATTTCGGTGGTGATGCAGGACGTGTTCCTGTTTTCGGATACCATCAGCGATAATGTGCGTCTGGGCAAACAGGACAGTTTGGATATAGAGCAGGTGCGTGCGGCAGCGCATGCCGCATCGGCAGGAGATTTTATTGAGCGTTTGGAGCAAGGCTACGAAACCATCATCGGAGAGAGAGGTGTGGGGCTTTCCGGCGGGCAGAAGCAGCGTATCAGCATCGCCCGTGCCATCGCCAAGAATGATCCCATTTTGATTATGGATGATTCCACCTCGGCACTGGATATGGAGACAGAGCAGGAAATCTGGCATACGCTGCGTCAGTTCCCGGATACCACCAAAATCATCATCGCTCATCGTATCAGCGCGGTGCGTCATGCGGATGAGATTATCTTTTTGGAGGATGGACGCATTGCAGAGCGGGGAACCCATGAGATATTACTTGCGAAAAAGGGACTCTATTATGAGACCTATATGGCGCAGTATGGAGACTATCTGAATGGACAGATTGCGAATTGAAATGATTAGGCGTTTGCGAAACTTCTATAATTGTGCAAATTGTACAATCACAACAACATCTGAAGGAAGTTTCGCAATTACCTGTAATTGTAATGGAAGAGAGGAGATATATATGCCGATTAATTCATTTCGAGAGGATGAGAAAAGCACGGAAACCGGGAAACTGAAAACGCTTCTGCGACTGTTTTCTTATCTGCTCGTTTATAAAAAGAGAATTGTGGCAGTGTTGTTCATTATGCTGTTTTGTGTGGGGGTAAATCTGTTGAATCCCCTGATTATCGAAGCGGCGATTGATGACTACATTGCAGTGTCCGATTTTCAAGGATTGCTCAGACTCATCGCAGTGGGTCTGGTGCTGAATATGATTATGGTACTTTTGGTTCGTCTGCGTATGAACATTATGAATGAAATCTGTAACCGGATATTGGTGACTATCCGGCAGGAGCTTTACACACATATTCAGACCTTGGATTTTCATTTTTTTGATAGCCGTCCTACGGGAAAGATTTTATCCCGTATCATTGGAGATATCAATTCCTTAAAGGATGTGCTGGGCAACTGTGTGACCACATTGATTCCGGATTTTATCACCATCTGTTCGGTGGTGATTATCATGATCTGGAAGAATCCCGCACTTACCTTGGCAGCGTTGTGTTCCACGCCGCTGATGGCGATTGGTATGTGGTTGATACAGGTTTATTCCCATAAGAGATGGCAGATTTTCCGTAAGAAAGCGGCAAACTTAAATGCGTTTGTGCATGAGGATCTCTCCGGGATGCGCATCATTCAGAGCTTTACCGCTGAGGAGGAGACAAACCAGACCTTTCATCAACTGGTGGAAGAGCATAGGGGCGCCTTTAAACGCGCGGTGCGATTGAATGATTCCTTCGGCTCCATCATAGATTTGTGTTGGGGAATCGGTAGTGTGGCACTTTATTATACCGGTATTGTGATTTTGGGTGTGGATGTGGTGAGCGTAGGTACGCTGATTGCTTTTGGAACCTATATCAATATGTTCTGGCAGCCCATTATGAACCTTAGCAATTTTTATAATCAACTGATTACCAATATTGCGGCGGCAGAGCGTATTTTTGAGGTATTAGATACGCCTTCCGAAATCACAGACGACAAAGCTACTCACGAGATGTCTGCCATCCGGGGAGAAGTGACCTTTGACAAAGTATCCTTTGCCTACTCCGATGCGCCGGATGTGAAGGTGCTGGAGCGGGTGAGCTTTGACATCAAACCCGGCGAAACCATTGCACTGGTAGGTCCCACAGGAGCGGGCAAAACTACCATCGTGAATCTGATTAGCCGTTTTTATAACGCTACCGAAGGGCGTGTGCTCATCGATGGACAGGATGTACAGGAGGTCACCATTGAGTCTCTGCGCTCCCAAATGGGTATCATGACACAGGACAATTTCCTGTTCACCGGTACCATCAAAGAGAACATTGCCTATGGCAAGATTGGCGCCACGGATGAGGAGATTATCACCGCGGCTAAGGCTGTAGGAGCCCATGACTTTATCATGAAGCTGGAAAAAGGCTATGACACGGAACTACAGGAGCGAGGCGGCGGTCTTTCCGTAGGGCAGAAGCAGCTTCTCGCTTTCGCCCGTACCTTTGTTTCCATGCCCCGTATCCTTATCCTGGATGAGGCGACCTCCAGCATTGATACGGCGACCGAGCTATTGGTACAGAAGGGCATCGAGAACCTATTAAAGGGCAGAACCTCCTTCGTCATCGCCCACCGCCTCTCCACCATTCAGAAGGCCGACCGCATCTTCTACATAGACCAGGGCGGCATCCTTGAGGAGGGCACTGCGCGAGAACTGTTGGAGAAAAAAGGTGCCTACTACGAACTCTACATGCACCAATTTGATACCATCTGAGACAAGTAAATCCTTTAAAAACAGTCCATGTGAGCTTGCTCACAATGGACTGTTTTTGAAGGATTGAGTTTGGCGAAGCCAAACAGCTTGGAAATCCGAAGGATTTACAAGCTTGTCTCAGAACAGCAAGCTTTGTTCAACTGAAATAAACATGTTACCAGATGTATATAGAAAATAAATAAATAAATATTGATTTTCCTTATATAATTATTATAAAATATATTATAAATGCGTACATTATTCATGAATTTTACAGTTAAAGAAAAGGTGCAGTTATACATATGATATATAATATTGACTTTGATATTGCGGCAACGATCATTTTTGTTTTTATCGGTTTTTATATTTTCAACAAAAAGGGATTGGCAAAGAATGCAAACAGAATATTCCTGCTCGTGGTATGTGCAGGGCTGATAGCGGCAGTGGCGGATATTGTAAGTTCTATTGCCAACTCATACACAGACATATATGGATATGGTTTTCGGGATTTTTGGAATTATTTATATTTGTTTATCTATGACGATATCATGCCATTTAGTTTTCTTTTATATATTCTGTTTTTATTGGGGATTGCACAAAATATGAACAAGCGATACCTTCTATTGTTGGGCGTGCCCACCGCTGTTGAGGTACTGCTTCTGGCATTCAATCCGCGTTTTCACTGGATATTTTACTATGATGAGAACCGCATCTATACGCATGGAACCGCATTTGTTTTTCTATATATAATCGCATTTGTCTACATGTTGGCAACCGTGGCATTGATGGTGATTTTTCGACAAGCCTTGACCAAAAGAAGATTGTTACCACTTATTATGTTGACAGTGTTTAGTATATTGCCTATGTTTGTTCAAGTTATATATCAGCATTTATTAATTGAGTTATTTTTTCAAGCGCTTGGTATGTTGGGGATACTGTTTTCGATTGAAGATAAGGAGGATATTATAAATCCTATCACAAAGGTGCGGAATCGATTTGCTTTTTTGGAGGAGGCGCAGTCGATTTTCAGGAGTTCTGAAAAGGTATCAATGATAATTGTAAAAATTGCCAATATTAATTTTTACAATTCTACTGTTGGTATTCAGAAGATGTATGAGATGCAGGCAGAAGTTGCTAAATGGCTGGATAAGCAAAAAAATGGCGGGCAGTGTTATGATTGTGAAAATGGACATTATGCCTTGATTTGCGCAAGAAGAACCAACGAAGAGGAAACACTTTTGCTTCAACAGATTAAAAAACGTTTTCAGGACATTTGGGGAAGAGGGAGATTTCAAACGGTGTTTCCGGTGCAGGTGGGGATTTTGCATTTGCCGGAGGAGATTCAGAATATGGAACAACTGCTACTGGTTTTGGATACAAGATTTGCGGGAGAGCAGACAGAGGAACTGGTGGCTGAGCGGATGTTGGAGCGGTCACAGAGGGTCATCCTGATTGAGCGATTGATTAAAGAAGCCTTACAAAATCATAAGTTTCAGGTTTGGTATCAACCTATTTGGAATAGTAGTCAGGAAAAGATTACTTCTGCAGAAGCATTAATCCGACTGATTGATGATGAACTGGGATTTATCTCGCCAGAGGAATTTATTCCGATTGCTGAACAGAACGGAACAATACATCAGATTGGAGAAATAGTTTTTGAGGAGACCTGTCGATTCTATCAGGAGCAATGTCTGGAGGATGAGGGGATTCACTATATTGAGGTAAATCTATCTACTGTGCAGTGTATGAATAAAAATTTACCGCAAACCTTTGCTTCCATTCTGCGCAAATATAAATTGGACGCTTCGCACATCAATTTGGAAATTACGGAGTCTGCTACAGTAGGCAATAGTAATCAACTGACGGAAACCATTGAGACATTGAGAAGAATGGGATTTACTTTTTCATTAGATGATTATGGTACAGGATATTCAAATTTATCTTATATGTATGATATGCCATTTTCTATTATCAAATTGGATAAGAGTATACTTTGGAATGCGGTTAGTCCCAAAGGGGAGCGTGGTGAGAAAAATGCAGGTGTTCTGTTAGAGAACACTGTTCACATGTTTCGTGAGATGAATTATAAAGTGTTAGTGGAGGGTGTGGAGACTGTGGAGCAGAAGATGCTGTTAGAGAAGCTAAAATGTCACTACTTTCAGGGATATTATTTTTCCAAGCCTGTTCCCAAGGAATCTTTTTTGGATTTTGTTAAGGTTGTAAATGCGTAAGGAGGATAGAAATGATTGTCTGGTACTATGGACTGTCCGTACTGGGATCACTATTGTGTTCAGCAGTTTATTTTTGGAAATGGCGTAAGCGATTTGATATTTATTTCTCGTTGCTGTATGTGCTTTTTCCAATCGTATGTGTGGGATATTTATTGTTTTCGATTGCACCGGATCTGGGAGCTGCAATAGTAGCGAATAAGATTACATATATTGGTGGATGCTATCTGGAATTGATTCTTATGCTGAGTATTTTTTCTCTATGTCATATTCGCGTGAGGAAATGGATATCATTTATGCTGGTGGTAGTGAGTACAATTCTGTATGGCGGTGCGTTGAGTGTGGGATACAGTGATATTTTCTACAAAAAAGTATCCTATCGCCTGGAGGACGGGATTGTAATTCTGACTAAGGAATACGGCCCTTTACATCAGATATTCTATGCTGTGCTGATTGTTTATTTTCTTATTTCTATTATAGCATTGATATATGGTGCTATCAGGCATCCGGATGCTTCCATAAAAAATATTTATCTGTTGGTGCTTTCGGAGGCAGTATCTATTGTGGCTTTTTTCTTTGGAAGAATGATTACCAATAAGGTAGAATTTATACCGATGGCCTATGTATTTGATTCGGTGACTTATCTGATTATTGTGGATAGAATTTGTCTTTATGATGTGGAGGACTCTGCAATAGACAGAATGGTGGCAAGGGGTGAAGAGGGGTTTGTGTCCTTTGATTATCATTTGAATTTTTTGGGGTGTAATGCTGTTGCCTGTGGCTATCTGCCGGCGCTCAAAGGGGTGCGGGTGGATGTTTCCTTGCCTGTAGACAATCAGGTGAAATCATTTCTGGAAGATGCTCTTCGTGCCTTTGAGGCGGAGGAGATTTCCAGAG
>JAFVDW010000108.1 GCA_017478245.1 Lachnospiraceae bacterium
ATTTGTTGTCCTTGTCGTTTCCGTCCAGCCATTTGCAGATGAGGTGGCAAACCACACCTGCCGTGACAGCAACTAAAAAGGAGATAGCAATTTCCATATGAACACCTCCTCCCGTTGTCGGGTGTCGGTTGGACAACATAGTAATTGTAGCATTAGAACTATTATTTTTCAATAAGAACAAAAAGCATCTGAAAAGGTTCAGGTGCTTTTCTTTTGCCAGAATGTCTCGAACGTCAGTGCAAAGCATGGAAAGGCGGTGAGACATTGTGGGAGCGGAAATGGATAGACTTGAAATAGAGGTTGAGGCACAGGCGAAAGACGCAAATACTGAACTTGATAAGCTTGTGGGTAAACTGAACAGGGTATCGGCATCTCTGATCAATGTAAATAGCCGCGGGCTTGCCACTATGGGAGCCGGAGTCAATAAGCTGGCAAACGCTATGAATAACTTTGCCAATAATACTAAGACTACCGACTTTTCAAGGCTTTCAAGAAATCTGGAAGCGTTAGGGAAGATAGATACTTCATCATTCTCCAAGGTTTCTGGTGGAATTACACAGTTGACTACTGCGGTAAATTCTATCGGAACTATATCTGACAAGGCTCTGCAGATTACGGAATTGACCAAAAGCATTGGCAAGCTGGGAGGAGTAAGCGTTCAGAAAGCAATTACAAATCTTCCGGCTCTTGCCACAGCTATGAATGACCTCTTTGACACCCTGTCGAAGGCACCGACGGTCAGCAATAACGTTATCCAGATGACAAATGCACTGGCAAAGCTCGCGAGTCAGGGTTCAAAAGTAGGCACAGCAGGGAGCAGTCTGACCAACAGCCTTAATCGCGTCGGGAGCAGTGCAAGCGCAAATACCAAGAAAGTCAACAACTTTGCGTCTGCCATATACACATGATGAGCCATGTGGAAATGCCAATAAAAATCTGTATCTTTGCTATGGTGTTCCGTGGAGCGTAGATATAACCGAACAAGCCAATCAATTTCTATCAATAGAGCCATTGTTGGGAGAAGTAGCAGAATTGCCATATTACGTCCACGAATATGGTTACAAATGGGTCATTGTTGGGGCTGAGACAGGGAAACACAAAGGAAAGATTATACCAAAGCGAGAATGGATTGAAAAAATTGTTAAGGACTGCAGATCGAGAAATATTCCGCTCTTCATGAAATCTAGCCTTGCGGATATCTGGGGAGAAAATCTGGTGCAGGAATTTCCTTTAGAATTGAGAAAACGCTAAACTCAAGACAGAAAGTGAAATTCATTTGGGATGAAAGCCAATCTAAAGGCAGAAACTGAGATGAGTTTCACTTTCAGAAGAGGAAAAGTTGAATTCAATATGCCTAAGATAATTATATTGAACAGGAGAAAGGGCGGCGCAGCCTATGGCTAACATCTCAATGTCCGACGCGGAGCTGTTGCAATTTGCCATAGAAAATGGTATGCTTGACAAAGCACTTGTGCAGGAAAAGATTGAGATGCAGAAGAGGAAGGAGTTATTAGAAAAACACCCATTTAAGATATGGGAAGGACAAAATGGGAAGTGGTATACATATTTACCTAGCGGAGATACAGAAAGAAAATTAATAAAGAAAAGTTTTAAATCAGACATTGAGCAAGCTGTTGTTGATTACTGGCGAAAAGAATTAGAAATTCATACTTTTGAAACAGTGTTTTATGAGTGGGCAAAAGATAAATTAAAATATGGAGAAATTGAAAAAAATACCTATGATAGGTACGAAACAGATTTTAAACGCTTTTTTAATGGAGGATACGAAAAAACGAACTTGAAAACTGTTTCTGAAGATATGTTAGAGTCATTTATTAAGACAACCATTTGCGAGAAACAACTTTCGGCAAAAGCCTATGCCGGACTACGCACACTCATAATTGGCATCTTCAAATACTCCAAAAAACATGGGTACAGCGATCTGAGCATCTATACTTTTTTTGGAGATTTAGATATTTCCAAAAGGATGTTTAAACGAAAGACCAGATGTGCAGAGAAAGAGGTATTTACCGAAGAAGAGATGCAGAAAATGTTAGGCTACATTTCTCATCATGAGAATATACGGGAATTGGGAGTTTTGCTTGCTATCCACACGGGTATGCGCCCCGGGGAACTGAGTGCTCTAAAGCATACAGATATCAATTTAAAAAATAAGAGCATTCATGTGCAACGGAGTGAAGTCAAATACAAAGATGAGAATGGTTCTAATGTGATTGGGATTAAGGAGTTTCCTAAAACAGATGCTGGAGATCGGTATTTATTGTTAAATGATTCGGCATATGAAACTGTAAAGAAAATATTACGATTAAATCCGTTTGGCGAATTTCTCTTTCAAGATGAAAATACAAAGAAGCGAATTTCAGAAAATGGCTTTAATCACAAACTAGGTACAATCTGTGAAGCGACCGGCATCCCAAGAAGGACAATGCATAAATTAAGGAAGACATACGGGACAACACTGTTGGATAGCGGCGTAGACGAATCGCTTATTATGGAACAAATGGGTCATGCTGACATTAAGACAACAAGGCAATATTATTATTACAGCAATCAGAGCCGTGAAGAGAAATTGGAGCAGCTTAACAAGGTACGGATCATCTAATTCAAAAGGTAATCAAAAAGTAATCAAAGGTAATCAAAACAAAAGTGAGAAAACGTTGATTTTATGGGCAAAATCGGCAGTTAGGATAGGGTTCGATTCCCTCTTCCCCTGCTATTGTGAACTTAGGCGGACTCAGTTATGGGTTCGCCTTTTACGTTTTACAAAAAAAAGAAAGGAGAACGGTGAAAATGACAAGAGAAGAACAAATCAGAAAGGCATATGAGACACTTCATCAATTTGTGAACAGTCTGGCAGAGGCTGCAGGAGAGAACAGGGAATATGCCGACGAGCTGTGGGAGCGTATTCGCTGCTCCAACGGAGTGCTTCGGGAACTGGCATACTACCATGACAATGGAAGCTTTCTGGGAGAGTATAAAGTGGCAGGTTATTCTCTGGTAGACATTCTGGTATGGCAGGTGGACCATTTCAAAGCTTATCTTGACCGCCGGGAGGAAGTAAATCGTTATAGACAGGAAAGGCTCTTTTTGAAATCATTGGATATTCTTTTGGAAATGGAAAAAGACCCCACACCCTATGTTGCCAAAATGAGCAGTGAGAGTGGTACAGATATTGTTAATGGATAAGGGGCAGTTAAAAAGCTGATATTTCAGCTTTTTTTCTGTTAATGCACAATAAAAGCACCCATAGGCAAGCCTATAGGTACTTTCATTGTGTGAAAGGGGAATTTTCCGGAATTATACTAATTAGTAGCTCAGTAGTTCACATCTACCGAACAAGTACAGTATACGACACAAAAAAACATTTGTCAACAATTATTTTAAAAATTTTTCAAAAAAATATTGAAGCAAAAAAGATTGCATTCAATAGGGATAAGATATATAATAGAATAGATTTTGTCAAAAAAAAGAAAAGGATGTAGAAGTTATGGGAGCAAATGAAAAGAAAACAGCGGGATGGCGTGCCAACAAATGGGTGCGTGCGGCGATTCCTGCGCTGCTGCTTCACTGCAGCATTGGTACTGTTTACTGCTGGTCGATCTTTAGTCAGGAGATTGCAGATTACATTGGTTTTTCCAAGGGAGCTACAGAATGGGCATTTAGCTTTGCAATTTTCTTCCTTGGTATGTCAGCAGCATTTTTGGGCAATGTGGTTGAGAAGGACATTCATAAGTCCTCATTGATTGCAGCAATCTGTTTTGCGTTGGGTATGGCAGGTACAGGCTTCTTCATTCGTTACGGCGGACAGCATCAGGGCAGCAAATTGGCGCTGATCGGTATTTACATCTGCTATGGATTTATTATGGGTATTGGTCTGGGGACAGGCTACCTTTCCCCTGTGAAGACCTTGATGCTTTGGTTCAGGGATAAAAAAGGTCTTGCGACCGGTCTTGCGGTGGCAGGCTTTGGTGCAGCAAAGGCAATCGCCAGCCCGATCATGCAGTCTATGCTGAACAATCTGGGCGAGGGCGGCATCTACAAAATGTTTCTGATTCTGGCTTGTGTATATTTTGTAATGATGTTTGTGGGACATTTGCTTTTGGCGAAGCCGGCAGATTGGCATGAACCGCAGTCTAAGGAGGAGCGTCAGTCCATCCTTGCTGTCATTAAGACAAAGCCGGTTGCTAATTACATTGGTATCTGGTTGATGTTCTATATCAATATTACTTGTGGTCTGGCACTGATCTCTCAGGAGAAGATGATTGTAAAGTGTATCGGCCTTGCAAGCTTTGCAGGTATTATTTCTACAGTCTCTGCAATCTTTAATGCAGGCGGCCGTCTTGGGTTCTCTGCATGGGCAGATACCATGAAGGACAGAAATACGATTTATAAGCTGATCTTCATTCTCTCCATTGCATTTACCGGTATTGTCCTCTTGACGAACGGAATTAAGAATGGCAATGGCAATGTATTGTTAATCGTGTTAGTGCTTGCGTTAATCTTTATTGTAAATGCAGGATATGGCGGCGGTTTCTCCAATGTGCCTACATTGCTGTCTGATCATTATGGAATGGGCAGCATTAGTGCAATTCATGGAATTACTCTTTCCGCATGGGCATTTGCAGGGCTTTCAGGTAATCAAATGGCAAACTGTATTGTAAACCATTTTGTTAAGGTGGAAGAGATTGAACATGTACTTGCAGACGGAAGCGCAGAGATTATCAAGGTAAATCCTACCGGTTATCAGTATGTGCTGTATGCGACCATAGCACTTTATATTGTGGCTTTGGTGGTGTGCCTGGTGATGGTAAGACCCACAGATAAGGCGTTGGAAGCAAAAGCGAAGAAAGCAGCTCAAAAGAACTTATAAAACAGAAAATACAAAATAAAGTATAAAATATAAAAAGAACGAAAAATATTCCGTAAAATGGAAGTTTTCGTTCTTTTTTATTTACCTGTTTACATGACAGAAACGTTCTCTGTTGCGGTAGTGGAGATAGTGCCCATTGTATAGGCGATTTCTGCAGTTAATGCTTCGGGAACAGCTTGACCGGAAGCAGATATCTTTTTTTGCAGACCGTTCAGGCGGTGTAATTTTTGGGCGGTCACAAGCTTGTATCTGCTCAGTAGCTCGGTATAGAGCGGATTAGCCTCCATAGCCTCCAATACTGGAGCTGCGAAAGGGCAATAAGTGAATAAAATGCGGCGCGACACCTTATTCATACGCGGAGAACCGGTTCCCTCAAACATGATCCATGTAATATAGTCTCTGACAAACATCTCCTTGAAGCTGTTTTTTGCGCGCTGCAAAGCGGTGTGCAATTTCTCCTTGGCTTCAGAAGTCAAGTCGGGGTTTTTGCGGTAAAATTGTATGTAGTCAAAATACTCACTGGTGAGCGAGCGTTCTGAAGCATCGTTCCAACGCCCACCCTGTATCCGTTTGCACATTTCCCACCGAAATTCTCCGGTTAAGCGAATCATTGTGGTGGTCAGATCTTCCATATGGAAAATGGAAAGCATCATTCTGGCAGGTGTATTTCGATGTTTGCCTTCAATTTCCTGCCACATCACTCCGCGTATGCCGGCATTGGGCATAAGAATGATATCCGGAAGCTGTTCCACATGGATGGTTTCCTTACCCATGGTCTTCATATGGCTGGTATCCAACACTTCGCGATAAAAGGCTGTGTAGTCGATCTGTTTGATCTGCTGTAGGGCTTTGCCTACTGCGGAAGCGGTCACATAGGTGTCGGAAGGATTTTTGAGCATATTATCTGCGATAAAAATCGGGCAGAAGGTGGTAATCCGACCGAAGGTCATCTTATTTACCGACGGAAACATATGATGCAACTCGTATTGTACTTTGGCGAGAGCGTCCTCCTCTAACTCTTTGGCTTGTTTGTCGGTAATCTCGCCATTGAGCTTTTGCTTGTGGACATACGCTGAAAAATCCTGCTCAAACTCGTCGCGACTGGGCATCTTTTCGCCGCGGTAAATAGCCATGAGCCAATCATATAGGGTATAAACACCGCTCACACTACGATGGGACATGGATTTTGCCAACCGAAAAAGAGCGGTGGCATTTTCCAGCCCGGCAAGCTCTTCGTCCAGATAGCCAAAGTATAAATACATCCAAACCTGGATGGGAATGTCTTCTGTTTCAAGCGTCCGTTTAAACAGGATTGTATAAAGCTGATAAAAATCCTTTGTCAGTCTGACGCGCAATTTGATGCTGTCGTCGTCCGTTGCACCCTTGTCCCGCAAAAGCTTGTAGGACTGCACATCCTGTTTCAGTGTGGGGAGATTCTCTAACTCCGGTCCGGCAAAATCCAAAATTTTACCTAACGAGCCGGTCAGCTCCTGCAAAGTAGCGGTATCCTCGCCTGTAGAGTCGGCAAGCTCCGAGGTTCGCAGGAGGGAGAGGTTGGAGCGGAAGGATTGGATGCGCTGGTCGTGTGTGGAAACGCCCGCGGCGAAAGCTTTTTCGTACAGTTGTATCATTCGTTCAATGTCGTGGCGCAGCCCATCGGATTCCTCGCAGGCAGTACCAATCTGATAGTACAAGGTTGTATAGAGGTCAAACAGGTCATTGCCGGATTCGTGAAAATAGTATTGATAGATTTGATCGCGGTAACGCTCCTGCTCTTCCAAGCCTAAATAAGTACGCCGAATATCCAAACTACATTTGCGCAGGAAACCGGAAGTCAGTGCACAATCCTGTATCATAGAGCGAAAATGATCACCGGAGTACAGCTTGGCAAGCCCACGGTAAAATCCGCCCAACCAAAAGTCCGGAGCATCTTCGCCGAGATATGCCTCTACTTCTGTAAGCCCCTCCAACACGCGGGGCGGAACACGATAGCGGTCGCATATTTTGAAATATTTGATATAGTCCTCTGTCAAATTCTGATGCAGAGTACTACAGTCCAGAGCGTTGACGGAGCACTGCTCAAGCATAGTACCAATCTGATAAAAAGCGGACAACAGGAAAAGCCTTGAGACATCACTGTGCTTTTCCAAAAGATCGTCCAAAACGGACAAATTGGCAATATTGTAGGAGATAATAGTGGCGGTCTCCTCCACGGTGTATTCCAATAAATGAATTTCAGAACAGATTTCACATATGCCGATTACGCCGCCTTTGTCAAGATAAAACGCCCCACCCGGATAAGAAACCTTGACCTTACCGCTGGTGATGAGATGTAGCGCGGTCATAGGTTGTCCGTATTTGTAAATGGTTCGTCCGGTTTCTAATGTTAATCCAGCCATAGAACAATCAAACCTTTCTTAAAGCATTCATAGATAAAGCATTCCTAAATGGAATTGCTTCTGTAATCTCTTAGTAATAGTATACAACAAAATCCCTATAATTTTCTACTGTACTTTTGATAAATATGTGTTAAAATAAAAATACATATGTGTCATTTTTAGCAGGAGGTGCCGCTATGCAAGATAGTAAAGAGTACAGACAACAGCAAATTCTGGAGTATAAGCAGATCGTGATGCCCCTGTTGCGTTATCTGCCGTGGTTTGAGGCGAATGCCGGGAAAGCGGCAAGTACGGTATACAGTGGGGATGACAGTACGGGCGAAGGACGCTCATTGGCGTTTCCGGTATATGATTCAACCGTGATGAATTTTGTGAAGGAGGCAAGCAAAAGTCCGTTGATGGACATCAATTACAGATATGTCTATACGCGCAATCACATTGAGAATCATGATCAGGAGAGGAAATTGATTGAAAGTGCCACTGTCACAGAATGGGGAATACTGTGCGGTATTTTGTCCAAATATGTACTTGGCGGACGCACCAAGGGAACGTTGTGGAGCGAAGCGGTGAGTGAGCAGATTTTTTATTTGGTACTCAAGCAGATGAAGAGTATCATTGAATTTTGGGATCAGCCTTTCCAGTTGGAAAGATTGGACAGAGTAGGATTTTAGGGTTTTGAAAGGTTTGGAGTGTAATGGGTGAGAAGTCAGTACAGAAGAAGAAGTACATCGTAGAGACGGCGAGAAAAGTCTTCATGGAAAAAGGGTTCAAGAAAGTGACGATGAAAGATATCGTTGAGGCGTGCGAGATCAGCCGGGGGGGATTGTACCTTTATTTTGAGAACACCAGCCAGATCTTTCTCGAGGTGTTGAGACTGGAGAGCCAGGAGGCGGACGATGTATTCTCTGACAGCATTAAGGAGGATGCTACCGCTGCGGACATTCTGCTCTTATTTTTGGCAGAGCAAAAAAAGGAATTGCTGCGCAAAAAGGATACATTAACGCAGGCAACCTATGAATTTTACTTTGAGAATGAACTGCCAAAGCGAGAGAATATTTTGAAAAAGCAGTTTGATTCGGCGGCGAAGATTATTGAAAAGCTGATTGAGATTGGCGTGGAAAATGGAGAGTTTTATTGCGAAGACTGCAAGGGAACTGCCAGAAATATCATGTTTGTACTGGAGGGACTTAAGATTTCTGCCCAGACGATTGGTATCACGCCTGAAGCAGTTGATAGGGAAATTTTGTACATTTTGCGAGGTCTGGGGGTAGAAGACGAAGAGAATTAAGCGTTATTGCTTATTGTGAAAGCGTGGGATTCAGTGTACAATGTAAGAGATGTTCAGAACCAAGCGAATGGTTCTGAAAGGTCATCAGGAAGTTAAATTTTGACGAAGGAAAGGACGGTTTTAGAAAAGTCGAATGGACAGTGTCAAACGTATCTATGTAGAGAAAAAAGAGCCCTTTGCGGTCAAGGCAAAGGAGCTGCACGAGGAACTGAAGAATTATTTAGGAATCAGTGTGGAGGCGGTGAGGGTATTCATCCGCTATGATGTGGAGAATCTGTCTGATGAGGTATTCAGGAAGGCATGTAAGACAGTCTTCTCGGAGCCGCCGGTGGATGACCTCTATGAGGAGACCATTGAGATTCCTGCAAACGGCAAAGTATTCTCGGTAGAATTTCTGCCGGGACAGTTTGACCAAAGAGCAGATTCCGCTGTGCAGTGTGTGCAGTTTTTAAATGAGAATGAGAATCCCGTCATCAAGACGGCAGTCACCTATCTGATTATCGGTGATGTGACAGAGGACGAATTTGCCAGGATCAAGGCATATTGTATCAATCCCGTGGATTCCAGAGAGACAGGCATGGAAAAACCGGATACCTTGATCACCGTGTTCGATGAGCCGGATGATGTGGCAATCTTTGATGGTTTTCAGACCCTTCCCGAGGAGGAACTGCGTAAGCTCTATGATTCTCTCGGACTTGCAATGACTTTTAAAGACTTTTTGCATATACAGAACTATTTCCGTGACGATGAGCACAGAGATCCGTCCATGACAGAGATCAGAGTGTTGGACACCTACTGGTCCGATCACTGTCGTCACACCACCTTCTCCACGGAGCTCACCAATGTAGAGTTCGGGGAGGGATATTATCGTTCTCCCTTGGAGACGACCTATCAGAGCTATCTGGATACCAGAGAAGAGATCTTTGCAGGGCGTAAGGATAAGTTTGTCTGCCTGATGGATCTGGCACTGATGGCTATGAGGAAACTGAAAAAGGACGGCAAGCTGGATGACATGGAGGAATCCGATGAGATTAATGCCTGCTCAGTTGTAGTGCCTGTAGAGATGGAGTATGAGGATCATACCGAGACAGAGGAGTGGTTGGTATTTTTCAAAAATGAAACCCACAACCATCCCACAGAGATTGAGCCCTTCGGTGGTGCGGCTACCTGCCTGGGCGGTGCTATCCGCGACCCCTTATCCGGAAGAGGCTATGTATATCAGGCAATGCGTGTCACAGGTGCAGCAGACCCTACCGTACCTGTGTCAGATACTCTGAAGGGCAAGCTGTCCCAGAAGAAGCTGGTGCGCGGCGCGGCAAGCGGTTATTCTTCCTATGGTAACCAGATTGGTCTGGCTACCGGATTTGTAAAAGAGATCTATCATCCCGAGTATGTGGCAAAGAGAATGGAGATTGGTGCAGTTATGGGTGCCGCTCCCAGAAAGAATGTGATTCGTGAGACCTCTGATCCCGGCGACATTATCATTTTGCTGGGCGGACGTACCGGAAGAGATGGCTGTGGCGGTGCTACCGGTTCCTCCAAGGTGCACACAGAAAGCTCCATTGAGACCTGTGGCGCGGAGGTGCAGAAGGGTAACGCACCTACAGAGCGCAAGATTCAGAGATTGTTCCGTAGAGAGGAAGTCAGCCGTCTGATTAAGAAATGCAACGACTTCGGCGCGGGCGGTGTGTCTGTTGCCATCGGTGAGTTAGCAGATGGTCTCACTGTAGATTTGGACAAGGTGCCGAAAAAGTATGCCGGTCTGGATGGCACAGAGCTCGCTATCTCCGAGTCTCAGGAGCGTATGGCAGTTGTGGTGGACCCGAAGGATGTGGATGCCTTTCTTGGTTATGCAGCGGAGGAGAATCTGGAGGCAGTGGCTGTGGCGACTGTCACCGAGGAACCCAGACTGGTGTTGAATTGGAGAGGCAAGAAAATTGTGGACTTGAAGCGCGCCTTTCTGGATACCAACGGAGCCCATCAGGAGACTACCGTCAAGGTAGATATTCCTTCCGAGGAAAACAATTATTTTGATAAATGGGCGGTGCCTGCTGTGGGCGAAAAGCTCGGGTGCGGAGATGTGAAGGGCGCATGGCTTGCCCTGTTAAATGATCTGAATGTATGCTCCCAGAAGGGTTTGGTGGAGATGTTTGATTCCTCCATCGGTGCAGGAAGCGTATTGATGCCTTACGGCGGGAAATATCAGTTGACGGAGACCCAGGCGATGGTAGCCAAGCTGCCGGTGCTGAAGGGTAAGACAGACACTGTGACCATGATGAGCTATGGCTTTGATCCGTATCTGTCCTCATGGAGTCCCTACCATGGTGCAGTATATGCTGTGGTAGAGTCCATGGCAAAGATTGTGGCGGCAGGTGGAGATTTCTCCAAGATACGTTTTACCTTCCAGGAGTATTTCCGCAGAATGACCAGTGATCCTTCCCGTTGGAGTCAGCCTTTTGCAGCACTCCTCGGCGCTTATGATGCGCAGATCGGTTTCGGACTGCCTTCCATCGGCGGTAAGGACAGTATGTCCGGTACCTTCAACGATATTGATGTACCGCCTACTTTGGTATCCTTTGCGGTGGATATCGCAAAGTCCGGAGAGATAGTGACCCCGGAGCTTAAGAAAGCCGGAAATGTGTTGGTGCGCTTTAAGATAGAGAAGGATGATTTTGAGATTCCCATGTATGAGGATGTGGCTGCATTGTATGGCGCAGTGCATGGGCTGACCGCAGACGGTACGCTTGTATCCGCTTACGCGCTGGATGCGAAGGGTGTGGCGGCAGCAGTGTCCAAGATGGCATTTGGTAATAAATTGGGTGTTGTGATTGCGGACAGTGTATCTGAGGAAGAGCTCTTCGGCAATGCGCTGGGTGATTTGTTGGCAGAGCTTCCGGTGGACAAGCTCTCTGTTCTGGAAGAGAAGGAACTGGAGTACACAGTAATTGGTACAGTTACCGAGGAAGATGCCTTCGTATATGGCGATGTGCGAATCGATATGGATGAGGCGCTTTCGGCATGGACCTCCAAATTGGAGAAGGTGTTCCCCACCAAGGCGGATAAATCCACTGATGCAGTGAAGAGCGATTGCTACAAGGCTGACAGCATCTATGTATGTAAAAATAAGGTGGCAAGACCTACTGTATTCATTCCGGTATTCCCCGGAACCAACTGCGAGTATGATTCCACGAAAGCCTTCGAGCGTGCAGGCGCCAAGGTAGTGACCAAGGTGTTCAAGAACCTGACCGCAGAGGATATCCGCGATTCCGTGGATGCTTTTGAGGAGGCGATTTCTCAGGCACAGATTATCATGTTCCCCGGCGGATTTTCCGCAGGTGATGAACCGGATGGAAGTGCCAAGTTCTTTGCAACGGCTTTCCAGAATGCAAAGATTAAGGAAGCGGTTACAAAGCTTTTGAATGAGAGAGATGGTCTGGCACTGGGTATCTGCAACGGTTTCCAGGCATTGATTAAGCTGGGACTGGTGCCTTACGGTGAGGTGGTAGGACAAAGGGAGGATTCTCCGACGCTGACCTTCAATACCATTAACCGTCACATCTCCAAGATGGTATATACCAAGGTGGTTTCCAACAAGTCTCCTTGGCTACAGGGGGCTACACTGGGAGCAACCTATTGTAATCCCGCATCCCATGGGGAGGGACGTTTCGTGGCACCGAAGGAGTGGCTGGATAAGCTGTTTGCTAATGGACAGGTGGCTACACAGTATGCGGATATGGATGGAAATGTGTCCATGGATGAGGAGTACAATATCAATGGTTCTTATTGTGCCATTGAAGGGATTACTTCTCCGGATGGCAGGTGTCTTGGTAAGATGGCGCATTCGGAGAGACGTGACACGGCAGTGGCAATCAACATCTATGGTGAACAGGATATGAAGATCTTTGAGTCCGGTGTGGCTTACTTTAAGTAAAGAAAACATGTTGCGTAGAAATGCGCTGGGCAAGGGTGCCTCATGAAATAGGGATTATTTCATGGGGCATTTCTGCGGCGACCGTCCGATACCACAGTGTGCACCTGGCGTCTTAGAAACCAGTGCGGTCGTAGCAAATTAGAATTGTCTGTTGCCCGCAAAATATTTTTGTGGTAGAATAAACAGAATGGGTAAAAAAGAGACAGTTGTAACGTAAAGAATTAGTCGCGCGTGCGGCAGAATGTGAGGAAGTATGAGTAAGAAAGCTTTTTTGATTCTGGAAGACGGCACTGTATTTACTGGAACGCATATCGGTGCTGACAAGGAGATCATCAGTGAGATTGTATTTAATACATCCATGGCAGGATATCTGGAGGTGCTAACCGACCCGTCTTATGCGGGACAGGCAGTCTGTATGACTTATCCTTTGATTGGTAATTATGGTATCTGTAAAGACGATTGTGAGTCTAAGCGTCCCTGGCCGGACGGCTTCATTGTGAGAGAGCTTTCTCGCATTCCCAGCAATTTCCGTTGCGATTTGACGATTCAAGAATTTTTAGAAGAAAATGATGTTCCCGGTATCTGTGGTATTGATACCCGTGCCCTCACCAAAATTCTCAGGGAAAAGGGCACCATGAACGGTATGATCACCACCGATGAAAAGTATGATTTTGATAAGATACAGCCAAAGCTGAAAGCATATACCACCGGCAAAGTGGTGGAAAAAGTGACCTGTGCCGAGAAATATGAAATAAAGGGAACTACGGATTTGTCACAGAATGGCCCGTTGTCCGGTTCGGCACGTTTTGACAAGGCACAATATGAAGCCGGTGTGCGCGAGAAAAAGCCTGCTTTGGTAAAGGAATTGAACGGCAAGGGTTTGAAGGTGGCACTGTTGGATTTGGGTGCAAAGGATAACATTGCACGCTCCTTGGCGGAAAGAGGCTGTGATGTGACAGTGTATCCGGCGCTGACTCCGGCACAGGAGATCATTGATGCTGCACCCGATGGAATCATGCTCAGCAACGGACCTGGTGACCCCAAGGAATGCACTTCTATCATTGCAGAGATTCAGAAATTATATGATACAGAGCTTCCGATTTTTGCAATCTGTCTGGGACATCAGCTAATGGCACTGGCAACAGGTGCCGATACGCATAAGATGAAATACGGACACCGTGGAGGCAATCATCCGGTGAAGGATCTGGAGACCGGAAGGGTGTATATTTCCTCGCAGAACCATGGTTATGTGGTGGATACGGATAAGCTGAATCCCGCCATTGCGGTTCCTGCATTTATCAATGTCAATGATGGTACCAATGAGGGACTTTCCTATACGGGAAAAAATATTTTCACGGTACAGTTCCACCCGGAGGCTTGCCCCGGACCGCAGGATTCCGGTTATCTGTTTGACCGGTTTATCAAGATGATGAAGGGAGAGAAGGAAAATGCCTAAGAATCCAAATGTAAAACGTGTCATGGTGATTGGTTCCGGTCCGATTGTCATCGGACAGGCGGCAGAATTTGATTATGCAGGTACGCAGGCATGTCGCTCTCTGAAAGAGGAGGGCGTGGAGGTCATTCTGGTGAACTCCAATCCTGCCACGATCATGACGGATAAGGATATTGCGGATAAGGTATATATTGAGCCTTTGACCGTAAAAGTATTAGAGCAGATTATTGAAAAGGAAAAGCCGGACAGCATTCTGCCCACACTGGGTGGACAGGCGGGCTTGAATCTGGGAATGGAGTTGGAGGAATCCGGATTTCTCGCAGAGCACGGTGTGAAGCTCCTTGGAACCACGGCGGCAACCATTCGTAATGCGGAGGGGCGTCAGGAGTTCAAGGATCTGATGGAGCGTATCGGAGAGCCCTGTGCGGCATCCAAGGTGGTAGAGACCGTGGAGGATGGTGTGGAATTCACCAATTCCATCGGGTATCCTGTGGTGCTGCGTCCGGCATATACCTTGGGCGGTTCCGGTGGCGGTATCGCACACAATCTGGTAGAGCTGGAGGAGATTCTGGAGAATGGACTGCGTCTGTCCCGCGTGGGAGAAGTCCTGG
>JAFVDW010000109.1 GCA_017478245.1 Lachnospiraceae bacterium
CTGGGCGAAGGAGTCTATGGAGTGGGCAGTTACGCAAGGGATTATTAGTGGGAAGGGTGATGCGTCTTCTTTGAGATTGGCTCCACAAGGAAATGCGACTCGAGCGGAGTGCGCGATGATGCTGATGAAATTACTGAAGAGCAAATGAGAATAGAGAGTGTGTTTATGAAGACCGCCACTAAACATTTTGGGAAAGAGAGGGAGATACTGTGAAGAAAAGGATAGTAGCAATCATCATGTCCGTGTGCATGGCATCAGTGAGTGTGGAGCTGCCTGCTTTGGCGGAGGGAGTTCGTTCAATAGCTGTGGAAGAGACGTGGATTGAAACGGTAGAAGGACAGATTTTGCCGGAAGAGGAGTCCATAGAAGCAGAGGTGAATGCAGAAACTCAGGATTCTGTTGAAGAACCGGAGACAGCGATATCGGACAAGGCGACATCTGAAAGGGTGACAGAAGAGCTTGAGGCAGCAGAACTTGAGGAACAGGCGGAAGCGTCGGAAGTCGAAGAGGAAGGCGTCGCAGAGGATGTGTCCGATTTGGAAAAAGAGGAGTTGTATGATATCACCCGGGCGTCCATTGTGGACAGCGGAAGCTGTGGAGCAAATGTGACGTGGACGCTCGACTCAGATGGAGTGCTCACAATTAGTGGCACGGGGCCAATGACAGATTATGCAACTAGTTACGATTGGTTTGGTCAGAAATATCCGGATGCGCCTTGGAAAGCGTATATGAGCGAAATAAAGAAGGTGCTCATCAAGAGTGGTGTGACAGACATAGGGGATGGTGCGTTTCTTGGTTGCGAAAATATTTCAAATGTTGAAATAGCTAATAGTGTGGGCAGTATTGGATGGGAAGCATTTGAGGATTGTACAAGCTTATCTGACATAATGATTCCAGATAGGGTAGTAGTGATAGGATATGGTGCATTTAGGCGTTGCAGTAGTATGACCAGTATAAAAATACCGAACGATGTAAGAAGTATTGGGGAGGCCGCATTTGCAGGCACAGGTATCATAAGCATAGAGTTGCCGGATAGCGTAACCCATATGGGAGTCTCTGTATTTGAAGGATGTATGAGTTTGACCAGTGTGAAGTTCGGTGATATTACATCGATTCCAAAGACCGCATTTCGAGGTTGCAGTAGCTTGGTAAGCATAGGGTGGTCGGACAGTATAACATCAATTGAGGAAGAAGCCTTTGCAGAATGTACAAGCTTAACAAATGTTGTGATCCCCGACAATGTCAATACAATTGAGGGCCATGCATTTATGGGTTGTAGCAGTTTGAAAAGCGTTGTGATACCGGGAAGCATAACCGTATTGAGGGGATTTAATAATTGTGAAAGTCTAACGGATGTTAAAATATCCTATGGCGTGAAAGAGATAGACGCTTGGGCATTTCGCGGCTGTGACAGTTTAGAGCATATAGAGTTACCTGATAGTGTCACTGTCATTGAGGCAAAGGCATTTGCCAGTTGTGATAATTTAACAAGCATAAAGATTCCGAATAGTGTAAGGACAATTGGGGAAAGTGCATTTCATAGTTGCTATAACTTAAGGAGTATTAAAATACCCAGTGGGATAACAGAAATCAAAGACAGTACATTTGAGAGATGTAGGGCTTTATCCAGTTTAATTATCCCTAATGGAGTAAAAGAAATTGGTGGGCATTCATTCAACGGTTGCATTAGTTTAACATGTATAGAGATACCAAGTAGTGTGACATCCATTGGTAGCTATGCTTTCGGAAGCAGGGAGGCTGGCCGTGAGATTTATCCGTGCGATTTCTATTTCATGGGTACAGAGAACCAGTGGAATGCGATTGACATCAAGGAAGGCAATTTTTATTCAGATGATACCATTCATTTCGGCATGCCCATGCCCATAGAAGTGCCCGAGGAGCTGACCTTGTCAAGTGTCACATACACATATCATTCCAAAGAAGTAAATGTCCTCACCAGTATGCACTTCATTGAACCCTCGCATGCACCTTTCACACTTATGTGTACTGCGAAAAGTCCGGAGGAGATTACGGAGTACGAGCTTTTGGCATATACCGTAAACAAGTGCGTTTCAATCGCCAAAAGTACAGATGGAGTTTTTAAAGACATTGATGCAAACAAAATTCCGTCGGGCGCTAAGCTTTGCATATATACCTCCAATGGTACGGATATTGTTGAGAACAAAATTTTACTAATGGTGACAGCGAATACGATACCTGCTGTATCGTCCCTCTCTCTGGGAACCGGCTCCCTTGATTTGAAGATAGATGAGGATGTGCCGTTGGTTGGAGGGTTGCCCTTTAAGTTGAGTCTTCCTGCATCCCTTCCGGTCAGTTGCGAAATTGAGGAGGGAAAGATTAAGCTTGGAATCAATATCAAGAAAGAAGCATACTCCTCCAACTCCAATGAAGGGGTAACTACAAAACAGAAAAGTCTCAAGGAGCAATATGAGGGTTGGAGGAAGGATTTGCTGAAAACCGATTACATCAGGCAGGATTATAAAGGTTGGCTGGCAAATACAGATATAAAACAGGACTTTCCACTTCATTCAGAAAAGGTTGTATGGAATATCTGTGGATACGCTGAAGGGGAATGGTCTGATTCTCTGGAGAAGCTGTCGGGGGAGATTACCATTGTGATATCAGGTGCGGAAACCTTTCAGCATCAATTTGTAACGGTGGTTCCTATCACTGTCAACTGTACATTGGGAGCATCGCTCGGTGGGGATATAAAAGGGGGCTATGATTTTACAGCAAAAGAATGGTTTGGTGAGGCAAAGCTTATCGGCTCAATCAACATTAATCCCTATATCGGTCCCGGAGTGGGAACCTATCTCAGTGCCGGTGTATATGGAAACGTGGCGGCAAATGTGGAGCTTGGAATCGTGCTGCAGGGTGACAAGAGCGGTATGAAGAAGACATCGGGCTTGGATACGGTTGCCTTGTCCGGACAAGCGGGAGTGCGGTTTTATTTGGCAAAAAAGGAATATTCAGTGACGCTGATTACGACGGAGAAGCTGAATCGCACCAGACTGGAAAGCTTTATGGAGGGAGACAGGCTGCTGTTGTATTCCGTTAATAAAAATTCTGTTTTAAACAGAATGGACGCAGTGAAGAATTCGATGCCATTGCAGCAGGTCGCGGATCCACCCATCCTGACAGCTATCGATGTGATGGATGAGCGCGCAAGGACAGTGGAGACAGTGGATGCCCTGTTTGTAAACAAGGCGGGAGCTGATGGCGCAGTGTTGGAAAATATTTATGGCGGGGCAGAGCCCAAGTTGGTGACTGCCGGTGGCAATACCCTTCTGATCTATACGGGCAGCGACAACTCGCGGGCGGAGGCTAATCAGACGGCGGTTTATTATGCGTCATACAACAGTGCCGCGGGCGCTTTTGGCAGCCCGAAGGTGCTTGCGGCGGACGGCACGGCAGATTATCATCCGCAGGTGGTTTCTTATGGCAATGATATTTATGTAGTATATCAGGATTCACAGAAACAGTATGGGGCAGGCGATGACCCGGAGCTGTCAGAGTATGCGGCATCCTTTGGCGTCTGCGTGGCGAAGTATGATGCGGTCAGAGGCAGGTTTGATGAGATTGGCACCTTCTACGATGGAAAATATTGTTTTCAGCCTGCCATGTATGCAGATGAAAACGGATGCACCCTGGTATGGTTGGAGAATTCGGCGGGAAATATCTTTGGCGCGGAAGGGAGCAATATTTTAAAGAGCGCCACTTACAGTGGGGGCAAGTGGAGTAGTCCCCTTGTGTTGAAAAGCGGGCTGAAGATGGTGACCTCTCTGGCAGTAGGAGAGACTGACGGAGCTGTGACAGTAGTGTATGCGGAGGATGAAGACAATGATTTGACTACCCCGCAACAGACTTTGCGCTGCTTGAGCGGTGGTGAGGTGACTGCTTCCAGAGAGCATGCAACGGTTTCCAATCTCACATTTTTATCAGTGCCGGGGAGCACAGAGACTGTATTATGCGGTAATGATAGCGGAGCGCTGGTAACCTTTGACGGAGCGCTTGCCGGGACGATGGTTCTCCCGGAGGGGACGATGGATAGCGGCAGTCCTGTTTATGCAGGCTCTGATGCGGTATATTATATGAAGACCGGGGAGAATGGCACGAGAGACATAGCTTGTTCCTGCTATATAGAGGGGGCGTGGTACGATGTTACACTCACAGAGGAGAGTGAATATGTGGACAGCTTCTGCGTGGAAAATGGAAAAGTAGTGTATCTCCTTACCGATGCGAAATCACTGAACGATGAGGAGTGGGATACCGTTTCAAAAATAAAGCTTTTATTATCCGATGAAAGAACCGGTCTCAAGCTCTCATACGCAGCGTTTGAAGGGTGGGATGTAGTACCCGGTGATGCAGTAGAGTATACGGTGGGCATCACCAACAATGGAACAAAGCCTGTTGCACAGGTGCCGATTGTTTTGTATCCGGAGGGCAGGAAGGGGGATGGTGTTTCCCATACGGTAACCGCGCGTATCATGCCGGGGGAGACGGTGGAGACCACAGTATCCTTTGATGCGCCTGTTGCGCTTGACGATGCAGTATATGTTATGCAGGTATCCGAAGAGGACGGAGAGGGCATCCGGATAGATTTATCTCAGACGGATATTAGGGTGGATTCAGAATATACGATTACCGAGGAAGGTAATTATGTAAAAGCGATTGTGGATAATTATAGTTATGTATCATCTGACTTTGTACTTTCGGTCAAAGATGCGGAGGGCAACAGTCTGTTTACGACAGCAGATACCATAAATGGTCAGGGGAGCAGAGAATATCTGGTGGAGGTGCCGGAAGACATTCTTCCGGATGGAAAGATGGATACATTGGTGTACCTTACGGTGACAACGGATGCAGAGGAGTATTATCTATCCAATAATGCCTGTGAACAGAGGATAGTGGATGAGACATATGAGGCACCGAGCGTTGTGAGGGAATTGCCCAAGGTGAAGGTTACCGAGATTTTTAATGATATCAAGGAAAGTCACTGGTGGGTCGATGCGGTTCAATATGCCTATGATTATGATCTGATGGCGGGCATGGGAGCGTCCTTCAAGCCCGCCGGAAAGCTGACCAGAGAGCAGTTCGTGCAGGTGCTCTATAACAACAGTGGAACACCCGCTGTCAGTGGAGTCGCGAACAAATTTGCAGATGTGAAGGAGGGGCAGTGGTACACCAACGCGGTTCTCTGGGCGAATCATAATGATATAGCAAATGGTAATGCCGACGGAACCTTTGGCGTGGGCAATCACATCACCAGAGAGGCATTGGCGCTGATGCTCTATAAGTATGCCAAGCTCAACAACTATGACCTTTCCTACACGGATGGATTGATCAATCAGTATGCCGATGGCGCCAAGGTCAGCAGTTGGGCGGCGGAGGCGCTCAACTGGGCTGTCAGCCAGGGCATTATGAGCGGAAAGGGAAGCGGGGGAGCGCTCTCTTCCTACAGGCTCGACCCGCAGGGAAGCGCCACCAGAGCGGAGTGCGCTTCTATGATGATGAAACTGCTGAGTTTGAGTAGGGAGTAGTGCAAAGAAGTCCAGTATTTATGCGTATTGCAAACAAATCTATTTAAGCATTGGCAACGATTTGGTAACACTTTTTCCTCACTCAATGAATAAGATTACTTTATGAACATAAGAAAACCTTACTGATTTTCAGCTATGACAACTGAAGATTGGTAAGGTTTTTTGATGTCTATTTTTTCTTTTTGCGTTTCGTTGCTTTCTTTTTCTGCTTCTTTGGCACATTCGTCTATGGAATCAAAAAGCTCCTGTGGATAGGCCTTAGCATGGATTTGGTGGGGCTCCAATCTCTTGGTATGGATATAGAACTTATCAGAATACAGTAAAAAATAATGTGAGAATCATTACTGCTTCTGATGCACATTGCTCTGAAGATGTGGGATATAATATTAAAGAACTCAATGATTGTGTTATAAAAGCATAAGCAATTACGAAAAAATGAAGCAATCCCATATATGATTGCCTTTACAAATCAGCATCTATATGCTATCATAATTATGATGTTATTATGACAAGGAGGCGTTGGCTATGATCAATATAAGACCAGTCACTGATTTGAGATATAAATTTTCAGAAATAGAAAACGTGGTTAAAGAGGGCGATCCGGTCTATCTTACTAAGAATGGTTATGGAAGTATGGTTGTTATGAGTATTGAATCCTACTCCCGGCTTGTGGATTATACAGAGGATGCGCTGGATGAAGCTGACCATTACGCAGCAGTAAATACAAAACGTATGTCACATGAGGAAGTATTTTCCGGAATCAGGGAGCGGATGAATGCAAAACAAAACGTATGAACTTCGATATTTGCCACTGTTCTATGAGGATCTGCTTCAAAAAGTCACATACATTGAAGAAAAATTGCATAATCCGAAAGCAGCTTCTGATCTTATAGATGCGGTAGAAAAAGCAATTCAGGATAGAATATCCTGTGCTGAATCCTTTGAACCATATCCCTCAACCAGAGAAAGAGAACTTCCTTATTATGCAATTTATGTTCGGAATTTTGTAATCTACTATGTCGTAATCGATCATCGGATTATGGAAGTTCGGCGATTCCTGTATAAAGGTCAGAACCGATGGGATATGATTTAGTTCTTTAATAAGATTCATAACATTCGGATGGATTGATCAATCAGTATGCCGATGGCGCCAAGGTCAGCAGCTGGGCGGCGGAAGCACTCAACTGGGCTGTCAGCCAGGGCATTATGAGCGGAAAGGGAAGCGGGGGAGCGCTCTCTTCCTACAGACTCGACCCGCAGGGAAGCGCCACCAGAGCGGAGTGCGCTTCTATGATGATGAAATTGCTGAACAAATAAGCAGCAGAAGCTCATCCTTTCAGCTATCAGTCCGTGTATTTTCAGGAGATATAGCGTACCCATTTTTCTGCCAGCCACCCAATTCTTTCATAGGTGATAAGCTTGCAGAGTCCATCCGTGAACTTGCCGTACTTGCGATACATGAGGTTGAACAGCAAATAGGACGCCCATTGCTCCTTGCAGTCCGGCAGTCTCCTGAAAATATTTTTAAGACTATAGATATCCTTGTAGATTCGGATATAACCGGCGTAGAGCTCCTCCGCTGACATATTCAGTGGTCTGTAGACCACATGGGCAGTATTATACAGCGAAAGGTCATCGGAAACGATGCGACCTTCCTGTTTCATGCGGTCGTAGAGCGCTGTGCCCGGATAGGGTGTCAGAATATGGGAGGTCACCGTTTCAATTTTATTCCGCACAATCCAGTCCAGGGTTGTGCGGAAGGTCTCCCTGGTGTCGCCGTCCAGACCGAATACGAAGCTTGCGTTAATCATGATACCTCGTTTGTGGATTTCCCGGATAGCTTTTTCGTAGTTGTCGGTATGGTTTTGAAGCTTGTGCACGTCCTGAATGGAGTGGGGATTGATACTCTCAAAGCCAATAAATAAGCTCTGGCATCCGGAAGCCTTCATGAGGTCGAGAAGCTCCGAATCGTAAGCGGCGTTGATGGAGACGGCGGCATTCCATTTTAGGCGCAGAGGCTTGATGGCTTCCAGAAATTCTCTTGTCCATTGGGGATTCCCCGCAAAATTATCGTCGATAAACATGATATGCTTGGAGCCGGTCATTTGAATGTCCGCTATCACATCTGAAATTTCCCGGTTAATGTATTGGTGCTCT
The DNA here is from genome assembly GCA_017478245.1 of Lachnospiraceae bacterium. Taxonomy (GTDB): domain Bacteria; phylum Bacillota; class Clostridia; order Lachnospirales; family Lachnospiraceae; genus Acetatifactor. Next base: position 7,719 of record JAFVDW010000109.1, read on the forward strand.
TTGGTGCTGTTGTAGCAGAAATCGCATCGAAACGGACAGCCCCGACTTGTGTGCACCACATTGCAGTAGAGATATTCATTCTTTTTGACAAAATCATAGGCAGGGGAAATAATATCGCTTCCGGTCAGCTTTTTTTCGCAGCGATAAATGTATTTCAGACAGCCCTGTTGATAGTCCTCGATAATATGGGGCCAGGTTCCTTCGGCAGCGCCCACGGACAAAGCATCAAAGCAGTTGTCCGGTATCAGCTCGGTGGCGGTGGTAATATGAATGCCGCCGGCTACCACGATGCTGCCCTTTTCCCGAAAGCGTTTCGCGATGGCAATCGCTTTCGGCAAGGTATCTACCGTGACGGATATGCCTACAATCTCGGGCTTGTCCTCATAATTGATCGGCTGAATATTTTCGTTTTCCAATACAACCTTATGCTCGTGTCTCAAAAGGCTTGCTATGGTAAGCAGCCCGAGAGGCGGAGCCATATGAAGCTTTATATCGGTGTCCATAGGACGCTTGCGCATTTTGGGCTGAATCAGTTTGATATACATAGTTTTTCTCACTTTGTTTGCAAGGGTTGACCGGTTGACTTTATTTTAGCATGAAATGAATCCAGCCGCAAGGCAGCTCATGCGTAGCAGGAGCGGATTTATGAATGATGGCTGAACTGGCTGAACTGTTATGAAGGGTCAAAGGGGGCAAAGGGAAGAAATGAAAATAGTATGGAGAAAAATCAATTTGTATGGTATCATGGACTTAAATGTGACACTGTATGTACAATAAGTGCAAATAAGGAGATATTTCGTGAAAAGCTCGATTGCCATAGGAATTCAGGATTTTGCTGCATTAAGAAATGGTCAATATTTCTATATTGACAAGACATATTTTATCAAGGATTGGTGGGAAAGCGGTGATTCGGTAACTCTGATTACCCGACCGCGCCGTTTTGGCAAAACCCTCACCATGAGTATGCTGGAGTGCTTTTTTTCTGCGAAATATGCCGGGCGAGGAGAGCTGTTTGAGGGACTTAAAATCTGGAACGAGGAGAAGTTCAGGCAGCTGCAGGGGACGTATCCGGTGCTCTTTTTGTCCTTTGCCGGGGTGAAGCATGCAGACTATGAAAATACAAGAAGTACCTTGAACGGTTTGATTGCAAAGCTGTATCAACAATACGAATGGATGCTGCAGGATGAGAAATTTACCGAGACAGACAGAGCGGCCTTTCGGGAGGTGACCAAAGGAATGGATGATTCTGCGGCGGCATTATCTCTGAACACGCTTTGTGAATGGCTGTATCGCTATTATGGAAAGAAATGTATTGTGCTGTTGGATGAGTATGATACACCCATGCAGGAGGCGTACATCCATGGCTTTTGGGATGAACTGACGTCATATTTTCGAGCGCTGTTCAACAATACCTTCAAAAGCAATCCGTATATGGAGCGGGGGATTATGACGGGGATTACCCGAATCAGTAAGGAGTCCATCTTTTCCGACCTGAACAATCTGAATGTCATTACGACCACTTCAGATGACTATGCGACAGCCTTTGGTTTTACAGAGGAAGAGGTGTTCGCAGCTATGGATGATATGGAAATGTCAGAGGAGGTCAAAGCGGAAGTAAAGAGATGGTACGATGGGTTTACATTTGGAAAAGTGTCTGATATCTATAATCCATGGTCCATCATCAATTATTTGGATAAGGGCAAATTCGATGCCTATTGGGCGAATACCAGTGGGAACGGCTTGGTGGGCAAGGTTATCCGGCGAGGTAATAAAAATATTAAAATGCAGTTTGAAACCCTGATGAACGGTCATTACATCGAAGTTCCGATTGACGAACAGATCATCTTCAATCAACTGGATCATAACAGAAATGCGATTTGGAGTCTCATGCTTGCCAGCGGCTATTTGAAATGTATAGAAGTGCTCCCGGGACTGGGCAATGATCAACCCGCGTACCGACTGACTCTGACCAACCATGAGGTAGAGCTGATGTTCACAAAGCTGATCAGGGGATGGTTTGCAGAAGATGATTCCATGGATGATTTTGTGGAATCCATGCTGCAGGGCGATGAAGATGCAATGAACCATTACATGAACAGAATCGCACTTTCCACATTCAGCTACTTTGATGCAGGAAATAAACCGTCTGATGACGCACCGGAAAGATTTTATCATGGATTTGTTCTGGGGCTTTTGGTTGAAAATGCCAATCACTATATCATAACCTCCAATCGTCAAAGCGGCTTTGGACGATACGATGTAGTTATTTGCCCGAAAGACCTAAGCTCATCAAGACCCGCCATTATCATGGAGTTTAAGGTCTTTGATGAAAGAAAGGGTGAAAAAGATTTGAACGATACCGCTGATGCAGCGTTAAAGCAGATCGAAGACAGAAAGTACGCTGCTGATCTGGTGCACCATGGAATTCCTGAAGAAAAAATACTAAAATATGGATTTGCCTTCAGGGGGCAGACCTGTCTGATCAAAAAGGCATAAAGAAATGTAAGAAGTAATTAAAAGAGCAAGGGTTACGCGAAAAATTGAGACAACTAATTGAAAACAAATATTGAATGTGATAAAATAAGGAATATTTGAGTGGATAAAATAAGGAGATATCGGACATATGGAGAGTTATAAAAGAGAATTTATAGAGTTCATGGTTGACAGTAAAGTGTTGAAGTTCGGAGAGTTCACCTTGAAGAGCGGACGGAAGTCCCCTTTCTTCATGAATGCGGGAGCGTATGTGACAGGCGCACAGCTTAAGAAACTGGGTGAGTATTATGCCAAAGCGATTCATGACAATTACGGAGATGATTTCGATGTATTGTTTGGTCCCGCTTACAAGGGTATTCCTCTGAGCGTAGCTACTACGATTGCATATAGTGAGCTTTATGGCAAGGAGATCCGCTACTGCTCCAATCGGAAAGAGGTGAAGGATCACGGCGATGTGGGCATTTTGCTGGGCAGCAATCTGAAGGACGGAGACCGTGTCGTGATTATTGAGGATGTGACCACCTCCGGCAAATCCATTGAGGAGACCTTCCCCATTTTGAAGGCGCAGGCGAATGTGGAGATCAAAGGACTTATGGTTTCCCTGAATCGTATGGAGAAGGGGCTTGGCGGAGAGCTTGGCGCACTGGATGAGATTAAGCAGAAGTATGGCTTCGATGCTCATGCCATTGTTACGATGGAGGATGTGATTACCCATCTGTACAACAAGCCTTATAAGGGTGAGATTTACATTGATGATACTTTGAAGGCAGCCATCGATGCGTATTATGAGACATATGGAGTGCGATAGAGGGAGAGGAGAAGAAAATGGAAGAAAAGGTATATAAGACGATGAACGGTGCCGGTGCAATGAATATTGTATTGGGAGTGGTTGCGATTGTTGTGGGTGTTGCTTCGGGAGTGCTTTTGATCATCAGCGGCGCAAAGCTGATTGCCGGCAAGTCCAAAATTTTATTCTAAAGACATGAGAAAAACGGGCATTTCCTGTGGGAAATGCCCTTTTGGAGTTTTAGGGAAGAGAGGAATGTATGGCGCGGAAAAGTTATATGTTTACCAACAAAAAACATTCCCAAAAGGCAATCATGTCAACCATTTTGGGAATGATAAGTATATTGTCACTGGCGATTGTGATTTTTTTGTCTTATCGCAGTGGAGGAGTAGCACTGACCGGATATGGTGTGACGGGATTTTTAGCAACCATTTTTTCTATTGTGGGCTTGGGACTTGGAATTGCAGCTATCAGGGATAAGATTTATTATAGATTTTTTCCGTGGTTGGGCTTCCTTTTAAATCTGTTGGTGTTGGGCTGTATCAGCTTTCTGCTTTACTTTGGCAGCGGCATGTGACCCGGCAGGTAAGGATCATATGGAATGAGCATTTAGAATGTAAAAATAGAATGAGACTATAGAATGAGACTATAGTATGAGACTATAGAATGGGAATGTAATTTGAGACGAAGGGAGTAGTACATGGACAGCGAACAAAGTATTTTGAAAGAGCGATACGAGCTTGCCGTAGAGCGGATTCGTGAGATTGCCGGGGAATGGGAGTTGGAAGAGGAAGTGACGGAATATTTTAAAACCGTGGCGTCGTTTATCCTGCTTCTGGATGATAACAGAACGTTTATTGAGAACGGCGGATTGCAGCGTGCACCTATCGAGGAATTGCAGGCAAGAAATGCCGCTCTCTATGAGGAGGTGCAGCCTGACAAATACGAACAGAGTTTTTTAAACCCGGCTTATGCAGTTAAAATGCTGGGGAAGGAATTGGGTGCTGCACTTTCTTTTGTATTTACAGAGATGCGCAGCATGATTGGTTTTTTGTACGAGGGCAGATTGGACGATTTGGTTATTCGTATGGAGCTGTTCGTAGAAATCTATGGAGCGTTTGTCTGTGAAAAACAGGAGAGTGGAAGGCTTCCGGCTTATGTGACTATTCAGCAGATCATATATTGGTTCGTCAGCGATTATGCAGATGTGGCAGCGCTGCAGCGCACCAGGGAGTTAGTCGTATCCGAGGGCAATTTTGCGGCGGATATCATCATGAATTCTGAACTGTCAGATGTGCGCTATCTATTTGCCTATGGGGAATATGTGAGTGAAAATGAACTGGCGATGGCGCGATTTATGGCAGGGTTGTCGCAGGAGACCATAAACACTATGGCAGATACTTACACAGAGGGGTATCGCATGGGATTTGTGTTGGGCAATAAGGATTTGTCCAAGAAGCGTACAGTGGATCTGCGTTATCAGTTGGGTTTTGAGCGTATGATGAAGCGTGCAATCGAGAATTTTGAGAAGATGGATTTGAAGCCTGTGATTTATCGTGCGGCTTACAGTATTTTATATCATCCCACCTTGTTCAAGAATGGCTTCTTTGGGGGGACACCCAACAGACAATATGAGTTTGACCACAAGGATGACAAGGCGTTATTTCTGGACAAAGCTTATGTGAATCGCAAATTGGAGGTGACCCATACAGCCTTCGAGGAGTATCGGGAGGAGGCAAAAGGGTATGCGGGACCTGCGGTGGTGGAAACCTTTGGAGAGAAGGATTTTGAGCCGGTCAATAAGCCTGAGAATCTGAAGCTGTCGGATGAGCAAAATGCGCTGTGGGTGGAGTATCGCACGAAGGCGGGCGAATTGCAACGCAACTATATTCTGGAGGAGGAGCGGAGCTTTACCATCATTGCGTTCCCGGTTCCGGAGATTGGAGATTGCTTCGAGGAGCTGTTTCGTGAGACCATCCGTATCAACACATTGGATTACAAAATGTATCAGGAGATTCAGCAGACGCTCATTGATACCTTGAATACAGCCACCTATTGTGAGGTGAAGGGCAAGGGGGACAACCGCACGGATATCAGAGTACAGTTGTATGCTTTGAAGCATCCGGAGCGGGAGACGATTTTTGAGAATTGTGTGGCGGATGTAAACATTCCTGTGGGAGAGGTGTTCACTTCACCTGTGCTCAAGGGCACAAATGGCACGCTCCATGTGACTCGTGTATTTTTGAATGGATTGGAGTACAAGAATCTGGAGATTCGTTTTGAGGATGGCAAAATAGCGGATTATTCCTGCTCTAACTTCCCGACAGAGGAGGAAAATCGAAGCTTTATCAAGGAAAATATTCTGTTCAGACACAAGACCCTGCCTTTGGGAGAATTTGCCATCGGTACCAATACCACTGCTTATGTGGTGGCAAAGCGAATGGGTGTGGAGGCAAAGATGCCGATTCTGATTGCGGAGAAGATGGGACCTCATTTTGCGGTGGGCGACACCTGTTATTCTCATGCGGAGGAGGTAAAGGTGTATAATCCCGACGGCAAAGAGATTGTGGCAAAGGACAATGAGGTATCCCTGTTGCGGGATACTGACCCTGCGAAAGCGTATTTTAACTGTCATACGGACATCACCATTCCTTATGATGAACTGGGCGAGTTGGTGGCAGTGCGCGGGGATGGAACGAAAATCCCTATTATTCTGGATGGCAGATTCGTGCTGCCGGGGACGGAAAAGCTGAATATACCACTAGATGAACAGTGTATTTAGTAAAAATTAAGAATAAAAACACAAAATATTGTAAGAAAGCAGTTGCATCTGTTAATTAATTCTAGTAAACTGGAAATGTATGTAGATTTAAGAAAGGGTTGGTTTTTGATATGGAAAAGGTGGCACCCAAGGTTGGTATTGTGATGGGAAGCGATTCGGACATGCCTGTTATGGCAAAGGCGGCTGATATTTTGGAGGAGCTTGGTATTCCTTATGAAATGACAATTATCAGTGCCCACAGAGAGCCGGATGTATTCTTTGAGTATGCGAAGAGCGCATAGGAGAAGGGCTTCAAGGTGATTATTGCGGGAGCGGGCATGGCGGCACATCTGCCGGGTATGTGTGCGGCGATTTTCCCTATGCCGGTAATCGGCATTCCTATGCACACAACGTCTCTGGGAGGTCGCGATTCTCTGTATTCTATCGTGCAGATGCCTTCCGGTATTCCGGTTGCGACAGTGGCGATCAACGGAGGTGCCAACGCAGGACTGTTGGCTGCCAAGATTCTGGCAACGTCCGATGAGGTGTTGCTTGCCAGATTGAAGGAGTACAGTGCCAAACTGAAAGACCAGGTAGTGGCAAAGGATGAGAAGCTGCAGAGCATTGGTTATCAGGCGTATTTGGATGGAATGAAGAAATAGAGATATAAAATACAGAAATGAGGAGAGAACATGGATTACAAAAACGCAGGTGTAGACATTGAGGCAGGCTATCAGTCAGTGGAGCTGATGAAGAAGTATGTGAAGGAGACCATGCGTCCCGAAGTGCTGGGAGGTATCGGAGGTTTCTCAGGAGCATTTTCCTTAGAGGCAATCAAGAACATGGAGAAGCCCACATTAGTATCGGGAACAGACGGTGTGGGAACGAAGATCAAGCTGGCTTTTTTGATGGACAAGCATGATACAGTGGGAATTGACTGTGTGGCAATGTGTGTAAACGATATTGCATGTGCAGGCGGAGAACCGTTGTTTTTCCTGGATTATATTGCATGCGGCAAAAATTATCCTGAGAAGATTGCAACCATTGTAAAGGGTGTGGCAGAGGGCTGTAAGCAGTCAGGCGCTGCATTGATCGGTGGTGAGACCGCAGAGCATCCGGGTTTGATGCCGGAAGATGAGTATGATCTGGCAGGCTTCGCTGTGGGTCTGGTAGATGAAAAGGATTTGATTACAGGAGCAAATATCAAGGCGGGTGATGTGTTGGTTGGTATCGCATCTTCCGGTGTGCATTCCAATGGATTTTCTCTGGTACGGAAGGTGTTTGAGATGACCCGTGAGAGTCTGGACACCTATTATGATGAGTTGGGCAAGACGCTTGGTGAGGCGCTGATTACCCCTACCAAGATTTATGTGAAGGCAATGAAAGCCATCAAGGATGCAGGCGTGGTAGTGAAGGGCTGTAGCCATATCACCGGCGGCGGTTTCTATGAAAATATTCCCAGAATGCTTCCCGATGGTATCCGCGCGGTGGTGGAGAAGGATAGCTATGAGGTGCCTGCCATCTTCAGACTTCTGCAGAAAAAAGGAAATATTGCGGACGACATGATGTACAATACATATAATATGGGGCTTGGCATGGTGCTGGCGTTGGATGCGGCAGATGTGGACAAGGCGATGGAAGCTATTGCTGCGGCAGGAGAGACTCCTTACATTGTGGGTAAATGCGAGAGCGGAGAGAAGGGTGTAACCATATGTTAAGAGTGGTTGTGTTGGTGTC